>NZ_CP141769.1:1204392-1505490 GCF_035621355.1 Thiobacillus sp. SCUT-2 | reverse complement strand
AACTGACGTACGAGATTAAGTGGACACGCGCGGTTAAGAGCGATCTTGCCGCCGGAGTTCAATATCAGCGCACACAGGGTACCGTTGTTTGCTGCACATACCGGCCTTTCATAAAGAAGGCATTGCACTTCAATGGTCGCCTGATTGAAGTGCAGTATCAGCAGACCAAACTGTTTGGTGAGCACGGCAACGCGCCTAACCGAGTAATAGCCTTTACCGACGCCGGTTCACAGAAGCCATTCATGGCGTTGGTGTGCGAAAACGTATTCGATTATCACTTTGTTGGCGCAGCTGCCGCTGCGTCCGGGCTTCCCTTGTACAGGTATGAGGGGGGCCAGCGGATCGAGAACGTAACAGACTGGGGCTTAAACAAATTCAAAGAACACTACAAGCCCGAAACCGGCACAGGCAAACTCGCCCGCAAGATCACGAAGGAGGCGATTTTCCACTACTGCTACGCGGTGCTGCACGATCCCGTCTACCGCGAGAAGTACGCGCAGAACCTGAAGCGCGAATTCCCCCGCATCCCCTTCTACCCCGGCTTCTGGCGCTGGGCCGACTGGGGCAGGGCGCTGATGGACCTGCATATCGGCTACGAGGCCGTCGAACCCTGGGCGCTGACGCGCACCGACATCCCCGACGAGAAGGCCCGCGCCGCCGGCCAGTCGCCCAAGGCGATGCTCAAGGCCGACAAGGACGCCGGCCGCATCCAGCTCGACAGCGAAACCACGCTGTCCGACATTCCGCCCGAAGCCTGGGACTACAAGCTCGGCAACCGCTCGGCGCTGGAATGGATACTCGACCAGTACAAGGAAAAGAAACCCAAGGACCCGACCATCCGCGAGAAATTCGACAGCTACCGCTTCGCTGCTTACAAGGACAAGGTGATCGACCTGTTGATGCGCGTGACGACGGTGAGCGTGCGGACGGTCGAGATCACGCGGCAGATGCAGGAGGCCGCGCGATGAACGCGCGCCTCTCCCGCCGGATTCGCCGCAGCATGGTGTTGGCGTGCGCGGTGATCGGCGCTCTGTCGTTGGCGTCCGCGAGCGCCGATGAGCCGTTCTACCGCTGCAGCGTCAACGGCAAGACGGTCTACACCGACAAACCCTGTGATGCGCCGACGCTGCCGGGCGCGTCAGGCCAGAATGCCGCTGCCGCCGGCCCTGGCGGCAAATCCGCCGCTTCGATCACGCTCGATTACACGACGCCTTACGGGGTCTGGCGCGGGCAGGCCCAATACCAGGCGGCGGTGAAGGGCCAGCCGGTGGCCGAGGCGCATGGGGTGGTGCCGCTCGTGGTCCAGGTGGACAAGGCCGGCAAGGTTCAGGGCGCGAGTCCCGAGAACGGCTGCACGCTGCTGGGCGTGGCGGCGCCCTATCTGACGCCGAACATGCTGACACTGGATGTGACCCTGGCCGGTTGCCGCTATACGGCTTACAACCGGCGCTATTCCGGCACGCTCGCCCTTTATCCGTCGAGGAACTCGGTGCAGTTTTCCTTGCACGCCAGTATTGTCGGCCTAGCTACTTTCGGAAGCAGCCCAACCTTCTTCGACATCAAGGCGACGATGCGCCGCTGAGTGGTGGGGGATGGCGGACTCAAACGCAGGCAAAGGAGGATCACTTGGCGCGACTGAAGCACTCTCTCGTTGAAGGCATCATCGAACTCACCAGCAAGCTGCCCTGGTGGGCCGGCGTGGCGCTCGCGATTGCCGCGTATCTCTGGCTGCACAACGTGGCGAGCACGGACGTGACGATCGTCGCCCAGCCCGGCCAGATGGGGAAATCCGCCGTCAGTGCGGCTTTTCAGTCGCTCGCCGTGTTCGGCCAGTACCTGCTGCCCCTGGCGTTCCTCGTCGGTGCGGCGGTGTCGGCGTATGGCCGTTACAGGCGGCGCGCCTTGCATGAGCAGGTGGCGGCGAGCCCCGACGCGGGTGCGCTCAACGCCATGAGCTGGCGGCAGTTCGAGTCGGTGGTGGGCGAGGCCTTTCGCCGCAAGGGCTATTCGGTGGCCGAGAAGGGCGGCGGCGGGGCCGACGGCGGCATCGATCTGGTGCTGAAGAAGCAGGGCGAGACCTTTCTCGCGCAGTGCAAGCAGTGGCGCGCGGTCAAGGTGGGCGTGAACATCGTGCGCGAGCTCTACGGGGTGATGGCGGCCCGGGGGGCCACGGGCGGGTTCGTGGTGACGTCCGGCGTGTTCACCGACGAGGCGCGCGCGTTTGCCAAGGGCCGGAACATCGAGCTGATGGACGGCAAGGCGCTGCACGCGCTGATCGCCGGGGTGAAGCCGCCGCCCAAGTTTTTCCGCGACCCGCTCAGCGTGATGACGACCGGCGCGCCATTCTGCCCGGAATGCCAGAGCCGGATGGTGAAGCGCAAGGCCAAGCGGGGGGCCAACGCGGGGCAGGAATTCTGGGGATGCACGCGCTATCCGGACTGCAAGGGCACGCGGGCGGCCTGAGGCGATGCCTTGTCTGATTACTATGCCCGAATCTTCCTGCTGAGCCACATGCGTGCCTACACGAGTCTGGCAGGGCACATCCTCGGCTCGCACCCGCAGATCAACGGCTACTACGAGATGCACCTCAGCTATGAGGACGCATCCGCGCTGGACCGGCAGCTTGAGCTGTACCGGCAGGGCGATGCGCTCAAGCCGAACAGCCGCTACCTGTTCGACAAGCTGCTGCACAACGACTATGTGCTGAAGCCCGAGCGGCTGGGGCGTGCCGACATCAAGATCCTGGTTTCGCTGGCGGAACCGGCGCACACGATCCGCAGCATCGTGCATCTGTTTGCGCAGAAGCCGGACCCGGATCTGTATGCGTCGCCGGTGGAGGCGGCGAAGTATTACGTCGAGCGCGTGCGCGCGCTGGCGGGGTTTTGCCGCACAAGCGATTGGCCTTATTTCTATTTCGATGCGGAGCTGTGGCAGCGCGCGCCGGAGCGGCTGCTGCCCAGGCTGACGGCATGGCTGGCGCTGGATTCGCCCTTGAGCGAGCGGTATGAGGTGTTCAGCCAGACGGGGCGGGCGCGCAGGGGCGATACGTCGGAGCGGATGCGCAGCGGGGGCATCGACAGGGGGCGCAGCGATTATTCGCATATCGCGATTCCGCAGGCGGCGCTGGACGAGGCGCGGGAGGCTTATCGGATGTGCCGGGAGGAGATGGTGGCGCGCGCGCGGGGGTCTGTGACGGTTTAGGGGTGGGCTTCTCCACCGGGCCCTCTCCCCCAACCCCTCTCCCGCAAGCGGGAGAGGGGAGTGCCGTGGTCGCTGGCTCGCTGTACCTTGAGAGGAAGGGGAGTCGCTGGGGCGGCGGAACACTCCCTCTCCCTTGAGGGAGAGGGTTGGGGAGAGGGTGGCAGGCCCGGGCTCGGTACTGTCCTCGGGCGAACCAAGCGGCCCTCTCCCCCCGACCCCTCTCCCGCAAGCGGGAGAGGGGAGTGCTAAGAAGTACGCCGATGGGTACCCCGCTGCTCTGCAGCGACCCTTTCGCTGTCCCACGAGTGGGAAAGGGGAGTGCTGTGGCGGCGGAACACTCCCTCTCCCTTGAGGGAGAGGGTTGGGGAGAGGGTGAAACCTGAACCTCGCTCTGACCCTGGCGTGTCACCCGGCCCTCTCCCCCGGCCCCTCTCCCGCAAGCGGGAGAGGGGAGATAGAGGGGAGTGCTGCGGCTGCATGGCGCCCTCGCCCCTCCGGGGAGAGGGGGCGCTACCACTTCAGAACAGGCTGTCCCACGCATCGCGCTCGGCGCGGTAGTCCATCAAGGCCTCGACGATCTGCTGCTTGCGTTCGGCGCGGTGCGCGGCGGACTGGATCTGGCGCCAGGCCGGGGCGTGCTCGCCGAAGTTGCGGTCGATGTTGTCGATGAAGGCGCGCACCTGCTGCAGCGCCTCGGCGAGCGGCGCTGCACTGAGCCACCAGTGGCCGGCCTCGAAGACGAGGCGTTGCAGCTGCCGGTTCTTCTCGACGATGGCGTCGTGCTTCTGCTGGTAGAGCGCGAGCAGTTCGGTCTCCTTCGCGCCGACGACGGCCTCGATCAAATCTTTTGCAAACGGCCGGTTCACGTCGGCGCGCCTGACCAGTTCCTCCGTGGAAAACAGCATCAGGTCGCCGAAGAACTGGCGCTCGAATTCGTCGGAGAGGTCGATGCCCTGGCGGGCAAGTTCGACGCCGGGGCGGAAGTCGTCGGCGAACCCGGCCTCGGTGGTGCGGCGGTGCAGGTTGGGCAGGTTGGCCGAGGCGAAGCGCGGCCCGATCTCGGCGGCGATCAGCCGGCCGGCGGTGGGGCCGGACATCCTCAAACGCAAATGCCCGAAGGGGATGATGTACTTGAGCCCTGCGTAGTTGACGATGGTGTTGCCGGGGTAGACCGTGCGCGCGGGGCTCAACTCGGTGAACCCCTTGCCGTAGCCGAACCAGGTCCTGCGCGTGAGGTGCTCGCCGAAGAAGAAGGCGTCGAGCCGGGCGGCGAAGTCGGCGAGGCAGGCGCGGTGGTCGTGCGCGCCGTGCAGGCGGCACGAATACGCGAAGGTCGCCGGCTGGTTCTCGAACCCGAACAGCTTCGCCAGGTCGTGATACGCGGCGTCGCCCGGCTGCTCCGCCGGCAGGCCGTGGAAGCTGCAGGCCGCGTCGCCGCGCAGGCCGGCCAGGCGGGTGAAGAAGGCGGTGACGTCGTCGAGGAAATTCGCCGCCATCACCGACGGCGACACGGGCGGGTCGCCGACCATCTTGCCGGTGAGCATGAGCGTGTCGGTGCTGCGGAAGATGCGGTCGATGGCGTGGAAGTAGGGCAGCGCATGGACGACTTCCTCGCCGGCTGCGGTCTGCCGGTTGACGCACAGGCTCTCGTCGCTGTCGACGAGGTAGTAGAGCGTGTTGTCGCGGTCCTCGGTGAGCTGCAGGAATTTCAAATAGCAGAGGTTGCGGTTGGCGGCCTGGCCCTTGCGCGAGAAGTGTTCGCGCGGCTGGGTGGTGAGCAGATGGCCGAGCCGTTCGCGCTGCGGCGCGGGCAGGGCGTGCAGCAGGTCGTACTGCTCGTCGAGCCCGAAGTGGACGACCTGGAGGCCCTTCTGCCGGTATTCCTCGACCAGCGCCTGATGGCGGCGGATGTTGGCCGCGTCTCGGCTGTCCTCGCTGACGACGACGGTGATGCGGTCCCATGTGCCGGCGGTCTGGCCGCCGTAGCCGAACAGCGTGCAGACCTGGTAGAGGCTTTCGAGGCAGGCCTTCAGGTGGGGCGGGCGATCCGCCACCGGGATGGCGAGGATGAAACGATGGCGGTCGTCGTGGCCGCGTTGCCGGATCAGCGCTTCCTGCTCGCGGAACAGCGCCTGGTAGCTCGCCAGCAATGCATGGAAGTCCGCCGCGCCCGACCACATCGCCTGTTCCAGCAGGGGATAGCAGGGTTCGTAGAGGGCGATGAGGGCGTCGAGTGCTGTTACGCCCTCTCCCTCGGAGGGAGTCCCCTTTCGCGTATATGGCCCCTCTCCCTCCAAGGGAGAGGGTTGGGGAGAGGGTGCGGCAGCAGTGGTGGCGGACGGTTGTGCGGCGCGAGCGTTCCCCCTCTCCCTGGCCCTCTCCCCGGCGGGGAGAGGGGATTGGGTTGGGGACAGGCCGTCAAAAGATACCCCCTCTCCCTCCAAGGGAGAGGGTTGGGGAGAGGGTACGGCAGCAGTGGTGGCGGACGGTTGCGCGGTGCGAGCGTTCCCCCTCTCCCTGGCCCTCTCCCCGGAGGGGAGAGGGGATTGGGTTGGGGACAGGCCGTCAAAAGATACCCCCTCTCCCTCCAAGGGAGAGGGTTGGGGAGAGGGTACGGCAGCAGTGGTGGCGGACGGTTGTGCGGTGCGAGCGTCTCCCCTCTCCCTGGCTCTCTCCCCGGCGGGGAGAGTGGATGGGGTTGGGGACAGTCCATCACAAGATGCCCCCTCTCCCTCGGAGGGAGAGGGCTGGGGAGAGGGTGCGGCAGCAGTGGTGGCGGACGGTTGTGCGGTGCGAGCGTTCCCCCTCTCCCTGGCCCTCTCCCCGGCGGGGAGAGGGGATGGAGCGGGGAGCAGTTCGCCACAGCATGCCCCCTCTCCCACTTGTGGGAGAGGGCTGGGGAGAGGGGCCAGTCCATCACAAGATGCCCCCTCTCCCTCGGAGGGAGAGGGCTGGGGAGAGGGTGCGGGGTGTAGGAGCCGGCTGGCCGCAGGATCCAGCACGCGCCGCAGCTGCCCGCCGATTTCGGCCAGCGCGGGGATCGCGGCCGCGTGGCGCGCGATGCAGTCCCGCAGGGCCGCGGTGGCGGCTTCCGTCAAGGGCTTTTCAGGTGCGGAAGGCTGGGCGGGGAATGCATTCGCCGGAATGTTCATCGACACTGGGGCAGCACGTGCGCGTGGTTCGAAGCAAAGGCCTAATAGTACCCGCCTGCGCGGCGAACCCGGACGGTCCCGTGCCGTGGCGCCCGGCCGCGCGGGCGGCTAGATTGAAAGCATCCGCATGACTGACAAGGACGCCCGATGACGATGCGCTTTCTGCTGTTGATGATGTGTGCCGGCTTCGCACTCCCGGCGGGTGCACAGGACGCGATGCGCGGCAAGACGCTGTTCGAGGCCAACTGCAGCCGCTGCCATCGCAACGGCGCGGCGGACATGCGGACGCCGCTGGCGGAGCTGCCTGCCGTGCTGGCGAGCAGGTCGGTGCGGGCGCACCGTTTCCGGTTGAGCGAGGCCGAGGTAAATGACATCGCGGCCTATCTCGCGGCCGCGAGGCCGTCGCAGTAACCGGCCGATGGGGCGGCTCAGCTTCTGAGCCGCACCCGCTTCTCCACGGTCAGCACCTCGCCGGCCGCATCCACGACCGCATAGAGCCGGGGCTGCGGGCGGTGGACCCAGGTCGGCCCGGGGACGGGGCTGTCGAGGTAGATCACCTGTGCGCCGTCGAGCTGCCGTTCGACCTGGCCGCGGGCGAGCAGGTCGTTCAGGGCGTCGATGGAAATCCCGCGCTGCTTCATGCGGCTGAAGGCGAGGGGGCTGATCTTTCCGAGCTTCATCATGGCTTCTCCTGGTGCGTATGCGATGAACCGGAGCCCGCACATTCGCATTGGCGTTTTCCGGTTTTGGTATTTATACTGTATACGCATACAGCTGTAAATGCATACAGTATCCGGAGGAAGCCATGCGAGACCTGACGCCCCGCCAGGAAGAAATCCTGAACCTGATCCGCGAGTGGATCGAGACCACCGGCCTGCCGCCGACGCGCGCGGAAATCGCGGAGCGCTTCGGCTTCAGTTCACCCAACGCGGCCGAGGCGCATCTCAAGGTGCTGGCGAAGAAGGGCGTGCTGGAACTGGTGCCGGGCACCTCGCGCGGCATCCGCCTGAAGGGCGGCGGCGGGCTGGCGGTGGTCGGCCAGGTGGCCGCGGGCAGCCCGATCCTGGCGCAGGAGAACATCGAGCGGCACTACCAGCTCGACGCCGCGATGTTCTCGCCGCGCGCGGACTACCTGCTGAAGGTGCGCGGCATGAGCATGAAGGACGCCGGCATCCTCGACGGCGACCTGCTCGCGGTGCACCGCAGCGCCGACGCCCGCGCCGGGCAGGTGGTGGTGGCGCGGCTCGGCGACGAGGTCACGGTCAAGCGCTTCAGGAAGCGCGGCCACACCGTGCAGCTCCTCCCGGAAAACCCCGACTTCGAGCCGATCGAGGTCGACCTCACGCGCCAGGAACTGGTGATCGAGGGCATCGCAGTCGGCGTCATCCGCAACGGCAAGAGCCTGTGAGCCGGGCTTGAGCGGGAAGATTTGACCTGGAGGCACCACGATGGGCACTGGGCTGGGTGAAATCGTTTTGTACCGGGCGGCCGACGGTGGCCCGGCGCTGGACGTGCGGCTGGAGCGGGAGTCGGTTTGGCTTTCGCTTAACCAGCTTGCTGACTTGTTCGAGCGGGACAAGTCCGTGATCTCGCGCCACCTCCGTAATGTCTTCAAGGAGGGAGAACTGGAACGCTCGGCAGTTGTTGCAAAAAATGCAACAACTGCCGCTGACGGAAAAACCTATCAGGTCGAATACTTCAACCTGGACGCGATCATCTCGGTCGGCTACCGCGTGAACTCCCTGCGCGGCACCCAGTTCCGCATCTGGGCCACCAACGTGCTGCGCCAGCATCTGGTGCAGGGCTACACCGTGCACGCGCAGCGCTTGAAGGAACTCAACCAGGCGGTGCGTCTGGTTGCCGACGTGGCACATCGGCGCACGCTGAGCGGCGACGAGGCGAGCGCGCTGCTCGAGGTCGTGGCGGACTACGCCTACGCGCTGGAGGTGCTGGATGACTACGATCACCAGCGGGTGCGCCTGGGCGAAGTGTCACCTGGTCCGGTGGCGGCGCTGGTGCTGGATGAAGCGCGCCAGGTCATCGCGCGCATGGGCGAGCGCTTCGGCGCTTCCTCTTTGTTCGGCCGGGAAAAGGACGACGGACTGGAAGGCTCGCTGTCGGCCGTGATGCAGACCTTCGACGGGCAGGAGGTCTACCCCAGCCTGGAAGAAAAGGCGGCGCACCTGCTGTATTTCCTGGTGAAGAACCATCACTTCGTCGACGGCAACAAGCGTATCGCGGCCGCGCTGTTCCTGTGGTTCCTGCAGAAGAACCAGGCGCTCTACCGCGCCGATGGCGGCAAGCGCATCGCCGACAACGCGCTGGTGGCGATGACGCTGCTGATTGCCGAGAGCCGGCCGGACGAGAAAGGCGTGCTGACGCGGGTGGTAGTGAACCTGATCAATCGGCGCAATTCGTGACCGGTCTGGCGCAACGGAGCTGTTCGTGAATCCTTCCCTCGAATCGGTGCTGCAGCACCCCGGCATCTGGCGCGGCGACCGGCGCGCGCAGACGGCCGAGGCCGCGCTGCCGACCGGCTTCGCCGCGCTCGACGCGCTGCTGCCGGGCGGCGGCTGGCCGCGCGGGGCGCTGACCGAGCTGCTGCTCGCGCGCCAGGGCATCGGCGAGCTGCGGCTCTTGATGCCGGCGCTGGCGCAGCTGCCGGAGACGGACGGCTGGCTCGCCTGGGTGGCGCCGCCCTACGTGCCGTATGCCGCGGCGCTCGCGGCCGCCGGCATCGATCTGAAACGCCTGGTGGTGGCGAAGCCGCCGACCGAGGCCGACGCCTGGTGGACGGCCGAGCAGGCGCTGCGCTCGGGTGCCTGCGGGGCATTGCTGGCGTGGCTGCGCGCGCCCGACGAGCGCCGCATGCGCCGCCTGCAGCTGGCGGCCGAAACGGGCCACGCCTGGGGCGTGCTGTTCCGCCACGCACGCGCCGCGCACGAGCGCTCGCCCGCCGCGCTGCGCCTGCTGCTCGAACCGGCCGCCGACGGGCTCGCGGTGCACATCCTCAAGCGCCGCGGCGGTCCGGTGAGCCAGCCGGTGGTCGTGGCGCTGCCGCAGGCGGGTGCGGCGCGGCGCCCGCGACGGACGGCGCCGGTGCTGTCGCTGGTGCAGGCCTGATCGGCTTTTGCTCAGGCGAGTACTGCAATGTATCGCGCGCTGAACAGGTTCCTCGACAGATTTGTCCTTCGACAGGCTCAGGACGAACGGCAGGCTGTTCGGTCCGTTCGCGGTGAGCCTGTCGAACCGCAAAATCAACGCGCTCGGCATTTCCACGCGGCAAGCCATTTCCTGAAGTAACACTCTGCGGGTTTGTCGTCATGCTGTGGCTCGCGCTCCACTTCCATTCGCTGTCCCTCGAAGTCTTCATCCGCGGCGCGGCCGAGGCGAGTCCGCTGGCGGTCGTCGAGAAGGAGGGCGGCCGCACCCGCATCGTCGCCTGCAACGAGCCCGCCGAATCCTGCGGCGTGCACGCCGGCATGGCGGCGCCCGCGGCGCAGGCACTCGCAGAGGGCCTCATCGTGCGCCGGCGCGATCCCCTGTCCGAAGCGGCTGCGCTCGAGGGGCTCGCCGCGTGGGCGGGGCGCTTCACGCCGTCGGTCAGCCTCGTGCCGCCTGACGGGCTGCTGCTCGAAATCAGCCGCTGCCTGCGGCTGCATCGTGGACTGGCCAACCTCCTCAGGCAAGCACGTCAAGGCCTCGGCGACATGGGCTATGCGGCGAGCATGGCCTGCGCGCCGTCGTCGCACGGCGCTTGGCTCTTGGCGAAGGCCGGGATCGAGAAGGCGATCCGCGAGCCCACGCGGCTCGAGCAGGTGCTCGCCGCGCTGCCGGTCGCCCTGCTCGACCAGCCGCCGGCGGTGGTCGAGGGGCTGGAGAAGGTCGGCGCGTCGACGTTCGGCGACTGCCTGCGCTTGCCGCGCGCAGGCACCGCGCGGCGCTTCGGCCAGGCGCTGGTCGACGAGCTCGACCATGCGCTCGGCCGGCTGCCCGAGGCGCGTGCGTTCTTCGAGCCGCCGGCAAGCTTCGAGCGTTCGCTGGAACTGCTCGCGCCGGTGCACGCCGCCGAAGCGCTGCTGTTCGCCGCGCGCCGCCTGCTGCCGGAACTGGAGGGTTTCCTCGCGCTGCGCCAGGCCGGCGTGCAGGAAATGGAACTCGCCTGTCGCCACGAGCGGCGCGACCCCACCGTCGTCAAGCTCGGCTTCGTCAAGCCGGTGCGCGACGCCGGGCGCATGCAGCTCCTCTTGCGCGAGACGCTCGGCCGCACCCGCCTGCCGGCGTCGGTGCACACGATCGTGCTGCGCGCGCCGCGCGTGCTGCCGCTGGCGGGATCGAACAGCGACCTGTTCCAGACAAAGACCAGCGAAGCCGACGGCGACCTGCTGCTGGAGCGCCTGCGCATCCGCCTCGGTGCGGACGCGGTCTACGGCATCGAGACCGCCGCCGACCACCGCCCCGAGCGCGCCTGGCGTCCGGCCCAGGTCCCGCGCGGCGCGGCCGCCGCCAACCGCCATCGCCCGCTGTGGCTCCTGCCCAATCCGCAGCCCTGCCACGACGGCCGGCTCAAATTGAAGTCCGGCCCCGAGCGCATCGAAAGCGGCTGGTGGGACGGCAGCGACGTCGCGCGCGACTACTACGTCGCGGAAGACCGCAGCGGCGCGCAGCTGTGGGTGTATTGCGACCGCGGCAGCGGCGAGTGGTATGTGCATGGGGTGTTTGCGTGATGGCGAAAGTCGGCCCTCTCCCTAGCCCTCTCCCGCAAGCGGGAGAGGGGACGGACGTGCCTCTACCACTTGCGGGAGTTGGCTCACCCTACAACACCCCTCTCCCACTCGTGGGAGAGGGGTGGCATGGAGATGCTGCTTCCATGATTGGTGGCGGCGTTTGCAACCACCCCCTCTCCCGCTTGTGGGACAGCGGATGGGTCGCTGCGCAGCAGCGGGGCACCCGCCGGCGTACTCCTTGCGGGTGGAGGGGTAGGGGAGAGGGCAATAAGCAGGAGAGAGGACGAACGATGACAAAGCCAGAATCATCCACCCTGACAAAAGCCAAGTCCCTGCGCACCCACCAGACCGAAGCCGAAGCGCGCCTCTGGTACCACCTGCGCGCGCATCGCTTCATGGGCCTGAAATTCAAGCGGCAGAAGCCTGTCGGTCGCTACATCGTCGATTTCATCTGCTGGGAGCGGCGCTTGATCGTCGAACTCGACGGCGGCCAGCATGCCGGGCAGTCGAGCTACGACCGGCAGCGCGACGCCTGGCTGCGCAGCCAGGGGTACACGGTGCTGCGCTTCTGGAATCACGAGGTGATGCAGGAGATGGAAGCGGTGCTGGAGCGGATGCGTTGTGTCATCGAATCATCTTCCCAAGGTGAGAAGGGGCGGATTACGCCCGGAGGAACTGGCTACCAAGCATCCCCTCTCCCGCTTGCGGGAGAGGGGTAGGGGAGAGGGCACGATGTGCCACGCGTTTTCGTGATGCGCCCCCTCTCCTTGACCCTCTCCCCGGTGGGGAGAGGGGATGAACGACAAATCCCGCCATGCCACCCTACGCCGAACTCCACTGCCTCTCCAACTTCAGCTTCCTGCGCGGCGCGTCGCACCCGGAGGAACTGGTCGAACGCGCGCATGCGCTCGGCTACGCGGCGCTCGCGCTCACCGACGAATGCTCGCTCGCGGGCGTCGTGCGCGCCCACGTGGCGGCGAAGGAATGCGGGATGAAGCTCATCGTCGGCAGCGAGATCCGGCTCGACGACGGGCCGCGCGTGGTGCTGCTGGCGACCGACCGCGCGGGCTACGGCCATCTCTCCGCGCTCATCACGCGCGGGCGGCGCAGCGCGACCAAGGGCAGCTACCGGCTTGCGCTGGCCGACCTGGCCGGCGGCGTGCCCGGTTGCCTTGCCTTGCTGCTCGCCGATCCGCTGCCTTCGCTTCAGCACGCGCAGGCAATCGCCAGCCGCTTTGCCGGCCGCGCCTGGCTCGCGGTGGAGCTGTTCCGCGCACCCGACGACGCCGAGCGCCTCGCCGCGGCGACCGAACTGTCCCAGGCGGCCGGCCTGCCGCTCGTGGCCGCGGGCGATGTCCACATGCACGTACCCGAGCGCCGCGCGATGCAGGACACGCTCGCCGCGATCCGCCTCGGCGTGCCGGTGGCCGACGCGGGCGACGCGCTGCATCCCAACGGCGAGCGGCATCTGCGCACGCCCAATGACCTCGCCCAGCTCTATCCGCAGCCGCTGCTGGATGAAACTTTGTCGGTCGCGGCGCGCTGCACGTTCTCGCTCGACGAACTGCGCTACGAATACCCCGAGGAGCTGGTACCGCCCGGCGAGACCGCGATCTCGCACCTGCGCGGTCTGACCGAGGCGGGGCTCCTGCGGCGCTTCCCTGACGGCACGCCGGACAAGGTGCGCGCGCAAATCGAGCATGAACTCGCGCTGATCGAGGAGCTGCATTACGAGCCGTACTTCCTCACCGTGCACGACATCGTGCGCTTCGCCCGTTCGCGCGGCATCCTGTGCCAGGGGCGCGGCTCGGCGGCGAACTCGTCGGTGTGCTACGCGCTGGGGATCACCGAGGTGAACCCGGCGTGCATGGAGATGCTGTTTGAGCGCTTCATCTCGCGCGAGCGCAACGAGCCGCCCGACATCGACGTCGACTTCGAGCACGAGCGGCGCGAGGAGGTGATCCAGTACCTCTACGCAAAATACGGCCGCGACCGCGCCGCGCTCGCCGCGACGGTGATCAGCTACCGCCCGCGCAGTGCGATGCGCGACGTCGGCAAGGCGCTCGGCTTCGATCTCGAGCAGGTCGACCGCCTGGCGAAGTCGATGGCGTGGTGGGACGGCCGCAGGATCAAGCCCGATCGTCTGGTGGAAGCAGGCTTCGATCCGGCCAATAGAAAAGTCGCGCTGCTGATCCGTCTGGTCGACGAACTGGTCGGCTTTCCGCGCCACCTGTCGCAGCACGTCGGCGGCTTCGTCATCGCGCGCGGCCAGCTCTCGCAGCTGGTGCCGATCGAGAACGCGGCGATGCCCGAGCGCACGATCATCCAGTGGGACAAGGACGACCTCGACGCGCTGGGGCTCCTGAAGATCGACGTGCTCGCGCTCGGCATGCTCTCGGCGATCCGCCGCGCGCTCGACCTCGTGGGCAGTGTGCGCGGGCGTCCGTTCGCGATGAGCGACGTGCCGTCCGAGGACCCGGCCGTCTACGACCTGATCGGCCACGCCGACACGCTGGGCGTGTTCCAGATCGAGTCGCGCGCGCAGATGGCGATGCTGCCGCGCATGAGGCCGCGCCGCTTCTACGACCTGGTGATCGAGGTCGCGATCGTGCGACCCGGACCGATCCAGGGCGGCATGGTGCATCCCTACCTGCGCCGGCGCGAAGGCACCGAGCCGGTCACGTATCCGAGCGAGGCGGTGCGCGGCGTGCTCGAAAGGACGCTGGGCGTGCCGATCTTCCAGGAGCAGGTGATGCAGCTCGCCGTCGTCGCCGCCGGCTTCACGCCGGGCGAGGCCGACAAGCTGCGCCGCTCGATGGCGGCGTGGCGCAGGAAGGGCGGGCTGGAGCACTTCGAGCGCCGCCTCATCGACGGCATGCGCGAGCGCGGCTATCAGGAGGACTTCGCGCGGCAGATCTTCATGCAGATCCAGGGCTTCGGCGAATACGGCTTTCCCGAGTCGCACGCCGCGAGCTTCGCGCTGCTGGTCTACGTGTCGGCCTGGCTCAAGTGCCACGAGCCGGCGGCCTTCGCCTGCGCGCTGCTGAACAGCCAGCCGATGGGCTTCTACGCCCCCGCCCAGATCGTGCAGGACGCACGCCGCCACGGCGTCGAGGTGCGGCCGGTCGACGTGCTGGAAAGCGAGTGGGATTGCACGCTGGAACCCACCCCCTCTCCCTGGCCCTCTCCCCGGAGGGGAAAGGGGGCAGGCGCGAATCCGGCAGCCGGATCAATACCCGCCGCCCCTCTCCCCCGGCCCCTCTCCCCGCAGGCGGGGCGAGGGGAGAAAGCGCCGCGCCACCTCTCCGAAGCCCACGCCTCGCCAGAACGCGCCTCGCCAGAACGCGCCTCGCCAGAACACGCTTCTCCAGAGCACGCTTCTCCAGAGCACGCCTCGCCAGAACGCGCCTCGCCAGAACACGCCTCGCCAGAACGCGCCTCGCCAGAACACGCCTCGCCAGAGCACGCCTCGCCAGAACGCGCCTCGCCAGAACGCGCCTCGCCAGAACACGCTCCGCCAGAGCACGCTCCCTCTCCCCTCCGGGGAGAGGGTCGGGGAGAGGGGGCTGCCATGAGCGCTCCGCTTGCCCTCTCCCCCGGCCCCTCTACCCGCAAGGAGTACGCCGATGGGTACCCCGCTGCTGCACAGCGACCCTTTCGCTGTCTCGCGAGCGGGAGAGGGGTGAATGTGCCTCACCCGCCCGCCCTCCGCCTCGGCCTGCGCATGGTCAGCGGCTTCTCGCTCGAAGGCGCGGCGCGCCTGATCGCGGCGCGCGCGCAGCGACCCTTCGACAGCGTCGACGATCTCGCGACCCGCGGCGGGCTCGACCCGCGCGACCTCAAGTGCCTCGCCGCCGCCGGCGCGCTCGCCCGCCTGGCCGGCCACCGGCGCAAGGCGTACTGGGACGTGGCCGGCATCGAGCGGGCCAGCCCGCTCGCCATGGCGCGCGCGCAGGAGCCGCAGCCCGATCTGTTCCCTTTGACCGAAGGCCAGGATCTCGTCGCCGACTACGCCAGCCTCGGCCTGTCGCTCGGTCGCCATCCGCTCGCGCTGCTGCGCGAGCGCCTGCGGCACGATCGCCTGCTCACCGCCGAAGAGCTGAGGCAGCTGCCGCACGGCCGTCTCGCGCGCGCCGCCGGCCTCGTCCTCAACCGCCAGCGACCCGGCACGGCGAGCGGCGTCACCTTCCTTACGCTGGAGGACGAGACCGGCCACGTCAACGTCGTCGTCTGGCGCGACCTCGCCGAGCGGCAGCGCCGCGAGCTGCTCGGCGCGCGCCTGCTGGCGGTGTACGGCACGCTGGAGCGGCAGGGCGAGGTCACGCATCTGGTCGCCGGCCACCTGCGGGACCTGACGCCGCTCCTCGGGAACTTGATGACGCATTCGCGGGACTTTCATTAGATGCGGACGCATGGCCGGCTGCGCCGGATCGGATTCGACGCGTTTTCGAATCGTGAAAAGCGCGGCGCGCGATGGCTTTCCATGCATCGCGCGGGAGCGGACAATGGAACCCGCCGATGGGGGCGGCCGGCGGTTCGCCTCCTCAACCCGAAGCGGAAAGGAGTCTCGTCATGAAGACACGCTGGATCGATGCGCTGCAGGCGGCGCTGCGCCGGCCGTCGTCGCTGCTCCGCTGCGGGCTGCTGGCGGGGCTGGCCGCGCTCGCGGGGTGCCAGTCGCTCGGCGGGCCGGCGGCGAGCGCGAATCCGCACGGCGCGGCGGCGCTGCCGGTGCCGGTCGCGACGGACGCCTTCACGATCGCGCCCGGCGACGACGTCGTCGGCACCGTGCAGGTGGTCAAGGCGAACGCCGACGACACGCTCTCGGATATCGCCCGCCGCTTCAACGTCGGCTACGAGGAAATCGTCGACGCCAACCCCGGCGTCGATCCATGGGTGCCCGGCGCGGGCACCGAGGTCGTCGTTCCGACCGCGTTCGTGCTGCCGGACGCGAAGCGGGAGGGCATTGTGATCAATCTGGCGGCGATGCGCCTGTTCTATTTCCCGAAAGCGAAGCCCGGCGAGCGGCAGCAGGTGATCACGCATCCGATCGGCATCGGCCGCGTGGGCTGGCGAACGCCGGAAGGCAGCACCCGGGTGGTGTCGAAGACCGAGGCCCCGGCGTGGATTCCGACGCCCGCGATCCGCAAGGAGCACGCGGCCGACGGCGACCCGCTGCCCAAGGTGGTGCCGCCGGGACCGGACAATCCGATGGGCACGCATGTGCTGCGGCTGGGCTGGCCCGAATACGCGATCCACGGCACCGACAAGCCGCCGAGCATCGGCCTGCGCGGCACGCATGGCTGCCTGCGCATGTACCCGGAGGACATCGTCGGCATGTACGAGGCCGTGCCGGTCGGCACGCCGGTCACCGTCGTCAATCAGCCGGTTCTGCTCGGCTGGCGCGGCGATGCGCTGGTGATGCAGGCCTTCCCGGTGCTCGAGGACGACACGCGCAAAGCGCCGCAGGGCGAGGCACAGCGCGCCGCGTTCGTGCGCAAGCTGATGCGGGCCCGGCCCGGCGCCCGCCCGAACGTCGCGGTCAACGAGGCGCTGGTCGCGGAGATCATGCAGAAGCCGCGCGCCGTCGCCGTGCCCGTCTCGATCGGCAGCCTCACGCTGGAGCGCTATCTGGCGGACGCGCCGCGGGTCGCCAACACCCTGCCGCGGAATGCGACCTGGGACGGAGGGATGAACGGGCAACGCGCGATCGACGCGCGCATGAAGCAGGCCGAAGCGCATTGATGCGGGACACGGCCGTGCGGAGGCGCCGTTCGTCGCGCCGCGCGGCGGGCTTGTCGATCCGGGGCGGACAGGCAAGAATGGGCCGTCTCCAATATCAAACGAACATCGGGACAGGGGGGCTCGCGAATCCTCGCCAGGGCCTGCGAAATTCATCGTCGAAGGAGGGAGAGAACAATGAAAACGCACATCCGGATCGTGGCGCTCGTCGTGGCAGCGCTGCTGGGCGTGTCGGCCAGCCTGGCGCGGGCGCAGGACGTCGCCGCCGACAAGCGGGCCGAGATCGAGAAGCTGCTGCAGACGACCGGCGCCCTCCGTCTGGGGCAGCAGTTTTCCAGGGTGATGGTTGCGCAGCTCACCCACGCGCTGCGCGCCACCCATGCCCAGGTTCCCCAGAAGGCGCTCGACGTCCTGCCCGAGGAGGTCAACGCAGTGGTGGGCGAGCACATGCCCGAGCTGAAGGAAACCATGATCCGGATCTACGCGGCGCATTTCACGACCGAGGACCTGAAGGGCCTGAACCAGTTCTACGCGACGGACCTCGGGCGCAAGGTCATCAGCACGCTGCCCTCGGTGCTCCAGGAAAGCATGGCGGCCGGCCAGAAATGGGGCCAGTCGATGGGTCCCGAAATCGCGCGCCGGGTCGAGGCCCGCTTCCAGAAGGAATCGATCACGCTGTGAGGCCCGCCGCCCTGCGCACCGCGCGCCGCGCGGTTGCAGCGGGCAGCGGGCGCACGGTCGTCGACCCCGGAAAGGACGGCAATGGGAAAGGCGCGGCTCGAGGCGTTCAGCGACGGCGTGCTCGCCATCATCATCACCATCATGGTGCTGGAGCTGAAGGTGCCGCACGGCACCGACTTCGACGCGCTCGTGCCGCTGATGCCGAGCCTCATGAGCTACGTCCTCAGCTTCCTCTACGTCGGCATCTACTGGAACAACCACCACCATCTGCTGCACGCCGCGCGGCGCGTGTCCGGCAGCGTGCTGTGGGCGAACCTGAACCTGCTGTTCTGGCTGTCGCTGTTTCCCTTCGCCACCGGCTGGATGGGCGAGAACCATTTCGCGCCGCTGCCGTCGGCCGCCTACGGCTTCGTGCTGCTGATGGCGGCGATCGCCTACTACGTGCTTCAGCGCTGCATCATCGCGACCGATGGCCCGGAGTCGGCGGTGCGGCGCGCGATCGGAACCGACTGGAAGGGCAAGCTGTCGCCCGTCTTCTACGTGACGGCGATCGGACTCTCGTTCGTCGCGCACTGGCTGGCGCAGGCGATCTACGTCCTCGTGGCGCTGATCTGGCTGGTGCCGGACCGGCGCATCGAGCGGGCGATCCACGACGGCGCGTCCTGATTTCCCGATTCGCGCGCATTGCGTGATTTTTCCACGGAGCCTCGCATGGGTCAGCAGTATTCCGAGCTTTCGCAAAACCACATCGACTTCATCCGTCGGCAGAAGCTCTTCTTCGTCGGCACCGCGACCGAGACGAGCCGGGTCAACGTCTCGCCCAAGGGGATGGATTCGCTCGCCGTGCTCGGCCCCCGGCGCGTGGTCTGGCTCAACGTCACCGGCAGCGGCAACGAGACCTCGGCGCACGTGCAGCTGAACCCGCGCATGACGGTGATGTTCTGCGCCTTCGAGGGCAAGCCGCTGATCCTGCGGCTGTACGGAGCCGCCCGGGCCGTCCACCCGGCGGACCCGGACTGGCCCGAACTGCAGGCCTTGTTCAAGCCGCTGCCCGGATCCCGCCAGATCTTCGACGTCGCCGTCGACCTGGTGCAGACGTCCTGCGGGATGGGCGTGCCGTACTTCGACTACGCGGGCGACCGCGAAGCGTTGAACGACTGGGCACGTGCCAAGGGCGAGGCGGGCATTCGCCAGTACTGGGAACAGAAGAACCGGGTCAGCATCGACGGCATCCCGACCGGCATCGTCGGAGATTCCGGCTAGCGTGCTGGCGGCGCGACGCCGTTCCGCGAGCTGGAGCCGCGGCGTTTCCCACTAGACTGAAACGATGTGCGGCCGCTACGCCCTGACTTCCTCTCCCGCGGTGATCGCCGAGCGCTTCCGCCTGCTGTGGACGCCGGATTTCCCGCCGCACTACAACATCGCCCCGAGCCAGACGGTTCCGATCGTGCGCGAGACGGAGGCGGGCAGGGCGCTGGCCTTCGTCCGCTGGGGGCTGATCCCGTCGTGGGCGAAGGACGCGAGCATCGGGATGAAGCTCATCAATGCGCGCGGCGAGTCGCTCGGCGACAAGCCCGCGTTCCGCAGCGCCTATCGGCGCCGCCACTGCCTCGTCCCGGCGGACGCGTTCTATGAATGGAAGCCGATCGCCGGACGCAAGCAGCCCTTCTGCGTCCGCCTTCGCGACGACGGCCCGTTCGGCATGGCCGGCCTGTGGGAGCACTGGACCGCGCCCGACGGGGACGTGGTCGAAAGCTGCACGATCGTCACGGTCGAAGCCACTGGGCCGGTCGCCGACCTGCACGACCGCATGCCGCTGATCGTGGCGCCGGCCGACTACGATGCGTGGCTGTCGGCCGGGTCGACGGAACTGCCCGCCGCCGTGCCGCCGGAGGCGCTGCGCGCCTACCCGGTGAGCCCGCTGGTCAGCAATGCGCGCAACGACGTGCCGGCCTGCCTGGAGCCGATCGAGCTGGGCTGACGCGGCAGCTTGCCCTCGCCTCGATGCTGTATAAAAATACAGCATGCAGACCGTAGCAGACCCCGTTCCCGGCGTCGGATCCGACGCCGACCCGCACGCCTATTTGACCCGTCTCAACCCCGAGCAGCGCGCCGCCGTCGAGCACGGCGTGGGCGTGGGCGCGGGCGCCGTTCCCGGCCCCTTGCTCGTGATCGCCGGCGCGGGCTCGGGCAAGACCAACGTGCTGGCGCACCGCGTCGCGCACCTCGTCGCCAGAGGCGCCGATCCCGGCCACATCCTGCTGCTCACCTTCTCGCGCCGCGCGGCCGACGAGATGGCGCGGCGCGTCGAGCGCATCGTGCGCCAGGTCGCCGCCGGCCGGCCGCAGCTGGCCGGCGCGGAGCTCGCGTGGGCCGGCACCTTCCACAGCATCGGCGCGCGCCTGCTGCGCGAATACGCGCCGCGCATCGGGCTCGACCCCGCGTTCACGATCCACGACCGCGAGGACTCGGCCGACCTGATGAACCTGGTGCGGCACGAACTCGGGCTCGCCGACACCGGCAAGCGCTTTCCGCGCAAGCAGACCTGCCTCGCGATCTACTCGGCGGCGGTCAACACGCTGGCGCCGCTCGCCGACGTGCTCGCGCAGCGCTATCCGTGGTGCGCCGACTTCGAGGACGAGCTCAAGCGCCTGTTCCGCGCCTACGTCGAGGCGAAGCAGGCGCAGCACGTGCTCGACTACGACGACCTGCTGCTCTACTGGTCGCACATGGTCGAGGCGCCGGCGCTGGCGGCCGAAATCGGCGCGCGCTTCCGCCACGTCCTGGTCGACGAGTACCAGGACACCAACGCGCTGCAGGCGAGCATCGTGCGCGCGCTGAAGCCCGACGGCGCCGGCGTGACCGTGGTCGGCGACGACGCGCAGTCGATCTACGCGTTCCGCGGCGCGACGGTGCGCAACATCCTCGACTTCCCCGGGCAGTTCGCGCCGCCCGCGCGCATCGTCACGCTCGAGCGCAACTACCGTTCGACGCAGCCGATCCTCGCCGCCGCCAACGGCGTGATCGCGCGCGCCACCGAGGGCTACGTCAAGGCGCTGTGGAGCGAGCGCGAATCCGCCGAGCGGCCGCAGCTCGTCAGCGTGCGCGACGAGGCGGACCAGGCGGCCTTCGTGGTCGAGCAGGTGCTGGCGCGGCGCGAAACCGGCATCGCGCTGAAGCAGCAGGCGGTGCTGTTCCGCGCCGCGCACCACAGCGCGGCGATGGAGATCGAGCTCGTCCGGCGCAACATTCCCTTCGTGAAATTCGGCGGGCTCAAGTTCCTCGAGGCCGCGCACGTCAAGGACGTGCTCGCGGTGCTGCGCTGGATCGAGAATCCGCGCGACCGCGTCGCCGGCTTCCGCATGCTGCAGCTGATGTCCGGCGTCGGGCCGAAGACCGCGGCGCAGGTGCTCGACCAGGTCGCCTCGGTGCAGGACGTGGCGATGGCACTGCGCGAGGCGCGCGTGCCCGCGGCGGCGGCGCCGGCATGGCAGGATTTCCTCGCGCTGGTCGAGGCGCTGCACGGGCGCGAGGTGCCGTGGCCGGCCGAATTCGAGACGATCGCGGGCTGGTATGGCGCGCACCTCGAACGCCTGTACGAGGACGCCGCCGTGCGCGAGGGCGACCTCGCCCAGCTCGCGCAGATCGCACGCACCTATCCGTCGCGCCAGCGTTTCCTCACCGAGCTCACGCTCGACCCGCCCGACGCTACCAGCGACGAGGCCGGGGTACCGCTGCGCGACGAGGACTACCTGATCCTGTCGACGATCCATTCGGCCAAGGGGCAGGAGTGGAAGGCGGTGACGCTGCTGAACGCGGTCGACGGCTGCATCCCGTCCGACCTGGCGACCGGCACGCCGCAGGAGATCGAGGAGGAGCGGCGCCTGCTGTACGTCGCGATGACGCGCGCCAAGGACCACCTGCAGATCGTGGTGCCGCAGCGCTTCTACGTCACGCAGCAGACGGGCTACGGCGACCGCCACGTCTATGCGGGGCGCACGCGCTTCATTCCGCCCGGCATGGCGGCGCTGTTCGACAGCCGCGCGTGGCCGGAGGCGCCCGCCGCGCCTGCGGCGAGCCCGCCGCCGCCCGAGGTCGTCGAGGTGCTGTCGAAGATGAAGGCGATGTGGAACTGAGCGCGCGGGGGGATGATTGACGCACGCGCGGATGGCGCGCGAGAGGATGGATCACTGCACGTGACGCGCGCTTATCCCAGCAGATGCCGCACATAGACGGCGAAGCCGGCGCCCATCCCGAGCCACGCGGCGAGCGGGCCGAGCACGAGGCGCAGCGCGGGGTTGCGGGGGACGAAGCCGACGCCGTGGACGAATCCCGCCGACAGGCCCCACATGATCAGCATGAGCAGGCCGTGGCCGGCAGGGGCGCCGTCCGCGGCGGTCAGCCCGCGCGGGAACAGCGTGACGAGGAGCATCAGCGCGAGCGCGCAGCCAAGCGAAATTGCGCGCGCCCAGCCGCGTTCGAGCACAGGCTGCTTCGGCACGGACGGGGCCGCGAGCGGCTCAACCCCGGCGCGCATCGTCCCTGGGGGCGTCGCGTGCGGCGTCGGGCGGGCATTCGCGGGCATCGCACATCATCGCGTTGATCGAGGCCAGCAGCACGGCCATGGTGACACCGAGGATCCAGGCGAAATACCACATGGCGGTTCCTTTCAGTAGACCGACTTGTCGTTGGCGGCGATGTATTCGGTGGTGACCTTGCCCCACATCACCTTGTAGGCCCACGCGGTGTAGAAGATGATCAGCGGCATGAAGATCACGGTGGCGCCGAGCATCAGGCCGAGGGTGAGATGCGAGGACACCGCGTCGTACACCGTCAGGCTCGAGCGCGGGTCGCTCGACGACGGCATGACGAAGGGGAACATCGACACGCCGGCGGTGCCGATGATGCCGGCGCATGCCAACGACGACGACCAGAATGCGGCGCCGGCCTTGTTGAGGCGCGCGAACGCCAGGCTGGCCGCGAGCGCGGCAAAGGCGACGACGGGAACCCACATCGCCCAGCCGTGTTGCGCATAGTTGCGCATCCAGGCGCCGGTCGCGATTTCCACCGTCTTGGCCAGCGGGTCCGGCAGCGCGTTGGGGTCGACCGCGCTGGTGATGACGTAGCCGTCGATGCCCTTCGCGACCCACACCCCGGCGAGCGCGAAGGTGACGATGGTCAGCGCGGCGAAGACCTGGCTGGCGCCACGCACGCGGCGGTAGAGGTTGCCCTCGGTGCGCATCATCAGGTAGTTCGCGCCCTGGGTGGTGATCATCGCCAGGCTCACCACGCCCGCCAGCAGGGCGAACGGGTTGAGCAGCGCCCAGAAGCTGCCGGTGTAGGTCGACATCAGGTAGTCGTTGAAATGGAAGGGCACGCCCTGCAGCAGGTTGCCGAAGGCGACGCCGAAGATGATCGGCGGCACCGCGCCGCCGATGAACAGCCCCCAGTCCCAGGTGCTGCGCCAGGCCGCGTTCTGGATCTTCGAGCGGTAGTCGAAGCCGACCGGGCGGAAGAACAGCGCCCACAGCGCGGCCATCATCGCCCAGTAGAAGCCGGAGAACGCGGTCGCGTAGACCAGCGGCCAGGCCGCGAAGATCGCGCCGCCGGCGGTGATGAACCAGACCTGGTTGCCGTCCCAGTGCGGCGCGACGGTGTTGATCAGGGCGCGCCGTTCGAGGTCGTTCCTGCCGACGAAGGGCAGCAGCACACCCATGCCCATGTCGTGGCCGTCCATGACGGCGAAGCCGACGAGCAGCACGCCGATGAGCAGCCACCAGATCAGTTTGAGGGTTTCGTAGTCCATGTCAGCTCCTTAGATCTGCTGTGCCGGTGCGCCTGCGGGCACGGCGCCGCCGCCCGCCTTCTCGCCGTGGTACTTGCCGGTGCCGAGGCTGGACGGGCCCTGGCGCGCGTACTTGATCATCAGAACCATTTCGACGATCAGCAGCAGGGTGTAGAAGCCGACGAAGCCGGCGAGCGAGCCGTAGATGCTGGCGGGCGTGAGGTTCGACACCGATATCTGCGTGGGCAGCACGCCGTAGATCGTCCAGGGCTGGCGGCCGTACTCGGCGACCACCCAGCCGAGCTCGGCGGCGATCCACGGCATGGGGATGAACCACATCGCCCAGCGCAGCAGCCATTTCTTCTCGAGGAAGCTTCCCTTGACCGAGTAGAACAGCGCGAGCGTGAACAGTGCGAGGAAGAGGAAGCCGAGCGCCACCATGAAGCGGAAGCTCCAGAACAGGGGCGCGACGCGCGGGATGGTGTCGTCGACGGCCTGCTGGATCATCTCGGGCGTGGCCTGCGCGACGTCGGCGGTGTATTTCTTCAGCAGCAGCCCGAAGCCGAGGTCGCCCTGATGCGCCTCGAACGTGGCGCGGGCGTCCGCGTCGTCATGGTTCCGGCGCAGCCGTTCCAGCGCGACCACGGCCTTGATGCCGTCCTCGATGCGCTCGCGGTTGCGTTCCTTGATCTCCTTGATGCCGGGCAGCGTCTGGCTGATCGAGCGGGTGCCGATCAGGCCCAGCACGTAGGGAATCTGCAGCTGGTAGTCGTTGCGCTCGGCCTGCTGGTTGGGCAGCGCGAACACGGTGAAGGCGGCCGGCGCCGGCTCGGTCTCCCACACCGCCTCGATTGCCGCCATCTTGGTCTGCTGCGCCTCGCCGACGGTGTAGCCCGATTCGTCGCCCAGCACGATGACCGACAGCGCGGAAGCGAAGCCGAAGCCCGCGGCGATGCGGAACGAGCGGCGCGCGAACTCGATGTCGCGGCCCTTCAGCAGGTACCAGCTGGAAATGCCGAGCACGAACAGCGAGGCGGTGACGTAGCCGGCCGAGACCGTGTGCACGAACTTGGCCTGCGCCACCGGGTTGAAGATGATCGACCAGAAGTCGCTCATCTCCATGCGCATCGTGACCCACGAGAAGGTCGCGCCGACCGGGTTCTGCATCCAGCCGTTGGCGATCAGGATCCACAGCGCCGAGAGGTTGGAGCCGACCGCCATCAGGATCGTCACCATCAGGTGCTGCCACTTGTTGAGGCGGTCCCAGCCG
Organism: Thiobacillus sp. SCUT-2; assembly: GCF_035621355.1. Classification (NCBI taxonomy): domain Bacteria; kingdom Pseudomonadati; phylum Pseudomonadota; class Betaproteobacteria; order Nitrosomonadales; family Thiobacillaceae; genus Thiobacillus; species Thiobacillus sedimenti. The sequence continues at coordinate 1,480,932 of NZ_CP141769.1, read as the reverse complement.
AAGAAGAACAGGCCGATGAAGGTCGACTCGAGGAAGAAGGCCATCAGCCCCTCGATCGCCAGCGGCGCGCCGAAGATGTCGCCGACGTAGTGCGAGTAGTAGGCCCAGTTGGTGCCGAACTGGAATTCCATGGTGATGCCGGTGGTCACCCCGAGCGCGAAGTTGATGCCGAACAGCTTGCCCCAGAAGCGCACCATATCCTTGTAGACGGGGCGGTCGGTGATGACGTAGGTCAGTTCCATGATCACCAGGATGAAGGCCAGCCCCAGCGTCAGCGGCACGAACAGGAAGTGATACAGCGCGGTGACCGCGAATTGCAGCCGCGAGAGGTCGACGAGTTCTTCAGTGGGCATGGTCACTCCCGGAGGTGGACGATGAGGGGGCGGCGACTTCCGGCCCAACCAGGCGCGCGGCGACGCTGTCGGCGTCGGTCGGCACGGCGGGGCCGCCGAAGAAGGCGTAGAAGATCGCGGCGATCAGGATCAGTTTGACAAGGAGCGCCAGCCCGATTTCGCGGGCGAGCGGATGTCGCAGGAAGGCAGGCAGGGGCTTCTTCATGTGCACTCCGGACGTCCGCAAGGCCCGTGCCAGCTCCGGGCCCCGCGTGGCGGACAAAGTTGTCCAGTGATTTCAACAGGATAGTCCATGGAGGCCAGGGCTGCAGGCCCACAGATATGCCAAAACTGGCAAAACGCGCTAAGGTGAGCTGTCAAATATGACAGGCCCGCCCCAATGCCGCTGAACGAACTGATCAGTTTTCTCGAGGAGCATCCCGATGCGCAGATCGTGATGGGGGCGGATTACCGGATCGTCGCCGCCAACGCCGCCTACCGCCGCCATTACGCCGGCGGCCGCGACGTCGTCGGGCAGTTCTGCTATGCCGTGTCGCACGGCTACCGGCAGCCATGCGACGAGTGCGGCGAGTCGTGCCCGCTGTCGGCCAGCCGGGCGAGCGGCGAACCGCGCCGCGTGCTGCACCTGCACCACACGCCGCGCGGCGAGGAACATGTCGACGTCGAACTGACCCCGATCACGGGCGCATCCGGCCGGATCGAATACTTCGTCGAGCGCATGCTGACGGTGCGCGAGGCGAGCAGCTTTCCCGCCGAAAGCGGACTGGTCGGCAAGTCGCCGGCGTTCAACCGCATGCTCGAACTGGTGCGGCGCGTGGCACCCGCGCCCACCACCGCGCTGCTGCTCGGCGAATCGGGCACCGGCAAGGAACTGGTCGCGCAGGCGATCCACCAGCAGAGCGGGCGCGGGCAGGGCCCCTTCGTCGTCGTCGAATGCTCGGGCCTCACCGAAACGCTGTTCGAGAGCGAGCTGTTCGGCTACGAGAAGGGCGCGTTCACCGGCGCCACCCAGCGCAAGCCTGGCCTGGTCGAAGCGGCGTCGGGCGGCACGCTGTTCCTCGACGAGGTCGGCGACATTCCGCTTGCGATGCAGGTCAAGCTCTTGCGCCTGCTCGAGACCGGCACCTTCCGCCGGGTCGGCGGCGTCGACACGATGCGCAGCGATTTCCGCCTCATCGCGGCGACCCATCGCGACCTCAAGGCCATGGTCGAGGCGGGCGCGTTCCGCCGCGACCTCTATTACCGGCTGAGCGTGTTCCCGATCCCCCTGCCCGCGCTGCGCGAGCGGCGCGACGACATCGTGCTGCTGGCCGAAACCCTGCTCGCGCGGCTGTCGCCGGGGCGGCCGCGCGCCCTGAGCGAGGCCGCGAAGTCGAACCTGCTCGCCTGGGACTATCCCGGCAATATCCGCGAACTTCGCAATCTCCTCGAGCGCGCGCTGCTGATGGCCGATGGCGACACGCTGCTGCCGGAGCATTTTCCGCGCGAGCTCGCGGGCGACGCCACGAACGGCATGCCAGGCGTCGACGGCATCGTGCCGCTCGACGTCGCCGAGCGCCGCTACCTGCAGTGGGCGCTGGCGCAGCACGGCGGCGACCGCAAATCGCTGGCCCGGCAACTGGGCATCAGCGAGCGAACCTTGTATCGGAAGCTGGCCGGGTAGGAGCGGAAAAAATGGGACCGTCGTCGGTCCCGGCGCCGTGTTGGCGGTGGAGGGCGGCTATCGACCCACAGCAGTCCTTCCCGCACGCGCTTTAGAGGCGTCGGCAATAAACTTCAAAGCAGACGCCAGAAATAACAAACCCCGCCGAAGCGGGGTTGCAGGGTGTGTGCTGCAATCACGCAGCGTTCAGTTTCTTTCTGCGCACCACATACCCGACTAGCCCCAGCCCCGACAACATCAAGGCATAGCTGCCGGGTTCGGGAACGGCCACGGTCAATAGATAGGCACGACCTTCATTGCTGTAGGCAATGATTTGTCCGGAATCGTTGATGCCCTTTGCTTCCATTAAATAGACCCCGTCTGCGAGTGTCACCAGGCTGTTGAGATCGAACAGGGCGCCACTGTCATACAAGAAGGCATGTTGAACGGAATTACCCAAGAGTGTGGAATAACCTACCACCTGGCCGCTGGCGTTGATGCCGAAGGCATAGCTTTCCGTTCCCCCCAGCGAGCCGAGGTCGCCCATGCCCACCCCGTTGGCGCCGGTGACGAAGGCACGCCAAGCAGTATTGCCCGATGTTTGCGCAAACCCCGCCACTTGGCCGCTGGCGTTGATGCCAGTGGCAACGCTACTCGTTCCCCCCAGCGTCCCTAGATCGGTCTTGCCCACGCCGTTGGCACCCGTGATGAAGGCATGCTGAGCCGCATCGCCCGTGGTCGTGGCAGTCCCCACCACCTGGCCGTTGTCGTTGATACCAGCGGCTTCGCTATACGTCCCCCCCAGCGTGCCGAGGTCGGTCATGCCCACGCCGTTGGCTCCGGTGATGAAGGCATGTGTATAGCCGCCACTGATTAGAGAATATCCCGCAACCTGGCCGCTGGTGTTGATGCCATTGGCCCGGCTTTTCGTTCCCCCCAGCGTGCCGAGGTCGGTCATGCCCACGCCGTTGGCGCCCGTGATGAAGGCATGTTGTCCACCGCCAGAGAAATCCGAAGTCCCCACCACCTGTCCGCTGGAGTTGATGCCAATGGCAACACTACTCGATCCCCCCAGCGTGCCGAGGTCGGTCATGCCCACGCCGTTGGCGCCCGTGATGAAGGCATGGTTGTTAAGGGAAGGCGCAGTGGAAGTACCCACCACCTGTCCGCTGGCGTTAATGCCTAAAGCATAACTATAGGGAAACGTTACATTCAACGCGCCGAGGTCCTGCGCTGTATAGGACAGCGCATGGGCCGTGGTAGAAGCAATCAAGCCGAATGCCAGCAGCAGGCTGGCGTACAGCGTGTGGCGAGTCATGTTTGGTTCCTCCAATTGGTATTGTTACGTGTTGTGCAGAACGCTTACGGCTCATCCGAAAACATCATGCTTGAATCTGATAGCTACGGCCGAATGAACCGGGCCGAGTGGACGCGATTTGTTGTCCGTCGAATGACAAGGGAAAGACAAGAAAGAGGGAACAATGTGGACACTAAGTCCTGCAAGGGGTAGGCGTTGCCGTCCAATGGGGTGTGCCGAATTTCCATGTACAACCTCCTACTGCTGTGATCAGATATGCTCTGATTTCATGCGCCGTTGTACGGTCTTGATAGTTTTGTTGTCAGTTATTTTGGTTATCAAATCTCTGCATGCTCGGAACGAATGGGTCGGCTTTGTTTGCTAAATATGCAGACTTCATTCGCTTCGTTTGGCAAAGCAGTTTTCATGCCGCGGGAACCTTCCTATAAATAATCAAAAGCTTGCTTTCAGGCGGGCCTGACCGCTTGTAAAGTTTTCCGACAAGAACCGGTTCGACTGGCTGCGGTGCCGGGCCAGAAACAAAAACAAGAGAGGCTGCCCGAGAAGGGGTTCCAGACATTCAAGCGACTGCTATCTGGGCGGTGGGGAGGTTGGCTTGTGGCCGTTTCCCCGACGTCGGGAAGCAACGTAAGGCTGCACTCAGCACGCTTGGTCTCAAGCCTCACCCCACCGCCGCAGCGCCCAGCCAGGCAGCAGGGCCGCCGCGGCCAGCGCGCAGCCCGCGGAAAAGGCGAACGCAGCGGGCGCACCGGCCTGCTGGTAGATCAGGCCGAAGAGCAGCGAGGCGGGCAGCAGCATCACGCCTGCGGTGAGGTTGAACCAGCCGTAGGCGGTGCCGAGCCGGTCCGACGGCGCAAGGTCGGCGACGAGCGCCTTTTCGGCGCCTTCGGTGGCGGCGAGGAAGAGGCCGTAGCAGGCGAACAGCGGCCACAGCAGCAGCGGGTGGAAGCGGTCGAGGCCGAGTCCGAGGTAGAACAGCCCGTAGACGATCCAGCCGCCCAGGATCAGGCGCGTGCGCCCGAGGCGGTCGGACAGCGCCGAGAGCGGCGTCGAGAAGATCATCGCGACGGCCGAGGTCAGCGCCCACAGCAGGGGCACCTGGTATTCGGGAAGGCCGAGCTCCTTCGCGCGCAGCAGCAGGAACATGTTCGACGAGTTGCCGAGCGTGAACAGCGCGAGAACGACGAGATAGCGGCGGAACGCCGGCGGGAAGCCGGCCAGCGTCCACGAGAAGGCCGCGCACGGTCGCGGCGTCGGCGCGGCCGGCTCGCGGATCGCGAGGGCGAGCGCGAGCGTCGCGATGCCCGGCACGATCGCCCACAGGAACACCTCGCGCAGCGCCATGCCTTCGGCCAGCAGCCAGGCGGCGATGAGCGGGCCGATCACCGCGCCGGCGTTGTCCATCGCGCGGTGCACGCCGAACGCGAGGCCGCGCCGCGATTCGCCGGCGGCGCCGGCGAGCAGGGCGTCGCGCGGGGAGGTGCGCAGGCCCTTGCCGACGCGGTCGGCGAAGCGCAGCGCGAGCACGACGGGCCAGCTGCCGGCGACGTAGAACAGCGGACGCGACAGTGCCGCAAGCCCGTAGCCGGCGAGCACCCAGCCCTTGGCGCGGCCGTGCCGGTCGACGAGGATTCCCGAAAAGAGCTTGAGCAGGCTCGCCGTCGCCTCGGCGATGCCCTCGATGATGCCGAGTGCCCTTGGGCCGGCCATCAGCACGGAGGCGAGAAACAGGGGCACCAGCGGGTAGACCAGCTCGCTGGTGGTGTCGTTGAAAAGGCTCACCAGTCCGAGCAGCCACACGGTGCGCGGGAGGGCGCGCAATCCGTCAAGCATGGCGGGCCACGTCGGGCGGACGTGAACGGGAGGGGGCGAAGCAGCCGCGCATCGATGGCAAGTGAAAATGAAGGGTCGGTTCCCGGGAAGCCTTCCATTCTAGGGCCAATGCCGGCGGTTGCAGGAACTGCGTTGATTCAGCAGCTTGTGATGCATTCCTCAGAATATTTCGAGGCGTGCCGCTGCGCGAGCCCAGCGTTGCGCCGCACGCGGCGCTTCGTCGTTCCCCTTGTCCGCCCGCGAGGGGCAGCCTCGTCCAAGGTGATCAGGGGATGCCGGCGGGGCGATCGACGTACAGCGAGGGAAGCAGCCGCTTCAGCGCGGCGATTTTCGGCAGGTCGTTGATGACGATGTAGGGCTGCTCCGGGTGCTCGACCAGGTAATGCTGGTGGTGGGCCTCGGCTGGATAGAAGGCGGGCAGGCGCGCGACCTGCGTCGCGATCGGGCGCGGGAAGGCATCGCCCTTCTGCAGCTGGGCGATGTAATCGTCGGCGACCCGCTTCTGGGCGGCGTCGGTGTAGAAAATGGCGGAGCGGTACTGCGTGCCGGTGTCGGGTCCCTGGCGGTTCCGCTCGGTCGGGTCGTGCGCGACCGAGAAGAACACCTTCAGCAGCTGGCCATACGTGATGCGCGCCGGGTCGTAGGCGATGCGCACCGACTCGGCGTGGCCGGTGCGGCCGCTGCTGACCTGGCCGTACGTAGCGGTGTTCGCGCTGCCGCCGGCGTAGCCGGATTCGACGCGGGTGACGCCGCGGACATGCTCGAACACGCCTTCCATGCCCCAGAAGCATCCGCCGGCAAGGACGGCGGTCCGGCTGCCGGAGGCCGCGGCCAGCGGAATGTCGACGGCGGGGTCGGGCAGGGGGGTGGCGGTCGAGGCGCGCGAACAGCCCAGTGCGAGCACGAGGGCCGGCACGGCCACCGCGGTGAGCAATCGATTCATCAGCGGTCTCCTTGATTCGGCCGGACCGCATGCGTGCGGTCCGGATCACGACGGCCGGCTGCGTGCGGAGGCACGCGGCCGGCCAGCGGCGATCTAGGGCTTCATGCCGTCCTTGCCCATCGAATCCTTGGACATCGCGTCGTGGCCCATCGTTTCCTTGGCCATGCCGTTCTTCTTCATGTCCTTCTTCTGCATGCCGGGTTTGCCCATCCCGTCCTTCTGCATGCCGTCCTTGGCCATGGTGCCCTGGGACATGCCGTCCCTGCCCATGCTGTCGGCGGCGATGGCACTGCCGCCGGCGGCGAACAGGCCCAGGCACATCAGGGTGGCGATCATCTTGCTCATGGTGAACTCCTTTTGGTTGAGGTGGATTTACGAAGATCTGGCAGAGATGCCATGTTTCAGGGCAACCGAGGCGAACTCAGCTGCCGCCGAACCAGTTGTACCCCTGGTCTTCCCAGTAGCCCCCGGGGTAGGTATTGGTGACGAAGATCGCCTGGATGTGCTTGGGATTCTTGTAGCCCAGCTTGGTCGGCATGCGCAGCTTCATCGGAAAGCCGTAGCGACGCGGCAGCGTCTGCCCGTCGAAGGTCAGTGCGAGCAGCGTCTGCGGGTGGAGCGCGGTCGGCATGTCGATGCTCGTGTAGTAGTCGTCGGCGCACTTGAAGCCGACGTACTTCGCGGTCAGGTCCGCGCCCACCCGGCGCAGGAAGAGCGAGAAGGGCACGCCTCCCCATCGGCCGATCGCGCTCCAGCCTTCGACGCAGATGTGCCGCGTGATCTGGTCGGCCTGCGGTAGCGCATGGAGTTCCGGAAGGCTCCAGGCATGCCTGTCGGCCACCAGGCCGCTGACTTCCAGCCGGAAGCGCCCGGCGTCCACGTCCGGCACCTGCGCCTCGTCGTAGTAGGCGTTGAACGGAAACGGCCGGGCGATCATGGATTCCGGATAGGTGGGGGCGAGGCGGTTGGGGTCGAACAGCCACGCCTGGACCCTGTCGTTGAAGCGCGAGATCTTCGCCAGCGCCTTCTCGGCGCTCGGCTCGTCGGTGATCGCGCAGCCACTCAGCAGGGAGAGTCCGCCGAGCGTCAGGGCACGCCGCAGAAACAGACGGCGGGCCGGCTGATCGAGCCGGCTGAGCGCCTCCTTCGTCAGCGCATCGCCATCGACCGGAATGATTCGCTTGCTCATGCGCGTCTCCTCAGCGGCCAAGCGTCATGGCGCGGAGGGTGCGCGGCACCAGCGCCACCATGACCAGGTGAACCACGACGAAGCCGGCCAGTGCGGTCATGGCGAAGAAATGCACGTAGCGCGCGGTCTCGTATCCGCCGAGCAGTTCGCGCAGCAACGGGAACTGGACGGACTTCCACAGCACCAGGCCCGACGCGACCAGCACCGCGCTGTCGAGCATCACGAACAGGTAAGCGAGGCGCTGCAGGCTGTTGTAGCGGCGGGGGTCCGCATGCGACAGGCGCCCGTGCAAAGCGTCGCGCAGGTCGTCCAGGACGGCGCGCGGCGACACCGGAAGGAAGCGTTGCCACAAGCGACCGCTGCCGGCGGTGAGCAGCAGGTAGGCGAGGCCGTTCGCGCCCAGCAGCCACATCGCGGCGAAGTGCCACTGCAGCGCGCCGGCAAGCCAGCCGCCGAGCGTGAGCCCCTCGGCGAAGCTGAATCCGAACAGTGGCGACGCGTTGTAGATGCGCCAGCCGCTCGTCACCATGACGATCACCGCAAGCGTGTTGAGCCAGTGGGCGATGCGCAGCCAGCGCGGGTGGATGGCGCGGCCGTCGCCCGCCGGCGGTGTCCCCGGTCGATTCGGCAGCGGGTCCGCCGCCAGGGTGGCGGTCGGGGCGGATCTGCAGGATGTCATTTCCATCGCTCCTCGGTTCGGCAGGCGGCTCCGCATCGGCGGGTGGCAGTTCGGTTGCGGCGTCATGAGGGCTAGTTCGTGCCGAGCCGGCCGACGGTTACAAGCCGTGGCACAATTCCTCGCGTTCCCGGGCTGGCAGCCGGATCCGGCGCGCCTGTAACCAAGCTTCCCCACACGACGAATGACAGACAAAGGGCAGATGAACGCTACCGAGGGCCGGCTCAAGGGCCTGCTGGTGCGCGGCCTCGGAGGCGATGCCGACGCCTACCGCGCCTTCCTCGCGGAATTGAGCGGACATCTGCGCGCCTATTTCCGAAGGCGCCTCACCCGCTTGCCGGAAGAAGTGGAAGATCTCGTGCAGGAAACCTTGCTCGCCATTCACAACGTGCGCCACACCTACGACGCCAGCCGGCCGCTGACCGCCTGGGTGCATGCCATCGCGAAGTACAAGCTGGCCGATCTGCTGCGCCGGCGCGCGGGCCACGAGGCGCTGACGGACCCGATCGATGACGAGGCGGATTTCTTTGCCGCGCCCGAAAACGAGTCTGCCGAGGCGCGCCGGGACCTCGGCAAGCTGCTCGACCAGTTGCCGGACCGGCAGCGGCTGCCGATCGTGCATACGAAGCTGGAAGGCTTGTCCGTCGCCGAAGCGGCCCGGCTCACGGGGATGTCCGAGTCGGCCGTCAAGGTCGGGGTGCACCGCGGCATGAAGGCGCTGGCCGCCTTGGTTCGGAGAAAAGCATGAAGACCGACGACCTCGTTCTGCTGCTGGCGCGGGGGGAGGGGCCCGTGCCGCGCCATGTCGCGGCGCGCCGATACGCCGCCGCCATTGTCGTGGGTGCGGTCGCGGCGGGCGCGCTGATGCTCGGCCTGCTCGGCGTGCGCCCGGACCTCGGCGAGGCGGTCCGGCTGCCGATGTTCTGGGCCAAGATCGCCTATGTCGCTTCGCTTGCCGCGGCGAGCCTGCGCGCCGTCGCGAGGCTGTCGCAGCCGGGCGCGCGGATCGGTGCCCGGCTGGGGGTCGCGCTTGCCGTGCCGGTGCTTGCGATGTGGGCGCTGGCGGCCGTCGTGCTGGCCCGCGCGGAACCCGCAGCCCGGATGGATCTGGTGCTCGGGGAGACGTGGGCCGTCTGTCCGTTCCTCATCGCCATGCTGTCGGCACCGGTGTTCGCGGCGACGCTGTGGGCCATGCGCGAGCTCGCGCCGACGCGCCTCCCGCTCGCAGGCGCCGCCGCAGGGCTTCTGTCGGGCGCGGTCGGTGGGCTGGTCTACTGCCTGCATTGTCCGGAGATGGCGGCGCCGTTCATCGGCACGTGGTACCTGCTCGGCATGCTGATCCCCGCTGCCGCCGGTGCCCTGGTCGGGCGCCGCGCGTTGCGCTGGTAGCGTGGAAGGGGAGGGCCCCGGCTGCGCCGGCGCGGCATCTGGCAGGTGACGAGATCGGCGTGGCCGCAACCCTTGGAATGGTCGAGCACGGAGAGGGTCGTCGGCGTCACCCGAAACGAGGAGCACGTCGTGCGGACCCGGCAAGGGCATCGACTCCTTCATGCGCAAGAGATCAGCGGAAGGATCCGCGCACGCATCAATCCAGAAGATCCGACAATTCGTCCGCGTGCTGCTCTTCCATCGCCAGGATGCCCTCCAGCATGACGCGGGTCGTTGGGTCGCGGTCACCGAAGAAGCTCACCAGTTCGCGATAGCTTTCGATGGCGATCCGCTCGGCCACCAGGTTCTCGCGGATCATCTCCTTCAGCGTGTCGCAGGTCACATATTCGGCGTGGCTCTTGTCGGTCAGGTCCCCGGGCTGCATGTCGGGCGAGCCGCCGAGCTGGACGATGCGCCTGGCAATCTGATCCGCATGCGCCAGCTCCTCGTTGGAGTGCGCCAGGAATTCCTGGGCGATGGGCTCCGAATTGATGCCCTTGGCGACGAACGCGTGCTGACGGTAGCGTAGCGTGCAAATCAGCTCGGTCGCAAGTGCGTCGTTCAGGAGCCTGACCGCGACGACCGGATCCAGCCGGTAGTCGGTCGTCACGGCCCCCTCTGCGATGTGCCTGCGTGCACGTTCGCGCAGTGTCTTCACGTCGGTCAGGAAGTCGGATGGGTCGACGGCGTCCTTGCGGCGGCTGGATTTTCGTCCTGTGGCGGTAGCAGTCATATGTATCTCCTGTGTGATCGAGCGCATACATTCCGTCCGGCGATCCGCCAATGAGCGAGACGCCTGTCGGCGGTCGCCGGAATCGGCTTGCGACGGCGCCGCGCAATGCCCGGACATGCGCGCCCGCGCCAAAACGGCTTGGCTATAATCGACACGCGTCGCGCCGTATTCCCGCAGCCAGCCGTTTGGTGCATGACTTGCCGGACGCCGAAGCTTGCGTTGCGTCGAGTCGTACTCATGGTAGAGCCCCGCCCCGATCCGGTCTGTCAGGCCAGGCGGATAGATTTGTCGGACGATTCCTTCGTGTGCTTTCAGGGGGTCTTTTGCGGAGTTTCCGATGGCTTCAGGGAAAGATTACTTAACGCGCACGTTTTCCCGGTTCAGCCTCTTGCGCCCGCGGCATTGGCCGCACGTCTTTCTGGCGATTGGCAGCGCGGCCATCATCGGCATGCTGGTCATCAGCTACCTGCAGTTCTCGCTGGGACTGCATGCGCTCAATCACCTGGCGCAATACGATCAGCGGATTCAGCGCATCGACGAATTGCTGAGGCTGATAGTGGATGCCGAGACGGGCATACGCGGTTATCAGCTCACCGGCGACAAGAGTTATCTCGTCCCGTATCGGTCCGCCATGGCGAAGCTGCCGTTGCTGATGGAACAAGTGAAGCAGGGCAGCGAAAGCCAGCGGGGCGATAACCAGGCCGCCGACCAGCTCGTCAAGCTGGCTCGGCGGGAAATTACCTTGCTGCAGGAAGTCGGGGCCTTTGTCGATCTGAAGGGCGCGGCCAATCCGCAGCTGATCCAGGAGGGCAAGGAGACCATGGATGCCTTCCGCAAGCAGGTTGAGATACTGAGAATTCGGTCAAGCCAGAGCGGCCAGAAATCGATCGACCGCTCCATGGCGCTGTACCGGCAGAGCGGCACCGTGACGGTCGGCCTGTCCGCCATGTCGCTGGCCCTGCTCGTAACCTTGTTCTTTGCATCATTGCGGGAGCAAAGGCTGCGCGACCAGATCACCCGGATGCTGCACGAAGAAAGAGAGAGCCTGGAAGCGCAGGTCGATACCCGCACGCGGCAATTGAAGGAGCTCGCGACCTATCTGACCAATGCGCAGGAAGCGGAACGATTTCGTCTTGCCCGGGAGTTGCACGATGAGTTGGGCGCTCTGTTGACGGCCGCCAAGCTTGAAGCGAACTGGCTCGAGCGCAAGCTGCCCGAAGACCTGAAGCAACGGCTGGCGGAACGATTGACTCGACTCCAGGACACGCTGGGGAGCGGCATCGCCCTGAAGCGCCGCATCACCAACGACTTGCGCCCTGCGCTGCTGTATGAGCTGGGCCTGGTCGCCGCCTTGCAGGTCATGGCGGACGAGGTGGCCCGGTGCGACGAAATCGAGGTTCATACCGACCTGCACGAGGGCGACCTCGATTTGCCGGAGCACGTATCGCTGGCCTTGTTCCGCATCGTGCAGGAATCCCTCACGAATATCCGGAAATACGCCCGCGCCAAGCGCGTCGACCTCTCGCTGGGCGTGGCCGGCAGGACGATCCGGCTGCGCGTGAAGGACGATGGCGTGGGATTCGACCCGTCCTCGCCTCAACTCGCCCGGCATGGTCTGGCGGGCATGCAGCATCGTGCGCACATGCTGGCAGGCAAGCTGACAATCACGTCGAGCCCCGGCGTCGGGACCTGCATCGAAGTCGAGGCGCCGATGCCGGGCTGAATCAGGGGGCAGGGGAGGGGTTGCTGCGCCTCGCAACGGCGTCCTGGACGTAGCCGATCAACTGATTCATCTGAAGCGACTTGTCGAAGAAGGCGTCGATGCCCAGGCTCTCGCAACGCTTGCGCATGGCGGGGTGCGAATGGTTCGACAGGATGACGGTATGCGGCGTGCCGTAGCGTTCCGGATTGGCGCCCAGGGTCTTGAGCACGCCGATGCCGCTTCCCTGCTTGAGCTCGATGTCGACAATGGCAAGATCGATGGGCTGCGTTTCGAGAATGTCCAGGGCATGCTGCTCGTCCTCGGCATAACCGCAGATTTCGACGCCGTCGATATCCTCGATCATGCCGCTCAACACCTGCCGCAGCAGCGGTGAGTCTTCGATCAGGAGGACTTTCAGATTGTCCGGATGCTCACTGCATGTCATCGTCCAGGCCCCTGTCGGTTGGATCGTATCAACTCGTTTGCGCGTGACCCAAGCGCACCAGCCATGTCTCATTCATCCGTGATCAGGCCGTGCCGAATGGCATAAGCGGCAAGTTCCGCATTGCTGGACACCTCCAGCTTTTCTATCAATCGCGATCGGTAGGTACTGATGGTTTTCACGCTCAGGTGCAATTGCTCGGCGATGTCCGAAACCGACCGCCCCTTGGCCAGGCGCAGGAACACCTGGAGTTCCCGCTCGGACAATGCGGCATGCGGCGCTTCCGGCCGGTTCCCGCTGAGTTCGTCCGCGAGCAATTCGGCCGTATTGGCGGAGACGTACTTGCGTCCGTTGGCCACGGAGCGTATCGCCTTCAGCAGTTCGGCCTGGTCGCAGTCCTTGTGCAGGTAGCCGTTTGCCCCATTGCGTATCATGGCCAGCGCGTAGCTTTCCTCGGGAAACCCGCTGAGGATCAAGACCCTCATGTCGGGGTAGCGCTGCCTCACCGCGCGCAATACATCCACGCCGCTCTTGCCGGGCAGGGAAATATCCAGCAGCAATACATCGCAAGCCGTGGCGCGCAGCTTTTCCAGTGCCTCGTCGCCATCGGCTGCCTCAAGGCAGATCTGCATGTCGGCCGTGTCGCCAAGCAGCTCCCGGAAGCCGGCACGCACGATCTGGTGGTCGTCGACTATCCCTACGTGCAGCAATTTTGCCTCTCGCAAAAATCGGTGTTGATATCCTGGCTGATCGCGGGCCGCACAGCGTCGCTTGCCCGAACGATCCGCTTCCCCATGTCGTCGCTCATCGCCCCAGGCTCATGACGAAGCTTACCAAGGCCATGATCAGGAAGACAAAGAACAGGATCTTGGCAATCCCCGCGGCACCCGCGGCGATGCCGCCAAACCCCAGTGCGGCGGCGATGATGGCGATAATGAAAAATACCAGTGTGTAGTGCAGCATGATAAGCACTCCTATCCGTTTATGCTGACCCAGGCCTTGTCCTGCCAGGCCTCGGGCCACCGGTTGCGACTGCGAGTCCGTTTCCCGTAGCCGTGGGCCGCCAGTGTCCGCCGATCCGTCAACGATCGGCCGCATCAAGCGACAGCCTGCAATGAAGCGTATGTCGGCCAGCGGACGCGCGATATAAGCCCAGTCCCAATAGCGTGTCAGACGATTCCTACATGCTTCCGCCGGCAGGCGCATGGTGCAGGCTCGCCGCGACCGCCGGCCGGCGGCTCAGCGCATTCCTACACCGGCCGAGGGAATCGGCTGATACGGACTGCCCGCTCGTTCACCTAGAGTCAAACCATCGCCATCGGGCATCCGCCTGGCGAGGCGAGCGCCTTCGCGGCGTGAGCCGTTTCGCCTGCGCCGTAATCGCATCGGCGGACGGGCCTCGCGCCTCGATGGCGCCGGGCGAGAAGGGGACAAGGCCGCGATGCCTTGTCATCTCGGTCAACCATGATCTTTCTAGGAGACGGAAATGAACTGGGAACGTATCGAAGGCAGCTGGAAGCAGCTCAAGGGGCGTGTCAAGGCGCAGTGGGGCGAGCTTACCGACAATGACATCGATGTCGTCAATGGCCGCCGCGATCAGCTGCTCGGCAAGCTCGAGGAGCGCTACGGCATCGCCAAGGATGAAGCCGAGCGCCAGCTCGCATCGTGGGAACGCAAGGCGAGCGACGATTGGTTCAAGTAAGGTCACCACGCGACGGCAGTGCCCGGCGATGCGCCGGGCACTTTCCTGCTTGCCCGCCCAGGACAACGATGCAAACCACGAGGCGCGCCGTATTGGGCACCCGCATCGAGACGGAGTATCGGGCACGCGCATTGCGCCTGCCTTCCCAGACTGCCAGCCGGCGGCTGGCGATGCTGGCGCTCTTGTCCTTGCTGGGGGCATGCAGCAGCTTGCCGCCGGGTGCGGATTATCCGCGCCAGGCCTCGACCGCATTCGGCCATCCTGACGCAACCCGCTTTGGCCGGCATTTCGCAGCCGCAGCGCATGCCCATCCGGGCCAATCGGGCTTTTACATTCTCTCGGCAGGCGAGGACGGGTTCCTGATTCGCATGCAGATCATCCAGGCGGCGCAACGCACGCTGGATCTCCAGTATTTCGCTTTCCATGCCGATCAGACCGGCAAGCTGCTTACCGACGCCATCCTTCATGCCGCGGATCGCGGCGTCCGCGTCCGTCTCCTGATCGATGATGGGGAAACGCTGGATGGAGACGAACAGATCGCGGCGCTCGAGGCGCACCCGAACATCCAGATTCGCTATTACAACCCCTTCCGCTACCGAGGGACCGCGCGGTTTTTCCGCGGCCTCGAGTTCATGTTCAATGCCGACCGCCTGGACTATCGCATGCACAACAAGCTGTTCGTTGCGGACAACGCGATCGCCCTGGTCGGCGGGCGAAACATCGGTGACATGTATTTCCAGATCGACCCTGACGGCCAGTATGCCGAGAACCGGTTTCGACTGGCTGCGGTGCCGGGCCAGAAACAAAAACAAGAGAGGCTGCCCGAGAAGGGGTTCCAGACATTCAAGCGACTGCTATCTGGGCGGTGGGGAGGTTGGCTTGTGGCCGTTTCCCCGACGTCGGGAAGCAACGTAAGGCTGCACTCAGCACGCTTGGTCTCAAGCCTCACCCCACCGCCGCAGCGCCCAGCCAGGCAGCAGGGCCGCCGCGGCCAGCGCGCAGCCCGCGGAAAAGGCGAACGCAGCGGGCGCACCGGCCTGCTGGTAGATCAGGCCGAAGAGCAGCGAGGCGGGCAGCAGCATCACGCCTGCGGTGAGGTTGAACCAGCCGTAGGCGGTGCCGAGCCGGTCCGACGGCGCAAGGTCGGCGACGAGCGCCTTTTCGGCGCCTTCGGTGGCGGCGAGGAAGAGGCCGTAGCAGGCGAACAGCGGCCACAGCAGCAGCGGGTGGAAGCGGTCGAGGCCGAGTCCGAGGTAGAACAGCCCGTAGACGATCCAGCCGCCCAGGATCAGGCGCGTGCGCCCGAGGCGGTCGGACAGCGCCGAGAGCGGCGTCGAGAAGATCATCGCGACGGCCGAGGTCAGCGCCCACAGCAGGGGCACCTGGTATTCGGGAAGGCCGAGCTCCTTCGCGCGCAGCAGCAGGAACATGTTCGACGAGTTGCCGAGCGTGAACAGCGCGAGAACGACGAGATAGCGGCGGAACGCCGGCGGGAAGCCGGCCAGCGTCCACGAGAAGGCCGCGCACGGTCGCGGCGTCGGCGCGGCCGGCTCGCGGATCGCGAGGGCGAGCGCGAGCGTCGCGATGCCCGGCACGATCGCCCACAGGAACACCTCGCGCAGCGCCATGCCTTCGGCCAGCAGCCAGGCGGCGATGAGCGGGCCGATCACCGCGCCGGCGTTGTCCATCGCGCGGTGCACGCCGAACGCGAGGCCGCGCCGCGATTCGCCGGCGGCGCCGGCGAGCAGGGCGTCGCGCGGGGAGGTGCGCAGGCCCTTGCCGACGCGGTCGGCGAAGCGCAGCGCGAGCACGACGGGCCAGCTGCCGGCGACGTAGAACAGCGGACGCGACAGTGCCGCAAGCCCGTAGCCGGCGAGCACCCAGCCCTTGGCGCGGCCGTGCCGGTCGACGAGGATTCCCGAAAAGAGCTTGAGCAGGCTCGCCGTCGCCTCGGCGATGCCCTCGATGATGCCGAGTGCCCTTGGGCCGGCCATCAGCACGGAGGCGAGAAACAGGGGCACCAGCGGGTAGACCAGCTCGCTGGTGGTGTCGTTGAAAAGGCTCACCAGTCCGAGCAGCCACACGGTGCGCGGGAGGGCGCGCAATCCGTCAAGCATGGCGGGCCACGTCGGGCGGACGTGAACGGGAGGGGGCGAAGCAGCCGCGCATCGATGGCAAGTGAAAATGAAGGGTCGGTTCCCGGGAAGCCTTCCATTCTAGGGCCAATGCCGGCGGTTGCAGGAACTGCGTTGATTCAGCAGCTTGTGATGCATTCCTCAGAATATTTCGAGGCGTGCCGCTGCGCGAGCCCAGCGTTGCGCCGCACGCGGCGCTTCGTCGTTCCCCTTGTCCGCCCGCGAGGGGCAGCCTCGTCCAAGGTGATCAGGGGATGCCGGCGGGGCGATCGACGTACAGCGAGGGAAGCAGCCGCTTCAGCGCGGCGATTTTCGGCAGGTCGTTGATGACGATGTAGGGCTGCTCCGGGTGCTCGACCAGGTAATGCTGGTGGTGGGCCTCGGCTGGATAGAAGGCGGGCAGGCGCGCGACCTGCGTCGCGATCGGGCGCGGGAAGGCATCGCCCTTCTGCAGCTGGGCGATGTAATCGTCGGCGACCCGCTTCTGGGCGGCGTCGGTGTAGAAAATGGCGGAGCGGTACTGCGTGCCGGTGTCGGGTCCCTGGCGGTTCCGCTCGGTCGGGTCGTGCGCGACCGAGAAGAACACCTTCAGCAGCTGGCCATACGTGATGCGCGCCGGGTCGTAGGCGATGCGCACCGACTCGGCGTGGCCGGTGCGGCCGCTGCTGACCTGGCCGTACGTAGCGGTGTTCGCGCTGCCGCCGGCGTAGCCGGATTCGACGCGGGTGACGCCGCGGACATGCTCGAACACGCCTTCCATGCCCCAGAAGCATCCGCCGGCAAGGACGGCGGTCCGGCTGCCGGAGGCCGCGGCCAGCGGAATGTCGACGGCGGGGTCGGGCAGGGGGGTGGCGGTCGAGGCGCGCGAACAGCCCAGTGCGAGCACGAGGGCCGGCACGGCCACCGCGGTGAGCAATCGATTCATCAGCGGTCTCCTTGATTCGGCCGGACCGCATGCGTGCGGTCCGGATCACGACGGCCGGCTGCGTGCGGAGGCACGCGGCCGGCCAGCGGCGATCTAGGGCTTCATGCCGTCCTTGCCCATCGAATCCTTGGACATCGCGTCGTGGCCCATCGTTTCCTTGGCCATGCCGTTCTTCTTCATGTCCTTCTTCTGCATGCCGGGTTTGCCCATCCCGTCCTTCTGCATGCCGTCCTTGGCCATGGTGCCCTGGGACATGCCGTCCCTGCCCATGCTGTCGGCGGCGATGGCACTGCCGCCGGCGGCGAACAGGCCCAGGCACATCAGGGTGGCGATCATCTTGCTCATGGTGAACTCCTTTTGGTTGAGGTGGATTTACGAAGATCTGGCAGAGATGCCATGTTTCAGGGCAACCGAGGCGAACTCAGCTGCCGCCGAACCAGTTGTACCCCTGGTCTTCCCAGTAGCCCCCGGGGTAGGTATTGGTGACGAAGATCGCCTGGATGTGCTTGGGATTCTTGTAGCCCAGCTTGGTCGGCATGCGCAGCTTCATCGGAAAGCCGTAGCGACGCGGCAGCGTCTGCCCGTCGAAGGTCAGTGCGAGCAGCGTCTGCGGGTGGAGCGCGGTCGGCATGTCGATGCTCGTGTAGTAGTCGTCGGCGCACTTGAAGCCGACGTACTTCGCGGTCAGGTCCGCGCCCACCCGGCGCAGGAAGAGCGAGAAGGGCACGCCTCCCCATCGGCCGATCGCGCTCCAGCCTTCGACGCAGATGTGCCGCGTGATCTGGTCGGCCTGCGGTAGCGCATGGAGTTCCGGAAGGCTCCAGGCATGCCTGTCGGCCACCAGGCCGCTGACTTCCAGCCGGAAGCGCCCGGCGTCCACGTCCGGCACCTGCGCCTCGTCGTAGTAGGCGTTGAACGGAAACGGCCGGGCGATCATGGATTCCGGATAGGTGGGGGCGAGGCGGTTGGGGTCGAACAGCCACGCCTGGACCCTGTCGTTGAAGCGCGAGATCTTCGCCAGCGCCTTCTCGGCGCTCGGCTCGTCGGTGATCGCGCAGCCACTCAGCAGGGAGAGTCCGCCGAGCGTCAGGGCACGCCGCAGAAACAGACGGCGGGCCGGCTGATCGAGCCGGCTGAGCGCCTCCTTCGTCAGCGCATCGCCATCGACCGGAATGATTCGCTTGCTCATGCGCGTCTCCTCAGCGGCCAAGCGTCATGGCGCGGAGGGTGCGCGGCACCAGCGCCACCATGACCAGGTGAACCACGACGAAGCCGGCCAGTGCGGTCATGGCGAAGAAATGCACGTAGCGCGCGGTCTCGTATCCGCCGAGCAGTTCGCGCAGCAACGGGAACTGGACGGACTTCCACAGCACCAGGCCCGACGCGACCAGCACCGCGCTGTCGAGCATCACGAACAGGTAAGCGAGGCGCTGCAGGCTGTTGTAGCGGCGGGGGTCCGCATGCGACAGGCGCCCGTGCAAAGCGTCGCGCAGGTCGTCCAGGACGGCGCGCGGCGACACCGGAAGGAAGCGTTGCCACAAGCGACCGCTGCCGGCGGTGAGCAGCAGGTAGGCGAGGCCGTTCGCGCCCAGCAGCCACATCGCGGCGAAGTGCCACTGCAGCGCGCCGGCAAGCCAGCCGCCGAGCGTGAGCCCCTCGGCGAAGCTGAATCCGAACAGTGGCGACGCGTTGTAGATGCGCCAGCCGCTCGTCACCATGACGATCACCGCAAGCGTGTTGAGCCAGTGGGCGATGCGCAGCCAGCGCGGGTGGATGGCGCGGCCGTCGCCCGCCGGCGGTGTCCCCGGTCGATTCGGCAGCGGGTCCGCCGCCAGGGTGGCGGTCGGGGCGGATCTGCAGGATGTCATTTCCATCGCTCCTCGGTTCGGCAGGCGGCTCCGCATCGGCGGGTGGCAGTTCGGTTGCGGCGTCATGAGGGCTAGTTCGTGCCGAGCCGGCCGACGGTTACAAGCCGTGGCACAATTCCTCGCGTTCCCGGGCTGGCAGCCGGATCCGGCGCGCCTGTAACCAAGCTTCCCCACACGACGAATGACAGACAAAGGGCAGATGAACGCTACCGAGGGCCGGCTCAAGGGCCTGCTGGTGCGCGGCCTCGGAGGCGATGCCGACGCCTACCGCGCCTTCCTCGCGGAATTGAGCGGACATCTGCGCGCCTATTTCCGAAGGCGCCTCACCCGCTTGCCGGAAGAAGTGGAAGATCTCGTGCAGGAAACCTTGCTCGCCATTCACAACGTGCGCCACACCTACGACGCCAGCCGGCCGCTGACCGCCTGGGTGCATGCCATCGCGAAGTACAAGCTGGCCGATCTGCTGCGCCGGCGCGCGGGCCACGAGGCGCTGACGGACCCGATCGATGACGAGGCGGATTTCTTTGCCGCGCCCGAAAACGAGTCTGCCGAGGCGCGCCGGGACCTCGGCAAGCTGCTCGACCAGTTGCCGGACCGGCAGCGGCTGCCGATCGTGCATACGAAGCTGGAAGGCTTGTCCGTCGCCGAAGCGGCCCGGCTCACGGGGATGTCCGAGTCGGCCGTCAAGGTCGGGGTGCACCGCGGCATGAAGGCGCTGGCCGCCTTGGTTCGGAGAAAAGCATGAAGACCGACGACCTCGTTCTGCTGCTGGCGCGGGGGGAGGGGCCCGTGCCGCGCCATGTCGCGGCGCGCCGATACGCCGCCGCCATTGTCGTGGGTGCGGTCGCGGCGGGCGCGCTGATGCTCGGCCTGCTCGGCGTGCGCCCGGACCTCGGCGAGGCGGTCCGGCTGCCGATGTTCTGGGCCAAGATCGCCTATGTCGCTTCGCTTGCCGCGGCGAGCCTGCGCGCCGTCGCGAGGCTGTCGCAGCCGGGCGCGCGGATCGGTGCCCGGCTGGGGGTCGCGCTTGCCGTGCCGGTGCTTGCGATGTGGGCGCTGGCGGCCGTCGTGCTGGCCCGCGCGGAACCCGCAGCCCGGATGGATCTGGTGCTCGGGGAGACGTGGGCCGTCTGTCCGTTCCTCATCGCCATGCTGTCGGCACCGGTGTTCGCGGCGACGCTGTGGGCCATGCGCGAGCTCGCGCCGACGCGCCTCCCGCTCGCAGGCGCCGCCGCAGGGCTTCTGTCGGGCGCGGTCGGTGGGCTGGTCTACTGCCTGCATTGTCCGGAGATGGCGGCGCCGTTCATCGGCACGTGGTACCTGCTCGGCATGCTGATCCCCGCTGCCGCCGGTGCCCTGGTCGGGCGCCGCGCGTTGCGCTGGTAGCGTGGAAGGGGAGGGCCCCGGCTGCGCCGGCGCGGCATCTGGCAGGTGACGAGATCGGCGTGGCCGCAACCCTTGGAATGGTCGAGCACGGAGAGGGTCGTCGGCGTCACCCGAAACGAGGAGCACGTCGTGCGGACCCGGCAAGGGCATCGACTCCTTCATGCGCAAGAGATCAGCGGAAGGATCCGCGCACGCATCAATCCAGAAGATCCGACAATTCGTCCGCGTGCTGCTCTTCCATCGCCAGGATGCCCTCCAGCATGACGCGGGTCGTTGGGTCGCGGTCACCGAAGAAGCTCACCAGTTCGCGATAGCTTTCGATGGCGATCCGCTCGGCCACCAGGTTCTCGCGGATCATCTCCTTCAGCGTGTCGCAGGTCACATATTCGGCGTGGCTCTTGTCGGTCAGGTCCCCGGGCTGCATGTCGGGCGAGCCGCCGAGCTGGACGATGCGCCTGGCAATCTGATCCGCATGCGCCAGCTCCTCGTTGGAGTGCGCCAGGAATTCCTGGGCGATGGGCTCCGAATTGATGCCCTTGGCGACGAACGCGTGCTGACGGTAGCGTAGCGTGCAAATCAGCTCGGTCGCAAGTGCGTCGTTCAGGAGCCTGACCGCGACGACCGGATCCAGCCGGTAGTCGGTCGTCACGGCCCCCTCTGCGATGTGCCTGCGTGCACGTTCGCGCAGTGTCTTCACGTCGGTCAGGAAGTCGGATGGGTCGACGGCGTCCTTGCGGCGGCTGGATTTTCGTCCTGTGGCGGTAGCAGTCATATGTATCTCCTGTGTGATCGAGCGCATACATTCCGTCCGGCGATCCGCCAATGAGCGAGACGCCTGTCGGCGGTCGCCGGAATCGGCTTGCGACGGCGCCGCGCAATGCCCGGACATGCGCGCCCGCGCCAAAACGGCTTGGCTATAATCGACACGCGTCGCGCCGTATTCCCGCAGCCAGCCGTTTGGTGCATGACTTGCCGGACGCCGAAGCTTGCGTTGCGTCGAGTCGTACTCATGGTAGAGCCCCGCCCCGATCCGGTCTGTCAGGCCAGGCGGATAGATTTGTCGGACGATTCCTTCGTGTGCTTTCAGGGGGTCTTTTGCGGAGTTTCCGATGGCTTCAGGGAAAGATTACTTAACGCGCACGTTTTCCCGGTTCAGCCTCTTGCGCCCGCGGCATTGGCCGCACGTCTTTCTGGCGATTGGCAGCGCGGCCATCATCGGCATGCTGGTCATCAGCTACCTGCAGTTCTCGCTGGGACTGCATGCGCTCAATCACCTGGCGCAATACGATCAGCGGATTCAGCGCATCGACGAATTGCTGAGGCTGATAGTGGATGCCGAGACGGGCATACGCGGTTATCAGCTCACCGGCGACAAGAGTTATCTCGTCCCGTATCGGTCCGCCATGGCGAAGCTGCCGTTGCTGATGGAACAAGTGAAGCAGGGCAGCGAAAGCCAGCGGGGCGATAACCAGGCCGCCGACCAGCTCGTCAAGCTGGCTCGGCGGGAAATTACCTTGCTGCAGGAAGTCGGGGCCTTTGTCGATCTGAAGGGCGCGGCCAATCCGCAGCTGATCCAGGAGGGCAAGGAGACCATGGATGCCTTCCGCAAGCAGGTTGAGATACTGAGAATTCGGTCAAGCCAGAGCGGCCAGAAATCGATCGACCGCTCCATGGCGCTGTACCGGCAGAGCGGCACCGTGACGGTCGGCCTGTCCGCCATGTCGCTGGCCCTGCTCGTAACCTTGTTCTTTGCATCATTGCGGGAGCAAAGGCTGCGCGACCAGATCACCCGGATGCTGCACGAAGAAAGAGAGAGCCTGGAAGCGCAGGTCGATACCCGCACGCGGCAATTGAAGGAGCTCGCGACCTATCTGACCAATGCGCAGGAAGCGGAACGATTTCGTCTTGCCCGGGAGTTGCACGATGAGTTGGGCGCTCTGTTGACGGCCGCCAAGCTTGAAGCGAACTGGCTCGAGCGCAAGCTGCCCGAAGACCTGAAGCAACGGCTGGCGGAACGATTGACTCGACTCCAGGACACGCTGGGGAGCGGCATCGCCCTGAAGCGCCGCATCACCAACGACTTGCGCCCTGCGCTGCTGTATGAGCTGGGCCTGGTCGCCGCCTTGCAGGTCATGGCGGACGAGGTGGCCCGGTGCGACGAAATCGAGGTTCATACCGACCTGCACGAGGGCGACCTCGATTTGCCGGAGCACGTATCGCTGGCCTTGTTCCGCATCGTGCAGGAATCCCTCACGAATATCCGGAAATACGCCCGCGCCAAGCGCGTCGACCTCTCGCTGGGCGTGGCCGGCAGGACGATCCGGCTGCGCGTGAAGGACGATGGCGTGGGATTCGACCCGTCCTCGCCTCAACTCGCCCGGCATGGTCTGGCGGGCATGCAGCATCGTGCGCACATGCTGGCAGGCAAGCTGACAATCACGTCGAGCCCCGGCGTCGGGACCTGCATCGAAGTCGAGGCGCCGATGCCGGGCTGAATCAGGGGGCAGGGGAGGGGTTGCTGCGCCTCGCAACGGCGTCCTGGACGTAGCCGATCAACTGATTCATCTGAAGCGACTTGTCGAAGAAGGCGTCGATGCCCAGGCTCTCGCAACGCTTGCGCATGGCGGGGTGCGAATGGTTCGACAGGATGACGGTATGCGGCGTGCCGTAGCGTTCCGGATTGGCGCCCAGGGTCTTGAGCACGCCGATGCCGCTTCCCTGCTTGAGCTCGATGTCGACAATGGCAAGATCGATGGGCTGCGTTTCGAGAATGTCCAGGGCATGCTGCTCGTCCTCGGCATAACCGCAGATTTCGACGCCGTCGATATCCTCGATCATGCCGCTCAACACCTGCCGCAGCAGCGGTGAGTCTTCGATCAGGAGGACTTTCAGATTGTCCGGATGCTCACTGCATGTCATCGTCCAGGCCCCTGTCGGTTGGATCGTATCAACTCGTTTGCGCGTGACCCAAGCGCACCAGCCATGTCTCATTCATCCGTGATCAGGCCGTGCCGAATGGCATAAGCGGCAAGTTCCGCATTGCTGGACACCTCCAGCTTTTCTATCAATCGCGATCGGTAGGTACTGATGGTTTTCACGCTCAGGTGCAATTGCTCGGCGATGTCCGAAACCGACCGCCCCTTGGCCAGGCGCAGGAACACCTGGAGTTCCCGCTCGGACAATGCGGCATGCGGCGCTTCCGGCCGGTTCCCGCTGAGTTCGTCCGCGAGCAATTCGGCCGTATTGGCGGAGACGTACTTGCGTCCGTTGGCCACGGAGCGTATCGCCTTCAGCAGTTCGGCCTGGTCGCAGTCCTTGTGCAGGTAGCCGTTTGCCCCATTGCGTATCATGGCCAGCGCGTAGCTTTCCTCGGGAAACCCGCTGAGGATCAAGACCCTCATGTCGGGGTAGCGCTGCCTCACCGCGCGCAATACATCCACGCCGCTCTTGCCGGGCAGGGAAATATCCAGCAGCAATACATCGCAAGCCGTGGCGCGCAGCTTTTCCAGTGCCTCGTCGCCATCGGCTGCCTCAAGGCAGATCTGCATGTCGGCCGTGTCGCCAAGCAGCTCCCGGAAGCCGGCACGCACGATCTGGTGGTCGTCGACTATCCCTACGTGCAGCAATTTTGCCTCTCGCAAAAATCGGTGTTGATATCCTGGCTGATCGCGGGCCGCACAGCGTCGCTTGCCCGAACGATCCGCTTCCCCATGTCGTCGCTCATCGCCCCAGGCTCATGACGAAGCTTACCAAGGCCATGATCAGGAAGACAAAGAACAGGATCTTGGCAATCCCCGCGGCACCCGCGGCGATGCCGCCAAACCCCAGTGCGGCGGCGATGATGGCGATAATGAAAAATACCAGTGTGTAGTGCAGCATGATAAGCACTCCTATCCGTTTATGCTGACCCAGGCCTTGTCCTGCCAGGCCTCGGGCCACCGGTTGCGACTGCGAGTCCGTTTCCCGTAGCCGTGGGCCGCCAGTGTCCGCCGATCCGTCAACGATCGGCCGCATCAAGCGACAGCCTGCAATGAAGCGTATGTCGGCCAGCGGACGCGCGATATAAGCCCAGTCCCAATAGCGTGTCAGACGATTCCTACATGCTTCCGCCGGCAGGCGCATGGTGCAGGCTCGCCGCGACCGCCGGCCGGCGGCTCAGCGCATTCCTACACCGGCCGAGGGAATCGGCTGATACGGACTGCCCGCTCGTTCACCTAGAGTCAAACCATCGCCATCGGGCATCCGCCTGGCGAGGCGAGCGCCTTCGCGGCGTGAGCCGTTTCGCCTGCGCCGTAATCGCATCGGCGGACGGGCCTCGCGCCTCGATGGCGCCGGGCGAGAAGGGGACAAGGCCGCGATGCCTTGTCATCTCGGTCAACCATGATCTTTCTAGGAGACGGAAATGAACTGGGAACGTATCGAAGGCAGCTGGAAGCAGCTCAAGGGGCGTGTCAAGGCGCAGTGGGGCGAGCTTACCGACAATGACATCGATGTCGTCAATGGCCGCCGCGATCAGCTGCTCGGCAAGCTCGAGGAGCGCTACGGCATCGCCAAGGATGAAGCCGAGCGCCAGCTCGCATCGTGGGAACGCAAGGCGAGCGACGATTGGTTCAAGTAAGGTCACCACGCGACGGCAGTGCCCGGCGATGCGCCGGGCACTTTCCTGCTTGCCCGCCCAGGACAACGATGCAAACCACGAGGCGCGCCGTATTGGGCACCCGCATCGAGACGGAGTATCGGGCACGCGCATTGCGCCTGCCTTCCCAGACTGCCAGCCGGCGGCTGGCGATGCTGGCGCTCTTGTCCTTGCTGGGGGCATGCAGCAGCTTGCCGCCGGGTGCGGATTATCCGCGCCAGGCCTCGACCGCATTCGGCCATCCTGACGCAACCCGCTTTGGCCGGCATTTCGCAGCCGCAGCGCATGCCCATCCGGGCCAATCGGGCTTTTACATTCTCTCGGCAGGCGAGGACGGGTTCCTGATTCGCATGCAGATCATCCAGGCGGCGCAACGCACGCTGGATCTCCAGTATTTCGCTTTCCATGCCGATCAGACCGGCAAGCTGCTTACCGACGCCATCCTTCATGCCGCGGATCGCGGCGTCCGCGTCCGTCTCCTGATCGATGATGGGGAAACGCTGGATGGAGACGAACAGATCGCGGCGCTCGAGGCGCACCCGAACATCCAGATTCGCTATTACAACCCCTTCCGCTACCGAGGGACCGCGCGGTTTTTCCGCGGCCTCGAGTTCATGTTCAATGCCGACCGCCTGGACTATCGCATGCACAACAAGCTGTTCGTTGCGGACAACGCGATCGCCCTGGTCGGCGGGCGAAACATCGGTGACATGTATTTCCAGATCGACCCTGACGGCCAGTATGCCGATGACGACGTCTTTGCCGCCGGCCCCATCGTGCAGCAGCTATCCAGCAGTTTCGACCGGTTCTGGAACAACCCGCTCTCCATCCCGCAGCAGGCACTCAAGGTCGATCCCGAGGCCCAGGCCGCGGGAGAACCTGACGACCTGGCGGACGATCGGATCGAAGCGGCGGGTGAGAAGTCCCAGGAACGCGTCGACGAGCGAAAGGAATTGGCGACGCATCGGAGAAAGCTCGCCGCACATCGCGAAGCGCTGAAGGATGAAGGCGTGGATTACGTCACGCGCATCGCGAGCGGGGAGCCCTTGAACGGCATCCTGTCCGGCCGTCTGCCTCTCGTGTGGGCCCGGGCGAAGCTGCTCTATGACAGCCCCGACAAGAAGGACCTGGAGCGCGGCAACATGGTCGGCAAGTTGATGTTCCCGTCGGTTTTCGACGAGGCCTCCAAAACGCAGCACGAGCTGTTGATGATCACGCCCTACCTGGTTCCTGGCGAAGATGGCATGAAATTATTCAGGATCCTGCGTGCGCGCCGTGTTCGCGTTCGCATCCTGACGACCTCGCTCGAATCCAGCACCGTGCTCCCTGCGCAAGCCGGCTACATGCATTACCGCATTCCCTTGCTGGAGGAGGGCATCGAACTGTATGAGACGCGCGCCCTGCTCGGAAGTACGCGCGGCAGCGGCGAGAAGCGCGTGATCGCCGATGCCGGCAATTTCTCCCTCCACGCCAAATTGCTCGTGTTCGATCAGAAATCGGTCTTCATCGGGTCGATGAATTTCGACCAGCGCTCCATGCACCTGAATACCGAAATCGGCCTCATCATCGACAGCCCGGAACTGGCGCATCAAGTCGCAGCGCGCTTCAACGCGATGACGCAACCCGAAAACGCCTATCGTCTGATCTTGTCGGGCGATTCCGGGCACCTTGTCTGGCGAACGCGCGTCGGCGGAAAGATGGTCGACTACGCGGAGGAACCTGCGCGAAGCCCGTGCCAGCGATTCGAGGTAAAAGCCCTGTCGCAGCTTCCACTGGATGGTGAATTATGATCAAGCTTGCCTGGCTGTTCCCCATGACGCTGCTTGCGCTCTCCCATGCCGTCTTCGCTGCCTCACCGGGGCCGGAGACCTCCGCCGAAATCGACTCCTTGCTCGCTTACATCGGGCGTTCGGATTGCCGGTTCTATCGCAATGGGAGCTGGCACGACGCCAGGACAGCCGAAGATCACGTGCGTGGCAAGTTCCTCTACTTCTCCGCGCGCCAGGAGATCCATTCAACCGAGGATTTCATCGCGCTCGCCGCAACGAAAAGCAGCCTGAGCGGGCGGCCATACCGGGTGAAATGCCCTGGCGCGCCCGAGCAGACAAGCGCTGCCTGGCTTCTCGGGGAATTGCATCGCGAACGGACGATGCGGAGCGGGGAAAAGCCTCGAGCGCGGCCCTCGATTCAGCTAGATACACCGTATCCACCTGAGCACTGAGTGCCAGCCGCACGATCGGGCGGGGAAGGCTTGCCGAAATGATGATCCCGCACCAGGCAGCCCGATGCGGGATCGTCGAGATCGTTGCGAAGGGCCGAGTGATCGGCGCGCGTCCGCAAACGGGATGACGCTCAACCAGCAAACGCAGGCCGGTCTTTACCCATGGCCATGCCCCTCGTGACGACGATGATCGAAGTGCTCATGGTCGTGGTGACGATGATGCCGTTCGCGATATCGGGGCGCATATTCATGCTCATACCAGTCATCCCGGACGAAATAGACGCGTTCGCCGCAGGCGCGAAATTCATGGCAATGCGAGCGCCAATGCCTCTCGTAGCCGGGTGGAACGTGCAAATAGACCGGCGGGCGCTCGATCGCTTCGCGCTCGAAGTAGATGGGACGGCTGTAGATGACCTCGGGGCGAGGGTAATCCCCGATGCTGATGCGCCCGTAGAAACCCGGCTCGCCCACATCGACCGACAGACCCACGTCCGCGGACGACACGGACGCCCCCGACATCGCGGACGCGGCCAGCGCCGCTGCCAGAAAGACTCGTCTCATGGCGTTCCTCCAGATAAGGCCGGGCTGGAAGGCCCGGGCCCGATTGGCAATGTGAAGGGTAATCAATCGTCCTTCTTCACCGTCAAGGTGCTGTTCACCTTGGTTACGCCTTCGGTGCTCTTGGCAATCTGAATCGCGCGTTCACGCTGCGCTTCGGTGCGGGTGTAGCCGCTCAGCGTGACAACCCCATGCGCGTCGGAGTCGACATTGATCTGCACCAGGCTGCCCATGTGCTCCAGGGCCAGCTTCGCCTTGATCTTCGAGGTGATCACGGAATCCTTGACGTAGGTCACGGGATGCGAGCGGTCGGTGTCGCCGTCGGCAGCGTGGCTCACCATGGGCGCGAGAACGAAACACGAAGTCAGGATGCCGGCGGCGATACGGGTGTTGATGGCTTTCATGATGGTCTCCTTTAACGAAATGGGAGCTTGCATGATGCTCTACAGGCCGGATGGCTTATGTAAGCCTGAACTGACAAACGTGTAGGTGCTGGCCGCTTTGTGATGCGTGGGAGCACTGGCCTTTCGGGGAAGCGGCAGCCGCTGTCTCTCCCACGAAATTCGAGTGACAGCATCCCAATGAAATCAGGGAGTTAGATTCATAGGCGCGTGCTCGCCAAGACGCGGCCCGTCTCGTCAACTAAAGCCATGTTTTTCAATCAGATAACGTCCATTTTTAAACAGGGAAGAAAGGTCGTCCCGCAAAATTCTGGTAACGCTCCTGCGGAGCGCCAAGAGCAAACCATGCGGGCCAAACTGCGTGTCATGGTGAAGACGCTGCTCAAGCGCTACAAGTATCCGCCGGACAAGCAGGAAAAAGCGACGGAGACGGTTCTGAAGCAGGCCGAGTCACTGTCGGCTGAATGGGTGGCGGTTTAGCGGCAGCCTGATCCTGGTAGCCCTGAAACGGGTGACGGGGCGTTACTCGAATTTCGGGGAAGCGGCAGCAGCTGTCGCTACCACGAAATTCGAGTAACACGGTGTCTTTAGAATCAATGACTTATCGCAGTTTCGCTCGCCCCAGCCTCGATCGGTCGTTTTTCTGCCAGAAACTTCATGCAATCAAATAGATAGCCACATGTGTTTATCGACGCATGAACCTTGCGCCGAAAAATTCTGGTAACGGCTACCGGTGTCTGCGGCACCTGTGGAGCGGAAGCGATCGGCAGCGTGGGGCAAGATTTCCACGCGTCACGACGAGGGACGGCTCTCCGGCAGGCTTCAGCTTGTGAGACGTGCAGCGGGTTTCCGACGGATAAGTGGTTAGTGCGGCAAGGATGCATGCTCAAATATTGAGCACAGTGGCCGCGCAACCCATTGTTATCAGTAAATTTTATTAACCGCTTTACTTTTTATAAATTATCGGGTTGACGCGGCTGGGCAAGCCACTAGAATTGGTGGCAACTTCGAAATTCGGCACTAGATGTTGTATTTCAAGGAGGCGGGGTAGGCTCCCGAGCGGTTACCGCCGCCCGGGAGCCTGGTGGACCTGAGGCCCAAAACGCGAGCGCAATGTACGTCGGCTAGTTCAGCGGCGTCAATAGCGCAAATATCGTGCCGAATGTCCCGTTCCCCATTTCGTCCACCCGTGTAAAGGAGCCATCATGGTTCGTAAAACGAGCACGAAAACGGTGAATCGGGATTCCGGGACCGGTCAATTCGTAACCGAACGTTACGCTAAGACCCACCCCAAGACCACCGAAACCGAGAAGGTGCGGGTTCCCATGAACCCTAAGCCTAAGAAGCCCTAAACAGGGCGATGGCAGGCTTCGGCCTGCCATCCCATCTTTTCGAACAACGGATGCCCTGCCGCCGGCGGCAGGACTGTCTGCCCATTCGTTTCCGACTGGGCTCAAGGGGGCTACCCCGGAAAGGTTGCGATGACAATTAGAGAGACAACACGAGTGCAGCTGTCGGCGCAAGCCGCAGATTATCTTGAACGCCTTGCGGCGGAACTTGACGTTCCCCCCGGCCGGTACGAACAGGCCGAGGATCGCTACCTATCAGTAGCCAACTGGCTGGGGCGGGATGCGTCGACGCTGAAGGACTTCTCGCCGGACGTGTACGTCCAGGGCTCGTTTCGGCTGGGCACGCCCATCCGCCCGGTGAATGGCGAGGAACACTACGACATTGATCTCGTCTGTGAACTCGGCCTTAGTATGGACACGTTGAGCCAGCAGGACCTCAAGGAGCGATTCGGGTACGAGATCCAGTTGTATGCCGAAGCGCACGGGATGAAGAAGGGCATGTCCGAGGGGAGGCGGTGTTGGACGCTCGAATATGCTGACGACGCCCAGTTCCACCTGGACGCCTTGCCCGCTCTTCCGGATGGTGCGCGGATGCTTGGGCTCCTGGGGGACACCGAGGCAGATCCCCGGTGGGTACAGACCGCGATCGCCATCACGGACAACGAGCACCCGCGATACCTTGACGTCAGCAGGGATTGGCCGCGCAGCAATCCAAAGGGGTACACGAACTGGTTCCGCAGTCGCATGACGGAGAGCTTCAAGTCCCGCCGGGAAGGTATGGCCCTGAACATCAGGGCGAATGTCGAGGATATCCCCGATTACAAGGTCAAAACCCCGCTGCAGCAGGCTGTCCAAATCCTGAAGCGGCACCGCGACATCATGTTCGCCGACGACCCGGATGACAAGCCGATCTCGATCATCATCACAACGCTGGCTGGTCTTTCTTATAACAACGAAGCGCACGTGGGGCACGCCGTATTGGCAATTCTCGACAGGATGGCCAGCCACATCGAGGACCGAGCGGGTGTCACGTGGATCGCCAACCCTTCGGACCCGTCTGAAAACTTTGCCGACCGCTGGCAAAAGTACCCCCGGCGCAAAACGATGTTCTACCGGTGGCTCGCCCAAGCCCAGGCCGACTTCGCGGAACTGGCAGCCCATACTGGTCGCGACGGGTTGGCCACAGTGGCGGCCAGGCTGCTAGGCAGCAGCGTTGCGACGGCTGCAAAATCGAATGGCGGCGCCGTCCCCAGGCTGCCGTTCGGCCGGGACATCAGCGCGTTTTGGGCCCGGCACAAGCAGCAAGCGCCTTGGCCGCAGGTCAGGCAAGGCACTGTCTCCCTCCAAGAAGCGTGGATTGTCCGGAACGGGTATCGGCGTGAGCGCTTCAGGTCTAACGGTCCGGACCTGCCCAAGCATGCCAAGCTGACCTTCAAGGCCAAGACCGACGTGCCGGCACCGTACCAGGTGTTCTGGCAGGTCGTGAATGAGGGCCCTGAGGCCGCTGCGGTCTCGGGTGGCCTGCGCGGCGGGTTTGATGCTGGAACAGTGGAGAGAGGCGCCATTACGCATCAGGAAGCCACGTTGTATGCCGGCTCGCACACTATCGAGTGCTTCATCGTGAAGGACGGCTACCTCGTCGCCCGCAGTGGCGCATATATCGTGAACATCGGCTGAGCAGGTGGCGCTTTGAGAAAAATCCTCTCGATCGATGGTGGCGGAATCAAGGGCGTGTTCCCGGCAGCATTCCTGGCAAAGCTCGAGGAAGACCTGCCGGAGCCCATCGGAAGCTACTTCGACCTCATAGCGGGCACGTCCACGGGCGGGATCATCGCGTTGGCACTCGGGGCCGGTTACCGGGCCCGGGAGATCCTGGAGTTCTACGAAAAGTATGGGCCAGGCCTCTTCGCCAATAACGGCTTGGCTGCCAGGGCCAAGCACTTTTTAACTCGAAAGCACTCTGCGGACGGGCTCAAAGCGGCCCTGCTGGCCCAGTTCGGCGACCGCAAGCTTGGCGACAGCGTGACGCGCCTGGTTATCCCGTCCCAGAACCTTGAGACGGGAAAGGTGTACATCTTCAAAACCGCCCATCATGAACGGTTCCAGGAAGACAGGAAGCGTGACATGGTCGACGTCGCGCTGGCCACGTCCGCGGCTCCAACGTTTCTTCCGACCCACAAGCTTCCCGGTGGCACGGCGCTCATCGATGGGGGCATCTGGGCGAACGATCCCGCGGGTGTCGCTGCCGTTGAGGCGGTCGGCATCCTGGGGTGGAATCCACGAGACGTGCACATGCTTAGCCTCAGCTGCACGGCCTCGCCCATGAAGCTGAACGGTGACGGGTGGTTGGCGGCGGGCAAGCTCTCCTGGGCAGCAAAGCTGCTAGATGTTGTGAGCGCGGGGCAGTCCTCTGGCGCACAGGGCACCGCGGCGGTCCTTCTCGGAGGGCACGATCAGATCAACCGCATCGCACCGCAGGTCGCAGCCGGGACCTTCGAGCTGGACAACGCACGCGGCATATCCAGGCTCAGGGGGCTTGGCGAGTCAGAGGCGAGAGAGGCCCGGCCCAAGCTAGAGCGGTTTTTCAGGGAAGTTGCAGCGCCGTTCACACCCCTGCCAGCAATCGGGGCTTGGGCGCAGAGGCCGCCGTCTCCGGAGAGATCAGAGGCGGCTTGAAGAGCGTGATCGCAATTTGTTCTCATGACGCATATGTCAGGTCTTCGGCCAAAGCTGCCAGCTGCGCCCAGAGCCGGGGCCGCCCGCTATAGGTAGGTAACCGGACGGTCGTCTCCAAGAATCTCGCGAATGGCTGCTCCGAGCGCGACTGGATTCACGACAAAGGCCGCGCTCACCGGTTCGTCCGGCGTTGAACGCTTGTGTCCTGCTGGACTCGCTGCGCAGCGACGCCGGAGGCAAATAGGAAGCTTCTAGATCCTGGTCAAGAACTCATGGCCCGGCAGCGATGAGCAACGTGTCTCCATTCCAGTTGCGACCATTCTCCTCGACTTCTTCCGCCATCCCGACGTTTCGCGTCACGATCCGCTCACGAAACTCGGTGACGGTAGGTCGCAGCATCGCGAGCGCTTCGCTGTAGCGGTCGGTCGTGCCGGGAAAACCTATCAGGGGGAGCCGCGCGATGCGCTGCCACGCGACGGTGCCGACCCATAAGGGTGCGCCAGAGGGTTCAAGCGATGCCGCGGTCGGCCACACGCGCAGAATGAGCTGCTCACCCGGACGCAGCCTGGGGTCGCCGGCATGGACCATGACCAGCGCCTCGGAACGGCCATCATGAAGTTGTGGCAGCACGGGAAGCCGATCAATGGGAGCATGGGGCAAGAGCCATTGCAGGGCGGCGCGCGGAGAAAGCAGCAGCGGCACGTGCCACCCCTGCGAGGAAAGCGCCTGCTTCAAGACATCCAGGCGTCCCGCCCACTGGATGTTCAATGGTTGCGCCATTTCGCCTTGCAGGTCCAGGCGATACGCGGGCACTTGCGACCCCGAGTCCCACCAAGCCTGTTCGCTGATGTGCTCAGCCGCGACCTTCACAACGTAGCGGTCGAGGTCCGCCGCAAGCCGATCGTGAATGTGCCAAGTTGCTGCAGTGAGAAACGCCACGAGGCCGACGACCGGCAGCCACGGAATGGGGGCATCGCTTCCGGCATGGCGTCCGCGGGCAATCGCCAGCACAGCAACCCACGCTGTCCCCAGTCCGATTCCCGCAATGACGTCGGCCAGCCAATGCGCACCAAGGTAAAGGCGCGAGAACGCGATTCCGCTGACCAGCATGACCGCCAACGCGTAAGGAATCCAGCGCGTGCGCGCCGACAGGCTGCGGGCACTCAGCACCGCCAGGAAGCCATAGATCACCGTACTCAGCGTGGTATGACCGCTCGGAAAACTGTAAGCGTCCGTTCCGGTATAGAGAGCGACAGGCCGGGGAAAGTGCAGCGTCATCTTCAGCGAAACGACCGCGAGCGCACCGAATCCAGCGGCGGCCAGCCAGTACCGTGCATCGCGCCACACACGTTTCCACGCTAGCCAGGCGAGCACTGCGAGAAGGACCGGGATGACCACGGCAGCGTCTCCCATCTCGGTCAGGGCCGTCATGATCAAGTCGCCAGCGGGCGTGCGCAGCCCCTGCAAGAGGTGAAACAAGGATTGGCCCGCGTAGACCAAGGGGTCCAGGCCCACGACGTCTTCGAGGACGCCAAAGAACAACCAGCCCGAGCCGATCAAAAGCGCGAGCCATGCCAGCAACGGGCGAGAAACCGGGCGTTCCGGATCCAGCAGATCGCCGACCAGCCAGGCCAGGCGAGGATGGCCTTGGCTCCAGTTCATCGCCTTGGCCGCCCAGCCGTTGGCGTGGGGCGCAACCCACCGGTAAAGCGAACGCGCGCCCCACATGACGATCCAGACGAACGCGAGAAGCGCACTTAGCCCAAGAGTCAGCCGGCCCGCAACCTGGCCGGCCAGCGCGAGCGAGGCGCCGAAAGCCATTCCCGGGATCAAATGGGCCGGCGCCCAGGCGAGTGCCGAGAGCGCGTTATAGGCATAAAAGCGCCCTGGCGACATACCCAGCATCCCGGCTACGACGGGCACGACAGGTCTAACGGGCCCGACGAAGCGCGCCAGCATGATGCTCTTGCCCCCGTGGCGCCTGAAGAACGCCTCGCCACGTTCCAGCAACTCCGGATGGCCGCGAACGAAGCGAAGGCGCGTGAATCGGCGCGAATAGCGGTGCCCAATCCAGTAGCTCACGCCGTCGCCGACGATCGCGCCCCCGACGGCCCAACACAGCGTGCTCCAAAACGGCAGCGCGCCGACGCCCACGAGCGCACCTGCACCCAGCATCACGATGGCGCCGGGGACGAGCAGTCCGATGAATGCCAAAGACTCTGCACAGGCAACCAGGGCCACCAGCAGTCCGGCAAGCGTGGGGTGGCTCCCCGTCCAATGAACCAGGTCCAGGACGATGTTCGTCACAGACTCTCCGTCGCGATCATGGAAGGAAGAAGGAGATCAAGGAGTCGGCATTCTACTTGGGCGGGTGCACGGGGTTGCCGGCCGGCGGTCCTTGATCGAGGCGACAGGGTACGCCGCATCATGTGGCGTGACGGAAACCGCCTCCTCGATCGACGAATCCTCTTCGGCAAGCAGCCATCGCATTCCCGGGGCCGCCTCTGATCCGCGTGTTCATTCCCGCGCCCAGCCGCGGCGGATCAGGCTCGCACACACCATCCGGTAAAGCGGTTGCAGGCGTCTGGCCAAGGGCTCGGCGAATCGCGCGTCGAGGCGGCGCATCAAGCCCGCGCTGAACAGGCCAACAACCGAGGCGCCCAGCATGTCCGCCGGAAAATGCACGCCAAGGTAGATACGCGCCCAGGCCACCGGAAGGCCGAGCAGGGCAAGGCTCCAGCCCGCCAACCTTGTCTGTTGGTGCAGCGCGAGGTTGGTTGCGACGGCCCAGATCAGGGTCAGGTGATCGCTCGGGAACGAGCTGTCCTGGACATGCTGAATCAAGGTCCGTCCAATGCCGGCTTCAAACGGCCGCGGGTGGTACCACGCCAAGCCAATGATTTGGTTAAGGAGCAGCCCCGTCAAGCCGGCGGCAGTCGCACTGAGCAGCGCTTCCCTCGCTGCCGTGGAGCCGCGCAGCCAGCCGAGCACGAGACCCAGCGGCACCAGCCAGATCACATCCTCCGCGAGCAGGCGCGCAACGTCTACTGTCCTGGGCGAGGCGTGCGGGCCCGCGTTCAGTAGCAAAAAGATCGCTTGACTCAGATGCTCCATCGGCATTCCCATTCCAATTCTTGTAGCCTGACTCCCCTCGCCAAACCCGTTCCCGCAGTCGACTCATCGACGCCATTTCGTTCCGCATGGGCGACGGTCACTTGCCCCTTCGGTTCAACATCTGACTCACACTCCAACGCCGCCGCAGGCGCCATAGCATCGCCAGGCCGAGCAGGCCGGGCACCCCGAACGCGACGGGCAGGACGCGCTTGGACTCGACCACCGGCTTGCGCTTCACATGAAAGTCGAGGAAGGGGCTGGTGATGATGTGCGGCGTATTGCGTTCGACGGCGCTGATCACGACCCGATAGTCGCCCGCCTGGATCAGGCGCATCGGCCATGGCACGGTGATCTGCTCACCTGGCGCGAGCGAGGCCCGCGTCACCGCCTTGTGAGCGCTCCAGTCTTCCAGATCGACGGGCTGCTCGTGGCCCGGGTCGACCTGGACCAAGCTGATCCAGGCCACGATTCCCTGCGCCGGTGCGCTGCTGTTGTTGCGGATGACGCTCACGAAGTTCATGTGGTCCCCCATCTGCGGCGTCGCCGGGTTGGAGGGATCTGCCGACAGACTGATGTCCATAGGTTGTTCCACCGCCCACGCGCTTGCGGTGCCGAGCGTCAGCAGGCACGCAAAAAGCCAAAGCGAGATTCGTTTCATCACGGCCTCCTAGATTTCGACTGTGCGCACGCTGCGCCCCGCGAACCACAGGGTCAGTCCCAGCCAGATCAGCGTGACGGCGAACCGGCCCAGCTGCATGGAGAATGGCTGGGAATCGATGACCACGCTGTCGAAGCTGTTGACCGCCGCCGAGAACGGATTGACCGCGTCGAACGCCTTGCCGATCGCACTTTGTCGCAGGCCCGGCCCGAGAAGCAGAGGACTGGCGAGGAGCATGAGGGCGATCAAGGCGGTGATCAGGGCGGCCCGCACGTTGCCGAAGCGCGCCGACAGGCCGAGCGAGAAGAATCCGAAGCCAAGCACGACAGGCGTACCCAAGAGTGCGAGGTACACGACGGCCTCCACAAGGTTCTGGCCGCTGCTGCCGACCGCCCACAAATAGGGCAGGCTGAGAGCATAGGTCACGACCCAGGCCACCACCTGCCCACCCATCTTGCCGAACACGATGTCTCCGGTGGAAACCGGCGTCAGCAACAGGGGCACGAGGCTGCCGCGCTCTTTTTCACCGGCAATGGCATCGCTGCCCAGCACCACCGCCAGCAAAGCGCCCAAGGCCGTGATGGTCCCCATGACCATGTACACCACCTGCGCGTTGTCCAGCAGGCTCAGTTCGGTGTTACTGACGAAGAGTAGGCTGAAGACGGAGAGGATTACGCTCAAGGCCAGCAGCCAGGCCAGCCCGCGTCCGCTCTTGAGCAACTCTCCGCTTTCCTTGCGTGCGATCAGACCAATGCTTGTCATGCTGCAGCCTCCGTCGTCGTCAGGTTGAGATAAAGATCCTCCAGACCGCCGCCTTCCCTGTGGATTTCGCTGACGGCCCAGCCGGCACCGAGGAGTTCTCGCCACGCGTCCTGCGGCGACACTCCGGATCCGATATCCAGATGCCACCACTGGCCCTCTTGGGCAACGACTCGGATTCCAGACGCAAACTCGGTTCGGGGCGGCGGCGCGAGGAGACGCAAACGGTAGCGCAAAGCCGCCTGCCGGCTCGCCAGCAGTTCGGACAGGCTGCCTTCGACCACGGTCTTGCCCTGATTAAGAACGCCGATGCGCGTGCAGAGGCGATCGACATCGTCGAGAAGATGAGTGCACAGGAGAACGCCCACGCCGTTTTCCCGCGCCAGTCCAAGGAGCATATCGTGAATTTCGCGTCGCCCGCGGGGATCGAGGCCGTTCGTCGGTTCGTCGAGCACCAGAAGCTTGGGGCGATTGAGCAGCGCGCGTGCCAGCCCGAGACGTTGTTTCATGCCGCGCGAATAAGTGCCGATGGGGTCCGCATTCTTCGCATCCAGACCGACCTGCGCCAGATGCGACGCGATCTCGCCTGCGGCAAGCGCACGGCCATAGAGCTCGGCAAACCACAGCAGATAGTCCTGCGCGCTCATCCAGTCATAGAAGCCCGCCTGCTCGGGAAGCACGCCGATCTGACGATGCACATCCCGGCGCTGCGTCCATGGGTCCATGCCCAGTACGGAGACGCTGCCAGAGGACGCCCGCCGCAGGCCGTTCAACACGGACATGGTCGTGCTCTTGCCCGCCCCGTTCGGGCCCAGGAGCCCATAGATGTCCCCGGGTTGCATGTGCAGGTTCACGCCGGCGAGGATGCGGCGGTGGTGCAGTGACAACTCCAGTCTATCGATCTCGATCAACATCGCTGTTCCCCTTCGGTCTGGTCGGAGAGACTCACGAAGCAGGCGCGCGGACCCAGGCACGTGCCCGGGTCCTGCCGCCCTGCTACTTCTTCATTTCCTCCTTTTTCTCCTGGGCTCGCGTTTCCTTGCGCTCTTCCTTCTTGTTTTCCGAGCGTTCTTCTTTCTTTTCGGCCTTCTTGGTTTCCTTTGTGTGGCGCACCGGCTGGTGTTTGGCCGCCACCGCAGGCTCGCCGGACGGCGCCGCGGCGTTCGCGGCAAACGCGGGCAAGCCCGAAACCGCGAGGCATCCGGCTAGGAGGGGAAGCAGAAATCTGGTGTTCATCTCGAATCCTTTCGCAAAAGGCACGCGGACATTCGCGCAGTTGGAAGCGTATCGATTAAAAGTTAGGCCAGAATTAGGCCAGCCAGAATCCCGATTCGGGTAAGGGGTAGGCGCCAGTATTCCGAGCGATCGCTGCACGGATGAGGCCCAGACGAGCGCCACTGGGGCAAAATTGGCGGACGTCGCGTCGTCGGTCCGAACGGCCGGTCAATACCAAGGCGGCCCGGGTGGCGCGGTTCATCCCGACAAGTTCCGGGCATCTGGAACACTGCGAGGACAAGCAGAACGTCGGCCGCAACGTCATCGTGCATCGAGCCAAGCCGCGTTGGCGCATCACACTGGGAAATTGCACCGGCTAACTGTCGCCTAATTCTCGATCGCTATCTTGACCCTCGCGCGAATGTCCGCGTGTTCAAGGAGCGATCATCGTGAAACGCAAAGCCTATCTGGCGGCGCTTGCCGCCTTCTCCACCGCAGCCGTCGTTGGCACTGCCGTCGCGGCCAAATCCTCGGGAAACGACGCACTGGCGATTTTGAACGCAGGAATCAGCCTGCAGCAGGCTGTCAGCGCAGCCGAACAGCATGTAGGGGGCAAGGCCTCGCGTGCCGAGTACGAGCGCCACAAAGGACAGGGAGTATTCGAGGTCGAAGTCGTGAATGGCACCTCGGTGACGGACGTGAAGGTGGATGCCGGAAACGGCAAGGTTATCGAGGCGACGGCCGATACTGTCGATCATGACGGCGACGGCGACCACGAAGACTGAACCCGGTCGGAGCCTGGCTCCGGCCTTTTTCCATTTCCGGGGAGCGCGCATATGAACAACACGAGGACGGCCGCAAGGCAGGACCTGCTCAACAAGGTTCCCGAGGCCATTCTGTTTTTCTGGATCATCAAGATCCTGGCCACCACGGTCGGCGAGACCGCCGCCGATTTTCTGAACTTCAACCTCAATTTCGGCCTGAGCTGGACATCCGTGGTGATGGCCGGTCTGTTGGCGATTTCACTGGCCGCCCAGCTGCGCGCCAGGCGCTACGTGCCCTGGCTGTACTGGCTGACGGTCGTCCTGATCAGCGTCGTCGGGACGCTCATCACCGACAACCTCACCGACAACTTCGGCATTCCGCTCGAGGTCACCACCGCGGCCTTCAGCCTGGCCCTGATGGCGACCTTCGCTGTCTGGTACGCCAAGGAGCAGACGCTGTCGATCCACACCATCTACACGCGCGGCCGGGAACTCTATTATTGGGCAGCGATCCTCTTCACGTTCGCACTCGGGACGGCGGCGGGCGACCTGGTCGCGGAGCGTATGAATTTCGGCTATGCCAATTCGGCGCTGATGTTCGGCGGCATGATCGCGGCAGTGACCTTCGCCTACTACGCCTTCAAGGCCAATGCCGTGCTGGCGTTCTGGATCGCCTACATTCTGACTCGGCCGCTTGGCGCCTCGTGCGGCGACTACCTGTCACAGCCGGCGAACAACGGCGGACTAGGGCTGGGCACGGCGCAGACCAGCATGCTCTTTCTTGCTGCCATCACCACCCTGGTGGTTTATCTGACCCTGACCCGCAAGGATTCGACCGAAAAAAGGATTGCACAATGAGCATCAAGACCGAAGAAGTCCTGACCAAGGTACCGGAAGTCACCCTCGGCTTCTGGATCATCAAGATCCTCGCCACCACGCTCGGCGAAACGGGCGGCGATACGCTGTCCATGTCGATGCACCTGGGCTACCTGCTCAGCACCGTCGTGTTTGCCGGCATCTTCCTCGCGGCGGTGATCGTCCAGATCCGGGCGAAGCAGTTCCATCCCGTGGTCTACTGGACCACCATCATCGCAACGACAACGGTAGGCACCACGCTGGCCGATTTCGCCGACCGTTCGCTAGGCATCGGCTACACCGGCGGCGTTGCGCTGCTGTTCAGCCTGCTCATAGGCTCGCTGGCGGTGTGGTACCGTACCCTCGGTTCCGTTTCGATCAATACTGTGGGTTCGCCGAAGTCCGAGCTGTTTTACTGGGTGACGATCATGTTCTCGCAGACGCTGGGCACCGCGCTCGGCGACTGGACGGCGGACACTGCCGGGCTCGGCTACGAAGGCGGCGCGATCGTGTTTGGCGTTTTGCTGGCGCTGGTCGCTGCGGCTTACTACAGGACGAAGATATCTCACACCGTCCTGTTCTGGGCGGCGTTCATCCTGACCCGTCCGTTGGGCGCCGTGGTCGGCGATTTCCTGGACAAGCCGATCCAGGCCGGCGGACTGGACCTGAGCCGTTTCGCCGCCTCTGCGGTACTGCTTGCAGCCATCGCCCTCTCCGTCGCCCTGTTCCGGCAACGTCCGGCACGGCTGAGCCACTGAGGGATGCGGACCAACGGGAAAGGCGGGCATGCGTATTTTGCTGGTTGAAGACGATCCCATGATCGGCGAGGCGGTTTCCACGGCATTGAAGGACGCCGCCTACGCCGTCGACTGGGTGCGTGACGGCAAGTCGGCATCGCGTGTCCTCGAGGCGGCCGAGCATCAGGCCGTCCTGCTCGATCTCGGACTACCGGAGCGCGATGGCCTGGAGGTGCTGCGCCGCCTGCGCGAGGCGGACCGCACCCTGCCCGTCATCATCGTCACTGCGCGCGACAGCGTCGACGACCGCATCCAGGGACTCGATCTGGGCGCCGACGATTATCTGGTCAAGCCGTTCGACGTCAACGAACTGCTCGCGCGCATGCGCGCCGTGATCCGCCGCCAGGGCGGCCAGGCGGCGCCGATTCTCGGCAACGGCCGTATCAGCCTCGATCCGGCCACCCGCGAGGCGACCTGCGGTGACCGGACGGTGACGCTCAGCGCCCGCGAGTTTGCGCTCCTGCAGGCCCTGCTGCTGCGGCCCGGCGCGATTCTGACCCGGGCCGAGCTGGAAGAACGGATCTACGGCTGGAACGAGGAGGTCGAGAGCAATGCCGTGGATTTCCTGATCCACGGCGTGCGCCGCAAGCTCGGCCAGGACGTGATCAAGAACGTGCGCGGCGCCGGCTGGCGGGTGGACAAGGCATCGTGAACCGCTCGCTGCAGCGCCACCTGTCGAAGATGCTGGCCGGGGCCGTGCTGGCTTGCGGCGTGATTGCGACCGCGGTGGCGTTCTATTTCGCTTACGCCGAAGCGCAGGAATTCCAGGACGATGCACTACGGCAGATCGCCGCGCTGAGCGCCGGCGGCCCATCCGAAATCCGGCAGCTCGATGCTGCCAGCAAGGCCGTCGAAGACCCCGAATCGAGAATCCGCGTGGTCCGTCTTCCCGGCGGGCCGCGCCCGGCGTGGTTGCCGCCGGACATCGCACCGGGCTTTCGCACGCTCGCCGGAAGTGACGGGCAGGAAGCCATGCGGGTGTTCGTCCGTGACACGGGAACGGGCAACCGCCTTGTCGTCGCGCAAGCGACCGACAGCCGCAATGAGATCGCTCTCAACAGCGCGCTGCGCACGCTGATCCCGCTGTTGCTGCTGCTGCCGCTGCTGATCGGGCTGATCGCGTTCATCGTGCGCGGCGAATTCGCGCCCATCCTGCGGCTTGCAGAGGAACTCGACCAGCAGGCGGCCGAACGCCCGACGTTGCTGCCCCGGCATGATCTGCCGGGCGAAATCGCGCCTTTTGTCGACGCCATCAACCGGCTCCTTGCGCGCGTCGACGCGATGATCGCCGAGCAGCGCCGGTTCGTTGCCGATGCCGCGCATGAGCTGCGCACGCCGCTCACGGCGCTCTCGCTCCAGGCGCAGAACCTCGCCCAGGCAACGTCGCCGGCCGACATGCGCGAGCGCCTGGTCCCCCTCCAGGCGGGAATCGAGCGTGCCCGCAGGCTGACGGTGCAACTGCTTGACCTGGCGCGGCTCCAGGCCAGCGAAGCAGCATGGACCGACGTAGATGTGCAGGCATTCGCACGCGAACTGATCGCCGAGTTCCATCCCGTGGCAGAGGCCCGGGGAATCGATCTGGGCATAGAGGACGCCGGATTAAAGTCGATGCGGTCCGATCCGCGGGCGCTTGGCCTGATCGTCCGCAATGCGCTGGAAAACGCTCTCAAGTACACGTCGCGTGGCGGCGAGGTGACGCTCCGCCTGCGACGCGATGGCGACCAGGCCTTGATCGAGGTGGTCGACACCGGCCCGGGCATTACGGAGGCCGCGCTGCAGCACGCCTTCGATGCATTCCATCGTTTATCTAACGACGGGGAAGGCAGCGGCCTTGGCCTGGCGATTGCGCGGGAGGCCGCGGTCCGGCTGGGGGGAACGGTGATGTTGAGGAACCGCAAGGACCGGACGGGGCTCGTGTTTTGCTACGCGCAGCCTCTTGAACCAAGCGGCTAGGCAGTTTGCATGTCCCGCGGTGGCTGGGTTGACCGAGGATTCGTCGGCAATTTTCGTTCGCCTGGCGGCGGATTAGAGCGCATCCAACTGAGCACCGGCTTCACCATATGACCAGCCCATCAGGTTGAGCTGCCTCGCCGTCGCGCCCTCGGTCCAAGGGGTCGTTTAGCCACCCCATCAGTCCACTGCGCCTGACAAGCCCGCCAGTCGCCCAAACGCGTGGTGCTCTTTCGGCGGGATCCCCAGCGTCCGTTCAGGGCACAACATCAGCCGTTCAACTATGCCAATGCCACCGGCCGCTTCGGCCGATAATCAGCCGGTCGGAATTGAACAGGCCAAGGTCGGTTCCTCGGCCAGAGCTGCCGGAGGTCGGCTATGCGCGGCACACCAGTCGTTGAATAGACACTCAAGCTGAACGGCAGCTCCCCAAGGCTAGCTCATAGGCAATCCCGGACTTGCTGCGTTGTCGTTCATTGTCGTTTTTACGACAATGAACGACAACGCGTGGCTAGTATGGTGGTCGCACCGACGTCCGGTTCTCGGCCAAAGCGGCGGGTCAGGCTGACCGCGCCATATGTCAGGTCTCGCTCCGGAAAGCCGCGGGGGCGAGTCACTTTCTTTCAGGGCGTTCTGACGCCCGCGGAATCCGGCACGGGTTTGGACATTGCGTGCTACTGCGGGCAGGCTGGTCAGCCGCAACAACCACCCTTGGCTGCCCCCGAAGTTGGCGGGCAAGGTGGCGTTTCCGAGGTAGTGCCGCAGCAGGATGCCGCGGCTTTGTGCGGTGGCGATGCCGATACGATCATCTCGCTGGCCGCCATCAACCCGGCTTTGATGAACTGCTCTTCCGGAGTCGTCTCGTAGGTACGCCCGCCGACTTCTAGCGTTCGGCACTCCGAGTCGCCGCACACCGAGCAGCAACGGCTCATGCCAACGGCAGCGCCGAGCCACTCCTCGATGGTTTTGCCAGCGATCCACACCCGGTTGGACTCCGAGGTATCGGCCTTGAACGCAGCTTCGTCGAGCTCCTTCGTTTCGAGCACGGGATCGATTCCCAATGGCCGCAGCGCAGCGGCGAGCTTGGTCACCGCCGCTTCGAGTTCGCGGCTCGTTTCCTCACAGCGGACACAGGTGGCTCCGCCCTTGACGAAACGCTTCCACACGATAGGCATCGGCTTCATCTCGCTCTCCTGTCGATTAGTGCAGCGACCATCCCAGGCGTGCCCGGGAATGACCTAGCAGCAACCGCCACAACACGAACCCTGCTTGACCGCCTCAATCGTGGCAGAGACGACAAAGTCTGTGACGTTCTGCCCCGGCGCCCAGTCCTTGATGAATTCCTTCGACTCGCCCTTCGGCTGGATGCGGATCTGCTCGAATCCCGCGTCGCGCATCATCTCTTCCAGATCCTCGATGAGCGAGGCGTTGCCCATGCACCCGGCGATGAGCCCTGCGTCATTGCGCATCTCTTCGGGGAGCTCA
Organism: Thiobacillus sp. SCUT-2; assembly: GCF_035621355.1. Lineage (NCBI taxonomy): Bacteria > Pseudomonadati > Pseudomonadota > Betaproteobacteria > Nitrosomonadales > Thiobacillaceae > Thiobacillus > Thiobacillus sedimenti. Next base: position 1,437,219 of record NZ_CP141769.1, on the reverse strand, counting down.
ACGGTTGCGACCACGTCGGAGATCGCCAGCCGCCCCCCCGGCTTGAGCACGCGGAAGGCGTCGCGGAAGACCTGCGGCTTGTTGGGCGACAGGTTGATGACGCAGTTGGAAATCACAACATCGGCGACACCGTCCGCGATGGGCAGGTGTTCGATCTCGCCAAAACGGAACTCCACGTTTCCATACTGCCCCTTCACGGCGTTCGCGCGTGCTTTGGACACCATGTCCGGGGTCATGTCGACGCCAATCACATGGCCGCTGCTGCCTACCTCGCGAACAGCAAGGAAGCAGTCGAAACCGCCGCCCGAGCCCAGGTCGACGACCGTTTCACCCGGCTTGAGCGCGGCAATGGCCTTGGGGTTGCCGCAACCGAGGCCCATATCCGCCCCTGCGGGCGCCATTGCAAGGTCAGCTTGGCTGTAGCCGAGACGCGTGGAGATGAGCGTGTTGATAGCGCTATCGTCGCTAGTGCCGCAGCAACTCGTGGCACAGCCGCTGCTTTTCCCCTCATTATTGGCCTTTGCGACCTGGGCGTATGCCTCCCTCACGTTTTGGCGATGCTCATCGTGATTTGTAGGCACAGCCCTGCGCCCAGCGGTGGCCTGCATCAACGTCAACTTCGGGGGGTGGCCGACGACGTCGTCGAGTGGTGCTGGAAGTCCAAGCCAGGTGGCGGTCAGCAAGCCGGCACTCGCATGCGTGCGGTGAGTCTTTCTCGGTCAAGAGCATCCTGGCGACGTCCTGCTTAGATTTTGTTTTGGAAGTAGCCGATGAGGCTATTTTTAGCGCCAATGTTCTGTCGGCGGGCTAGCTCGTGATTGGATTTTGTGACATTATTAAAAGATGGATGTAAAATCTCGTCACCAGGTAATCAAGCGGCTGCAGGCGGACCTTCCCCGTGGAGCACCATTCGACTTAGCCACCCTAGCGTCGCTTGGGGTATCGCCACAGCTCGCCGCACGTTATGCGGAGGGGGGCTGGCTCGTACGCTTGGCTCAGGGCGTGTATGCCTTCCCCAACGACAATTTCGGGGTTTACGGTGCGCTGAAGTTCCTGCAGCAGCGCGTGCCCGGCCTGCACGTCGGTGGCAAGAGCGCACTCGCACTGCAGGGTGTGCGGCACAACGTGGGTAGCCGCGACACTCAGGTGTTGTGGGGGGGTACCCGCTTCGCACTTCCGGCCTGGTTCTTGTCGCGCTTTCCGGCACGCTACGTCCACGCCAGCCTGTTCGATTGGCCAGATGCCACGCTAGCCAGCAAGACTTTGGTCACGCCTCCAGGTTTGCCCGAAGGATTGCACGTGGCGATTTCCGAACGCGCAGTGCTGGAAATGCTGTACGAAGCCGGAACCAAGCAAAGCCTGGAAGAGGCGCGCAATCTCTTCGACGGTTTGCGCTCGCCCCGCAAGGAACTGCTGGGCCATCTGCTGTCCTGCTGTACGAGTGTGAAGACCGTGCGGCTGTTCCTCACCTGGGCGCGCGAGACCGGGGTGGTGGACGTCGATGAGCTGCTGGCGCGGCATCCCCTGCGCACAGGCAGCAAAAAGCGCTGGATGAGCCGGCTCGCCGACGGCTCCTTGTTGAGCCTGAACCAGCATGGATAAGAACTACGCCGATACCGTACGCCTGCTGCTGGCCGTCGCGCCCGAGGTCTTCGCCAATAACATCTTCGCGATGAAAGGCGGCACGGCGATCAACCTGTTCGTGCAGAACATGCCCCGCCTGTCGGTGGACATCGACGTGGTGTATCACCCTTGGCAAGTACAGCGCGAGGAGGCGCTGAATGCAATCAATGGCGAACTGGCCGCCATCGCACAGCGGGTCGCGCCGCTCGGCATGCAGGCACGCCTCGTTCGCAGAAAGGATCTCGGCGACACCAAGCTGATCGTCGAGAACGAGGTCAGTCAGGTCAAGATCGAAGTGAACGCGGTCTTCCGCGGCACGGTGTTGCCGGTCGAAAGCAAGCCGCTGACTGCCGAGACCAGCGACCTGTTCGGTGTCGAGTTCGAGGCGCCGATTCTTGCGCGTGACGAGCTGTATGCGGGCAAGCTGGTGGCGGCACTGGATCGACAACACCCTCGCGACCTGTTCGATGTTTGGCAGCTCTATGAATCGGGCGGCCTTGGCGACGGCATTGTCGAGTGCTTCGTGCTCTACCTAGCTGGGCACAACCGGCCACCGCATGAAGTCCTGTTCGGCAAACTGCCCACGCGAATATCCTCTTTGCCTACGGAGTTCGTCGAAGTTCGAGCACGAGTCGGTCTTGGCGCCAAGCGGGCCGACCTCGGCGAGCAGGGCGTCGACAAGGGACTTAGCTTGCCCTGCGTGGCGCTGGCTGTGCTTGTTGAGGAATGCGACAGCGACGCCTACGAGATGGGTTACGGGTGAGTCGGGATGGATAGGGACCTTCTCGACGCGGATCAGCTCGAGGTTGACGAGGGATGCTCCAGCCTCATGCAGGGATTCGAGCCCAGCTTTGAGCAGGGAGAGGTGTCCGGCTTCAAGCTGGGATAGATCGCATGAGACCGAGGTGGCAGCGTTGTCGCCGTTTGCGAGCGGCAGGTTGCAGCCGGCGTTGGAGAGAAACACCCCGGAGCTTTTCAGGCTCTTGAGGGCGAGCACTGCAGAGTAAAGCTTGCCGATAGGGCTGTCTTTGATCTCGTCGGCAGTCTTGGCTGTCCGCATCTTCTTCGCCGGGGCAGCCAGGCGGGTCAGGTTGCTCCACTCCCACTCGCCGCGGTCCTTCTTCTTGACCTGGTAGATGCGGATGGAAGAGGGATCCGTTGCGGAGTCTAGCTCGGCGACATCCTGGACGGCCTCGAAGAGGATCAAGAAATCATCAGCCCCACTTTCTTCGAGCTCGAACATTCGGGAGAGCGCCCACGCCCGCTGGAAGTCCACACCCTTCTGGTTGTGGCCTCCGCCAGTCTCGGCCAAGTCCTTGTCGCTGGCAACGCGAAACACCTCTTCGATGTTGCTGCTTCCCATCGTCTTGTGGTTTCCCCCTTGGGGATCGGATTATCCACGCATTTTGGATTCGTTGGGAACATACGGGTATCAGGGTTAGCATCGCAGGTAATTACGGGCGGAGTTCTTGATCTTGCGCCCGTAGAACCGTCAACCTCCCGCGCGGCGTCGTGCCGGCACCTGTGTCCAGGAAGAAATGCGACCGGTGCAGGACAGGCTTCTGGACATAGGAGTGGCCGGCAAACGTAAGTCCAACACCGGTTTCCCACTCCATGCCCGGCACAGCCAGGTATGCGCCCCGGTCGGTCAGCTCCTGGCGCGGGACCTGCCTCAGTAGCCGCCTGCTCCAAAGCAAGGCTTCCATCTGGTTGTCATCCGTTACGAACGGGAGCCTCGCATCGTCCACCAAGGGCAGCGGGTCGCCATAGCTGCCGAAAACCCCTCGATCTGCATGCGCCATCCAAAAACCCGACTCGCCCTCGACGCGCAGCACCAGAGGGGCGTCCTGGATCTTCGGGAGCAGTACCGCCCGCAGATAGGCGAGATCCTCTTCGCTGAGCCTGTAAATCCAGTCCTGCCCCGTTTCCCGGGCAGCGGCTTCCCCGTACGGTGCGGCGTACTGGTACTCCAGGAAGAGCGGCAGGTCATCTTCGTGATTACCCCGGACAAAGTAGAACCACGGCTCCGTGATCAGCTTGAGTGTGCCGAATGAATCGGGTCCCCGATCGATCAGGTCACCGGTGCAGAAAAGCCGGTCGCGTGATCGGTCAAAGCCGAGCCGCTCAAGCGCATCAAGAAGCTCCGCGCCGTGCCCGTGCAGATCCCCGACCACGAAATCGGCACCATGCGTATTGGGCGGATAGCTCTTAAAGAAGACCATATGACTTCGCCGGTGGTCTGTGCGGGAAGGAACCCCTGTAAGGCGCACACTCGTAATCGCCGCTTTCGAGCTGGCTCCATGGGGATGGATTCGGGCGGGTGACCGCGCCGCGCATGGCGCCAGGGGGGATCATCGCTTCCTCCGGTTTTCGCCGATGAATCGCAGCCAATCCCATGCATACGCGCACTCGGTTTCCCCTTCGATCACCGGCACCGAGCTTCCGGTCATCCATTGGTCAAAATTGGCACGTGCAGGTTGCGGTATGTCGCTCATTCGCACGTAGGAAACGTTCCCATCACGGCATATCGGGACATTGAGCGGATCGGGCCGACGCGGCAACCGCTCCCGCCCGCTGAGTGCGGACGCAATCGCACGGCCGACGAGATCCCAGACGGTCGCGCTCCAACGGGGGTAGCGACGAACGGTTGAGCGGATCGATCCCGGAAGGTCATCGGCGTACAGGACGCAGTCGTAATCTGGTGTGGCATCCCCCCAGCGCACGTTGCTGATGTGCAGTTCACCCAGTTGGCGCTCCGGGCCCCGTCCACCTGGGACAAGTACTAGTCTGACCTTCAGCATTCTTAATCCTAAGTTAGGGTTGTCGGACGGTGATGATTCAAAATGCGCAGGCCCGGGGCGGCTGGCCACATGTCATGCCACATAGTTTTTGTGGCGTTCGGATACGGCGTGCAGCAGCGCATCGCGCTGGTCAAGGGCGTCCTTGGGAGCCATCGGCTCCCCGGCAGTGCCAGGCCTGCTGATCCAGCCATTCGGAAACTGGAACCAGGCTGCTATCTCCCAGGTGTCCGCGACGGTTCCGAATTCACGCAGGATTTCCCGGATGATCGGCAGGGGCTGGTAGGCCTCGTCGAACTGATAACGCGCGAAGTAGTCCTGCCCGCCATGGTTCACCGCGAAGATGAGGCCGCGGTGCTTCCAGTCACTGGCGGGCTGGTTTCTTTGCGTCGGCGGATTCGGCTGCAGGGCATTTAGCTGCTCGGCCGTCAGCCACTCACCTTGCTCGAGGATTTCCCGGACGGTGTTCAGCCGAGCAAGGCGTGCCTCCACGAGCCCAGTATTGGGCTCGATCTTCCCGAGAAGCAGTCGGGCAATCCGGTCTGCATGCTCGATCGCCGCCGACTGCTTTGCCAACGTCAGCAACTCAAGGGTTTGCTCGATCCTGGGCTTGAGCGACTCGGCAACGGCCGGATCCATGCCGGCCGGCAGGTTCACTTTCAGGACTAACTTGTGCTCGTGAGGCCCAGACGTCTCCCGATTTTCCAGTGCGCAAATACGGATGTTCGACGCATCAACGCAGGCCAGCGCATCGTCAATCGCCGCATCGGCCCGGGCGGTGGACTGGTTCAGCAGGTCTGTCATCCTTTCCAGAATCGCCGCTTCATCTGGCGGGATAGGGGTATAAGACGTCGCGGCTCGTCTTATGAAGTCCTCCAGCGAAGTGCCGGCATCCTTTGCCATTCTGGCGATATGCCTTTTTTCCTTGGCTGTGACATGCACGGTGATTGGCTTGCTCGTTCTTGTCATGGCATAGCCCCGGTCAGCCCCAACCCCTTGGCATCATGCTCCATGATCACGATGCTGGCCCAGTCAAACGGGCTCGCCCACCCAAAACCCCGCACCTCTCCGCGGCAAGCCCGGACGACGACCTCCGACACCACCTGGAAAGGCCGCGCGGCCCTCCCGGCAAGATCGCCCAGCCGCACGCGTTGTTCAGCATCAAAGCCGGGCGCCCAGTTCTCCGTCAGGCGCTTCTGGATGACCAGCAGGTCGTCGACTGCCACCCGCATGTCGGCCCGGTTGCGGGGGTTCCAGGGGCGGATCAGCGTGGAGTGCGTCAGGTCGTCCCAGTCCAGCGGCACGCCGACGATCGAAGACAGCTCCGGAAGCGTCAGCAAGCCCTTGTAAAGAAAGGTCTGGGCAGCCAGCACCTCATCGATGTCGTAACCGTAGTCCTCGTCGGTGGGCAGGGTCAGGATCTCGCGTGCCAGCAGCCCGTCAAACGTGCCCAGGTCGGTGGCCAGGAAAGCCAGGACCTCTTCCTGGGTGCGCAGAGTAGGCGGGCGCCCCTGAAACAGCTCTGCGCCGGATAGCTCGGGCGGCAGGGGGCGCTCCGGTGAGCAGATCGCCTCGGCCAGTTCGTCCGGGAGCCAGGCCTCGGTCAGCACATGCATCGCGCAGCGCTCGGGGACGTGGGGACGCGGCACGGCCGTCAAAGGAGCCAGCGCCGGAAGCGCGTTCCACCGCACCCCGGCGAGGAAGTAGGTGCCGTTCCGTCTGACCCGCGCCAACTGCTCGGCGATGGCGTGCCGCTCGTGCACGGGCAGCAACTGAACCAGCTTCTTCGGCCACTTGCCGGCCGCGACGGCCGAGCCGGGCAGCGCCAGGGCTTTGAAAATCCTGAACATGATGTCCCACTCCACGGTGAGCACCTCACCGTTGTGCCCGGCTACCCGAAATGGTGCCAGCGCGGCAAAGTCCTCCGCGACCTCGCAGACTTCCGGGTCGACCGTCTCGCCTGGCAGCAACCGCAGGTCAGTCCCGCATTTGCCGCAATGCATCAGGCTCGTCCGAGTCCACCTGAGGGGGTGTCCGCATGCCGGGCAGGCGTCAATCAGCCTGGAATGGTGCCTGCTGCAGGCCGTTACCGGTCCAAATTCAAGCTCCTCTTTAACAAAACCGTCCTCGATGAGGCATTGCGGGCAAACCTGCATCCGCTCCGGCAGGAGCGCGTCGCCGTCGACGAGGACGTTATGGAACAGGTAAGTCTGTCCCTTCAGTTCCTTTGCGCCATGGCTGTCGAGGTGGTGCGGGTCGCCGACGGCCATGCGGCCGATGGCGGCGAGCAGTTCCGGCCGGGCTCTCAGCTTGAAGGAATAGCCGTTCTTGCTGGCCCAGAGGCCGGTGGCACGAAGCAGCGGCTGGATGCCGGCATAGCCGTTCTCTTGCGCCAAGTGAAGCAGGTAACCGGGGAAGGAATTTCCGGCCCCGATTGGCAGGTTGCGATAACAGCCGGGTATCCAGTTGGGGGGAAGATCCATATCAGCCTTTTTTGCTCCGGCCGCCCTTGGGCTTCTCGTTCTTGGTGAGGGCCGTGATCTTTGGCATTGCCATTGCCCTCATCACATAGGCAGTGACTTCCTCGCTGGTCCACCGGAAGGGATTCCCTGTCAGGTGGCTGTTATCTCCCACTTGGTCGTATGCCGTAGCCAGAATTTCTAGCGACAGATTTTGTTCAGGATGCCGGCGGGAAAGCGTCGCGATCCTCTGCAGCAGCTTTTCGAGTTTCCGGTAATGGGCTCCACAGGCGATCAGGAACCTGGCGACGACATCATCGTCGTTGGCGTCCAGGCTATCCGCGAGTCCGTACCGCTCTGCGAGGCTCTTGAAGACGAGCCGAAATTCCTTGAAGGATTCGAGCGGAAAAAATCTCGGCTGTTCTGTCTCGATTACGCAGCTGAAGCGGCTTCCCAACTCCTTGTCGGCGTCAAAAGGATTCCTGAGCGCATCTGTGCCCGAGACGATGATGAGCAGCCGATAATCCCCACGGAGGGTGTCGGGAATGGCCCATCCGTCAGCGCTTTCCAGCGGGGCCTGGTTCCAGATGTTCTTGAGCATCCTCGCCGTTTGACCACGGAACAGGGGTGAGTTCGAGAGGAGGGCGTTATGGAACTCCTCAAGTATCAGGATCAGGACCTTGTGGGCCCTCATGGCTGCATGCATGGACAACTCGAGCTCACTCAGCTTGGTGCTGCCGCTTGAAGTCGACACAGGCTTGCCGAGTTGGGCAAGCACTCCGGCCGCGGTCGAAGGCGCATCGGCTTTGGCGGCGGATGAGACGCGACAGCACGTCGTGATGCGCTGGTACCCTTCCTGCCTCTGAGCGCCGTAGCGCCCGACCACCAGGTCGAGCGCATGGGACTTGCCGGTACCAGATGCCCCCATGAGCAGAATGCCGTGGCTGTTGCCGCCTGCCCTGATTTCTTCCAGGGCCATCTCGACCTCGTCGAGCAGGCGCTGCTGAAACGGCATCTTGTAGTCGTATAGCCCCATTTCAGATTTTGCTGCCCTTCAGCAGATCGCTCAGGCTGACATTGGTGCTGGTATGCACCTGCTGCGGCGTGACAGTGGGCAAGGCCACGGCGTGCGTGGCGGCTTGGGCGTCGGAACGCTTGGTCTTGCCAGGGGTCCGCGTCATGGGTCCGGACTGGACGCGCTGCAACTCGTCCAAGAGATGGAAGCCGATCTCCTCCCTCCACACCTCATTGCCTGTGTAGCGTTCCTCCAGGCGCTTCAGCACCACGCGAATGAGCTCCAGCGACATCGGAAAATCGAGATCGAAGGTGGAGAGGAAGGCTTCGACCGGTTCGTTGAGCTGTGGCACGAACACGAGCACCGAGCGGACGTCGTCGGGATCAACCTTGACGTGCACCTTTTCGCCGGTATGTACCCGATATACGGCGTGCAGTTCGGGGCTGTTGAACATCAGCGTTTCCGCCTGCACCCCTTCGCGGGTCAGGGTCGCTTCGTAGGTTAGTGCAAAGGTCGTTCTGAGCTGCAGCCGGCCGGTGGGGAGCACCAGCGGAGCCTGCTCCTGGCCATCGCGCCAGACCTGAATGCGCGGCTTCTTGAAGTCTGGGTGGCGGGCATGATTGTGCTCCTGAATGCCCTCGACGAGCCGAGCCTGGAAATCGGCGACCGTCATGTTCGCCTTGGCTTTTGCCCGATCCCGGATCTTCTTGTATCGCGGGTCCAGGCCAGTGTACTTCTTCGACACATAGCCTGGCATGCTGGATACGACTCTCGTCTCGATGGTTTGCTGGGTTCGCTCGACCGTGCCTTTAAGGTCGCCGCGCCGTGGCGGCATCCGGAGCACGATGACACCGTTGATGAAGAACATCAGAATGATGGCGTTTGCCGTCAGGTCGGTGGCGTTGTCGACCGCCACATAGACCTCGATCCCGAACACATCCCAGCCCTGGGCGTGGTGGTGCAATGACGGCGGCAGCCAGAGGGCTTTCGGCAGCACACAGTTGCGGTACAGCCTCACGGCATCCCGCGCAGAGGGGTCGACGGTAATCGTGAACCCCTTGATTGCCTTGGACGCGTGATCGATCCCCGTCCCCGTGTAGTAGAAGAGGGGCTCGTTCCAGTTCTCATTGGGAAACAGCCAGACTCCGTACTTCGTGTAGTCGAGCTCCGTCCTCTGGCCTGGGTAATAGGTATGCAGCCGGCCGATCTGACGCTCGTCCTGGATGGCGTGGAGCGCGCCCAAGAGTCGCAACTTCTGCTCGAACTTGTCGACGCCCTGGAGGTTCTGCCGAACGAACTCATACGAAACTTGGACTGGCGTCTTAGTTGTCACGAGCAGGCCCCGGATCTTCAGGCAATTCATGACCAAGACGCTTGTTCGCTTTCTCTCGCAGGGAAGCGAGGCTGAGTGTCGGGTTCGCCTTGACCAACTCCAGCAACACCTCTTCTGCCTTTACATATAGGTCGGGCCGCTGACTCCAGGGGCAGTATTCAACTCCTTTGCGCTGCACGGTGGATAGGGCGTAGCGAAAGGACCTCCAGCGCCTCAGATCGTTGTAGATGGTCCGGCATGCCCAAGTCTTGGCGTTAACCAACCCGATGGCACGATGCCAGCTTTCCAGCTCGGCCTTGGCACGCTCGAAAGCGGCCCGAAACACTGCAGTTCTGGGCGAGCTGCTGGCATGCGGCATCATTTGGCGCAGCAGGAAAACCTTGCCATGCCAATCGATGATGCGGTTCACCGGCTGAAAAGACAGGTTGGTCACTTTCCGCACGTCGTCCGCGTCGGGATCCTCGAGCTCGTCGAGCATCTCGGCCTCCTCGATAACCAGCAGTGCCGCCAGTTCGGAGCGGGGCATCTCTATGGCGTCGCCGCCTGCTTCCGGCTTGAGGGTGAGCAAAGGACCGCCGGGCTGAACGTGCTGGACATGGTGCCTGACGCCTTGGATAGCAATGAGCCGGCCGGGCCTGATGTCCATGCAGATCAGACGCGACATGGCTGCAGCTCCACGGGAAGCAGACGCCGGTATACCAGCGGCAAACGCTGGTGATACAACAGGTGATAAAGGAGCCCGGTTGGCACGCCCGCGGCGGCGGCACGGGTGCGCCACCCCTCGAGCGGCGCCTCCTGCCCCTGGGCCAGACGCTGTGCAGCCGCTTCGACGGCGCCCTCGGGATACTGCATCAGCCCGTAGTGCCGGAGCAGAATGATCGTGTCGATGAGGCCGTCAGCCTCGAGATCTTCGCGGTAGATCACTTTGTAGGGAATCCCGCGCCGCTCGAAGTGGGCCGCGGTCAGCGCAAGCTTCTCCCGTTCTACGTCTCTCAGGCCATCCCGTGAATACTTTGCCTCATAGAACTCGATTTCCCCGGTGTCGAGGATGGCCTCATAGTCCGGGTGGCACCTCAGCTCGGGCAAGCCGGCTTCCGCTTCGAATGTGAACTCGTGCGGCTCGAAGGCCATGCTGACCACGTTTGGCAGCCACTCGAGGTAGATGCCGCAATACAGCGCACTCAGGGAGTCGAAGACCAGATGCGAGGCTTCGGCCTTCGCGCACGGGAATTGACCGATGAACCTGGGATGTTCCCCGCGGTTGGAAATCGTCCGGGTCGGGCTATAGAGTTTTCTGGCCATCAGGCGGCCATTTCTGCAACTCGACGCTTCTTGCTAACCATCTCTGCACATCCGAACATTAAAGTTTGGTTTATACGTAAGCTCTGATGAAAATGCAATAAGCCATTGATTCGTAAGTAATAAACGTGTCAATATAGTCGCACGTTTAATGCCTTGACACGTGGTCCTGGCACAAGCGTGGCGGGTTTCGGCCGCATATGTGCATGAGCGCGCGGATCAGTGTGGCTCTCGCTTGCAGACGCTATCCACAACAGAATTGGCATCGGTTTTCATCGGCGCCGTGCTCAATGGCGCCACGGTGCAGTAAGCTTGCCCCGATGCACACATAAGAAGACAAGAACAGCACGTGAACCAGGATCTCAAGAAAACCCTCTGGGCCGCCGCCGACAAGCTGCGCTCCAGCATGGACGCCGCCGAGTACAAGCACATCGTGCTCGGCCTCATCTTCCTCAAATACATCAGCGATGCGTTCGACGAGCGCCGCGATGAACTGCAGGCCGCCTTCGCCGACGAGGCCAGCGAGCTCTACCTGCCCGATGCTGCCGACCACGCCGAGGCGCTGGAGGAGCGGGACTACTACACCATGGTCAACACCTTCTGGGTGCCGGCGCAGGCCCGCTGGGAGGCCATCCGCGCCCAGGCCAAGCAGGCCGACATCGGCGTGCGCATCGATGCCGCGCTGGAAGCCATCGAGGCCGACAACCCGCGTCTGAAGGGCATCCTGGACAAGCGCTTCGGCCGCACCCAGCTCGAACCCGGCAAGCTCGGCGAGCTGGTCGACCTGATTTCGACCATCGGCTTCGGCGTCGGCCACCACGCCAAGGACCTGCTCGGCGAGGTCTACGAATACTTCCTCGGCCAGTTCGCCAGCGCCGAGGGCAAGAAGGGCGGCCAGTTCTACACGCCGGCCTCGGTGGTCAAGGTGCTGGTCGAGGTGCTGGCGCCGCACCAGGGCCGGGTCTACGACCCCGCCTGCGGCTCGGGCGGCATGTTCGTGCAGAGCGAGAAGTTCATCGAGGCCCACGGAGGCAAGGTGGACGACATCAGCATCTACGGCCAGGAAGCCAACCCCACCACCTGGCGCCTGGTGGCGATGAACCTCGCCATCCGCGGCTTCGCGGCCGATCTCGGCAAGGAGCCCGCCGACACCTTCCACCGCGACCAGCACCCCGACCTCAAGGCCGACTACGTCCTGGCCAACCCCCCGTTCAACATCAGTGACTGGGGCGGCGAGCGTCTGCTAGAGGACAAGCGCTGGGCTTACGGCGCACCTCCGACCGGCAACGCCAACTACGCCTGGCTGCAGCACATCCTGCATCACCTCAGCCCGCGCGGGCAGGCCGGCGTCGTGCTCGCCAACGGCAGCATGTCGTCCAACCAGAACAACGAGGGCACCATCCGCAAGGCCATGGTCGAGGCCGACGTCGTCGACGTCATGGTCGCGCTGCCTCCCCAGCTCTTCTTCAACACCCAGATTCCCGCCTGCCTGTGGTTCCTGGCCCGTGACAAGTCCGGCGCGCCCGCGCCGGGCGCCAAAAAGGGACGCGACCGCCGCGGCGAAGTCCTCTTCATCGACGCCCGCAAGCTCGGCCGGATGGAAACCCGGGTCAACCGCGTGTTCGACGACGAGGACGTGGCGCGCATCGCCGCCACAGTCCACCGCTGGCGTGCCGACGGCGAGGATGGCGCGGACGAACCGTATGCCGACGTGCCCGGCTTCTGCCGCGCCGTGAAGCTGGCCGAAATCGCCGAACACGGCCATGTGCTTACGCCTGGCCGCTACGTCGGCGCCGAGGCAGCCGAAGACGACGACGAGGCCTTCAACGAAAAGATGGAGCGGCTGACCGCACAACTCGCCGAGCAGATGGCCAAGGGGGTGGAGCTGGATGCGGTGATTCGGGAGAAGCTGGGGGGCATGGGGTATGCGGTCTGACCGGCCGCTGGAATCTCGCACAGGCGGGCGAGCTGCAACAACCGGTGTCATTCCCGGCGACATTGCCATCTCCGTTGGCAACCCCAATTCGCCATTACCCGTCGGCTGGGAGTGGCGCTTGCTTACCGACCTTGCCAGGTTAGAAACCGGCCACACGCCAAGTCGGCGACACCCCGAATACTGGGGCGGCTCGGTTCCATGGGTCGGCATTCGTGATGCCACTGGAAATCACGGCGGCACCATATACGAGACAGCGCAGTACACAAATGAACTCGGAATCCGCAACTCGTCTGCCCGCGTCCTGCCGGCGAATACGGTATGCCTCTCCCGCACTGCATCGGTTGGGTATGTTGTCGTCATGGGTGTGCCCATGGCCACAAGCCAAGATTTTGTAAATTGGGTGTGCGGCCCAGACCTTGACTATCGGTACCTGAAATACGTCTTGCTTGGGGAGCGCCGTAGTTTTCTGCGTTTTGCCTCGGGAACCACGCACCAGACCATCTACTTTCCTGAGGTTAAGGCGTTCCATATCGCTCTGCCACCACGGGAGGTTCAGGTCAGTATCGCCGACATTCTTGGTGCGCTCGACGACCGCATCAACCTCCTGCGCCAAACCAACACTACGCTCGAATCCATCGCCCAGGCCCTGTTCAAGAGCTGGTTCATCGACTTCGACCCGGTGCGCGCCAAGCAGGCCGGCGGCAAACCCGAAGGCATGGACGCCGCCATGGCAGCGCTTTTCCCCGCCGAGTTCGAGGAATCGGCGCTGGGGTTGATTCCGAAGGGGTGGTCCGTTCTCCCATTCTCCGAAACAGTGGATATCGTTGGTGGCGGCACCCCCAAGACAAGCGTCCCGGAGTACTGGGACGGCGATATCCCGTGGTTTTCAGTCGTGGATGCGCCAGCAGCCGGGCAGGTTTTCACCGTGGCAACAGAAAAGTCCGTCACGAAATTGGGCGTCGATAACTCGTCCACGCGAATCCTCCCGATGTGGACCACCATCATCTCTGCACGGGGGACAGTTGGAAAACTAGCACTTACTGGGGTCGAGATGGCAATGAACCAGTCTTGCTACGGCTTGAGACCCCGAGCTAGTGGAGGCGAAACCACTACATACTTGGCTGCGCAGAGATTGGTGGAGGACCTGAAGCGTCTGGCACACGGCGGCGTGTTCGACACCATCACCCGGGATACGCTCAATTCAGTGCTTGTTTGCAACCCGCCATCAGAAATCATCAAGGCGTTTGACGCGCTGACGCGCCCGCTGTTCGAACGTATCTTGGCAAACGGTCTGCAATCACGCTCGCTCACGGAGACACGCGACACGCTGCTTCCCCGCCTCATCTCCGGCAAGCTTCGCCTGCCCGAAGCCCAAGAACAACTGGAGGACGCTCTCGCATGAAGCCCAACCTTGCCCGACTTGAACGCGTATCCCTGCGCGCCGCCTGGAAGCACGAGGCAGGCGAGTTCACCCCCTGGCTCGCGCAGGACGAAAACCTGCAGCTCCTCGCTGAGGCGCTGGGCCTGGCGGAAATGGAGCTTGTGGCAACCGAGCACCCCGTGGGCGACTTCAAGGTGGACATCCTGTGCTCCGACGATGACGGCGAAATCATCATCGAGAACCAGCTGGAGAAGACCAACCACACGCATCTCGGCCAAATCATCACCTACGCCGCCGGCGTGGGAGCGAAGAAAGTTGTGTGGGTGGCCGAATCCTTTAGAGCCGAGCATGTGGCGGCGCTGGAGTTCCTGAACCAGAACACGACGGGCGACCTGAACTTCTTCGCGGTGGAAGTCGAGCTGTGGCGCATCGCCGATTCCCCGATGGCGCCGAGCTTCAATGTTGTCGTCAAGCCGAACGACTGGAGCAAATCGGGCCGCGAAATCGCCCGCGCAGCCTCAACGGCAACCCCGACCAAGCAGCTGCAGCTTCGCTTCTGGACGGATTTTCTGGCCTACCTTGAGCCTCGCAACTCACCTTTGAAGCCGCAGAAACCACGCGCCCAGCACTGGCTGAACATCAAGATTGGACGCGCCGGCTTCAAGATGGCGGCCACGGTGAACTCCCGCGAAGCGCGATTGGGCATGGAAGTGTATATCTCCCATGAGCAATCGAAGCAGTACTTTCAGCAGTTGCTGCAGCACCGCACCGACATAGAGCAGCGGCTTGGTTTTCCGCTGGAATGGCAAGAGCTGCCGGAGAGCCATGCCTGTCGCATCGCTGTATTCCGGCCGGAGTCGCCACTGGACGATGAGGCGCAATGGCCCAGCTACATGTCATGGCTCGCAGACGTAGGCGCCAAGCTCGACGGCGTGTTCCGTCCACTGGTACGGGAACTGCCGTGAACGGCATCAGCGAGGACGACGTCGAACAGGCCATGCTGGAATGGCTGGCCGGCCTCGGCTGGTCGGTCGCCCACGGCCCCGACATCTCGCCGCCTGACGCCAAGACCCCCGGCACCGAGCGCGACAGCTACCGTGACGTGGCGCTGCGGCACCGACTCGCCGACGCCATTGCCCGCCTGAATCCGCACATCCCGGCCGGCGCCCGCGACGACGCGCTCCGCCGCGTGCTCAGCCCCAATGTGCCGGCCTTGGTCAGCGCCAACCGCCAGCTGCACCGATGGCTGGTCGACGGCGTGCCGGTGGAATTCCAAAAGGATGGCGACACGCGCGGCGACCGTGTGCGGCTGCTGGACTTTGCCGATGTGGCGGCCAACGACTGGCTGGCGGTGAACCAGTTCTCGGTGCAAGGCCCCGCGCTCACGCGCCGCCCCGATGTGGTGCTTTTCGTGAACGGCCTGCCGCTGGTCGTCGTCGAGTTGAAGAACCCCGGCGACGAGGAAGCCGACATCTGGGCGGCTTGGAACCAGCTGCAGGCCTACCAGCAGGATATCCCCGACCTGTTCCACGCCAACGCGCTGCAGGTGATTTCCGACGGCATCCAGGCGCGCATGGGTTCGCTGACCAGCGACCGCGAGCGGTTCATGGCCTGGCGCACCATCGATGGCGTGACCACCGACCCGCTGGGGGCGATGCGCGAGCTCGAAACGCTGGTGCATGGGCTGTTCCAGCGCGACCTGCTGCTGGAGTACCTGCGCCACTTCATCCTGTTCGAGGACGACGGCCAGCTCATCAAGAAGGTGGCGGGCTACCACCAGTTCCACGCCGTGCGCGCCGTGGTGCAGAGCGTGCTGAAGGCCTCGGCACCCGGCGGCAACCGCAAAGGCGGGGTGGTGTGGCATACCCAGGGCGCCGGCAAGAGCATCGAGATGACCTGCCTGGCGGGCGCCTTGATGGCCCACCCCGGCATGGGTAACCCGACCTTGGTCGTGGTGACCGACCGCAACGACCTCGATAACCAGCTGTTCGGCGTCTTCGCGGGGGCGAGCGAGATGCTGCGCGAAACGCCCGTGCAGGCCGACACGCGCCCGGACCTGCGTCGGCTCTTGGCCAACCGGCCGTCGGGCGGCATCGTCTTCACCACTATCCAGAAGTTCACGCCCGGCGAGGACGAGGACATGTTCCCCGTGCTCTCCGACCGCCGCAACATCGTGGTCATCTGCGACGAGGCGCACCGCAGCCAGTATGGCTTCGAGGCACGGCTGGCCGGAGGGGAGGGCAGGCCCACGGCCGCCAATGATGCCACCGTGCTGTTGGCTGCCGAGGCCGGAACAACCACTTCGGTGCTGGCGACCGGCAGCAGCGCCGTGCGCTACGGTTACGCCCAGCACTTGCGCAACGCGTTGCCCGGCGCGACCTTCGTCGCCTTCACCGGCACGCCGGTCTCGCTGGACGACCGCGACACGCGCGCGGTGTTCGGCGACTACGTCCACATCTACGATATCGAGCAGGCGGTCAAGGACGGCGCCACCGTGCCCATCTACTACGAGAGCCGCTTGGCCAAGCTGGAGCTGAAGGAAGCGGACGTGACGCTGCTCGACAGCGAAGTCGACGAGCTCACCGAGGACGAGGAGGGCGACGCCGCCAAGGTGGCCAAGCTGCGGCGCTGGGCGGCGCTGGAGCAGCTGGTGGGTGCGCCGCCGCGCATCCAGAAGGTGGCGGCGGACATCGTGGCCCACTTCGAGAGCCGGCTCGCCGCCATGGACGGCAAGGCCATGGTCGTGGCGATGAGCCGCGACATCTGTGTACACCTATATGACGCCATCGTCGCGCTGCGCCCGGAGTGGCACAGCGACGACCCGGCCCAGGGCGCCATCAAGGTGGTGATGACCGGCTCGGCCTCTGACAAGGCGCTGCTGAAGCCGCACATCTATCCCAAGGACGTCCGCAAGCGGCTGGAAACCCGGTTCAAGAACCCGGCCGACCCGTTCAAGCTCGTTATCGTCCGCGACATGTGGCTCACGGGCTTCGACGCGCCATGCCTGCACACGATGTACGTCGACAAGCCGATGCGCGGCCACAATTTGATGCAAGCCATCGCCAGGGTGAACCGGGTGTTCAAGGACAAGCCCGGCGGATTGGTCGTGGATTACATCGGCATCGCCAACGAGCTCAAGGCCGCGCTGGCGGACTACACCCGGGCCAAGGGCCGCGGCAAGCCGACCATCGACGCCCGCGAGGCGCTGGCCGTGCTGCAGGAGCAGATGGACGTGCTCCACGACATGCTGCACGGCGTGGAGTACGGCGACTTCCGGGCCAAGGCCTGGCAACTCCTGCCGGCCGTGGCCAACCACGTGCTCGGCTTGGACGACGGCAAGAAGTGCTTCGCCGACACGGTGCTGGCCGCCAGCAAGGCGTTCGCGCTGTGCTGCACCTTGGACGAGGCCCTGGGTCACCGTGACGAATTGGCCTTCCTGCAGGCGGTGAAAGCCGCGCTGACCAAGCACGGCGGGACCGACAAGAAACTGACGGACGAGCAGAAGGAACACGCGCTTCGGCAAATCATCAGCCGGGCCGTGGTGAGTGATGAGGTCATCGACATCTTTACGGCGGCTGGCCTCAAACGCCCGGATATCGGCGTGCTGTCCGACGAGTTCCTTGAAGACGTGCGCCACATGAAGGAGCGCAACCTGGCCGTGGAACTTCTGGAGCGGCTGCTCAAGGGCGAAATCAAGTCGCGCTTCAAGACCAACGTGGTGCAGGAGGCCAAGTTTTCCGAGCTCCTGCAGCAGAGCCTGACGCGCTACCGCAACCGGGCCATCGAGACCGCCCAGGTCATCGAGGAGCTCATCGAGATGGCCAAGAAGTTCCAGGAAGCCGCCCAGCGCGGCGAGGCCCTGGGGCTGAACCACGACGAAATGGCGTTCTACGACGCCTTGGCCACTAATGAATCCGCAGTCCGTGGTTTGGGTGACGAGACATTAAAGAAGATTGCGGTCGAGTTAGTCCAAAGCCTGCGCAAGTCGGTGACGGTTGACTGGGCTGTCCGGGAAACTGTCCGGGCCAGGCTGCGCGTGATGGTTAAGACGCTGCTCAAGCGCTACAAGTATCCGCCGGACAAGCAGGAAGAAGCGACTGAGACAGTATTGAAACAGGCGGAGTCACTGTCGGCTGAATGGGTGGTCGCATGAAGCTATTCCGAACCGAACTCCCTGGTCCCCGTAGTCAATAGTCCGTCGCGACGAGGCGGAGCGGTGTTTGGCCGGGCGCTGAGTGATAAGAAAGTGATAAGAATAATGATAAGAAACTGATAAGTTTCTCGGTTGATTAAGAAAAAGACTTTGAGGGCTAAGAAGTAGCCCATGGCTTCTAATGTAGCCGCGGTTCGCGGTTTGGGCGTTGAGACATACAAAGAAGATTGCGGTCGAGCTAGTCCAAAGCCTGAGTAAGTCAGTGACTGACCGTCGACCGGGCTATCCGGGAAACCGTGCGGGCCAAGCCTGCGCAAGTCGGTGACCGTCGACTGGGCTGTCCGGGAAGCTTCGGCCTAACCAACTCCAATACGCGGCTGACGATGCGCTTGCTGCGCTTCGAGTCTTTCACGCCATGGGACAGCCGTACGCTCCTCAGACTTTGCGTGCTTAGCGCCGGGGTCGGTAGCGGCCGACCATGAGTTTCGGGCAGACCCGGCCAGAAGGGATGGCGCGGATTCCGTTACCAGAATTTCAGGGGGTGTTACTCGAATTTCGTGGGAGCGACAGCAGCAAGGCAAGGGCCGCTCCGCGAAACAATAAGATTTAACATAATATACATTATGCGAAGTCGATAACGGGAAGAGGCAATCCGTGCCGCTGGTGTGACTAGCAGCCGAACCCAACTGACTAGTTGATGAACCCAATTGACTACCACCCGACCCAACGGTTTAAGTACAAGCGGCCCATTGGCCTTTTCTGCCAGCTTGGTCGTCAGCGTTAGTGTTAAGCCTCGTCCAGCGTGCAGCACAGCGCGAAGGCCTTGCTGGCGGCCAGCACCGTGTCGGCGAACCGTTTCTTGCCGTCGTCCAGACCGAGCACGTGGTTGGCCACGGCCGGCAGAAGCTGCCAGGCCTTGGTCCGGAAATCCCCGTGTTCCACACCATGCAGCATGTCGTGGAGCACATCCATCTGCTCTTGCAGCACGGCCAGCGCCTCGCGGGCGTCGATGGTCGGTTTGCCGCGGCCCTTGGCCTGCGTGTAGTCCGCCAAGGCGGCCGTCAGCTCATTGGCGATGCCGATGTAATCCACGACCAATCCGCCCGGCTTGTCCTTGAACACACGGTTCACGCGGGCGATGGCCTGCATCAGGTTGTGTCCGCGCATCGGCTTGTCCACGTACATCGTGTGCAGGCACGGCGCGTCGAAGCCCGTCAGCCACATGTCGCGCACGATGACCAGCTTGAACGGGTCGACTGGGTTCTTGAAGCGTGTTTCCAGGCGCTTGCGGACTTCCTTGGGATAGATATGCGGCATCAGCAGCGCCTTGTCCGACGCCGACCCGTGGGCCCGCCGCGGCATGCGTCGCCTCCGCAGGCGCGTGCTCGGCGTGTGATGGCCCGGCCCCGCGTCGGCCGCCAGCGCCGGAAGGCGCACCCCGGTGGCGGCCGAACGCCTCGGGCGGCCGGCTCAGGCGGTCTTGCTGGCCTTGTACTCCAGCCACTTCTCGACCTGCTCGTCCCAGTCGTCGGAACGGAAGAACGGGTTCATGCGCGGCTGGTTGATCATGTTGGGGTCGACCGGAAGATCCACGCCTTCGAGGAAGTTGGTCAGGCCGATGCGGTCGATCATCTCGCCGGTACGCTCGTGCTCCAGCGCGTTCTCGGCGAAGAAGTCGATCACGTTGCGCCCCAGTTCGTTCAGCTTCTCGAAGTCCTCGTCGGTCTCGAGCTTCATGAACGGAATCACGACCGTGCCCATGGTCGCGCCGATCTTCAGCACGCCCTTGCCCCCCACCAGGATGGTCACGCCCTTGTCCACGCCGGTCCGCAGGCCGCCGGGGATGACGTTCAGGCAGTGCATGCAGCGGACGCAGTTCTTGTTGTCGATGCACATCGTCTTGCCGTTGCCGAGGTCGGCGGCGGAGACGTGCTCGCTGGGCTGGAACTTGGCGGTGGAAACGAGTGTGATGGCCTTGGTCGGGCACTTCGTCACCACGTCGTTGACGAGATCTTCCTCGCCGTGGGCCTTCATGTAGTCTTGCACCAGCTTCTCGTCGACGCGGATGTTGTCGCGCCAGGTGCCGATCGTCGCGAGGTCCGAGCGCATGATGGCGTTCACGCAGTCGTTCGGGCAGCCGGAGAACTTGAACTTGAACTTGTACGGCAGCGACGGCCGGTGCATGTCGTCGATGTTGTTGTTGATGACGGTGCGCAGGGCCTTCGCCTCATCGAAGCAGGAATGTTCGCAGCGGGCGGCGCCGACGCAGGACATCGAGGTGCGCAGCGAGGGGCCGGCACCGCCGAGGTCGAAGCCCATCTCGTTGAATTTGTCGAAGGCGCGCTGCACATCCTCCGTTCGAGCGCCCTGGAGCATGATGTCGCCCGACTGCCCGTGGAACGCGATCAGACCCGAACCTCCCGTTTCCTGCCATGCGTCGCACATCTTGCGCAAGAGGTCGGAGGTGTAGTGCATGCCGGGGGGCGGCTGGATGCGCAGGGTGTGGAATTCGGCCGCCTCGGGGAACACGGGCTTGCCGTTCTCGTCCTTCAGCTCGGTGAAGCGCGGGATCACGCCGCCGCCGTAGCCGAACACACCGACCGTGCCGCCCTTCCAGTAGCCCTTCATGTGCTGGTAGGACGTTTCAAGCTGGCCCAGCAGGTCGTTCATCATCGGGCTCTCTTTGGCCAGGCGCTTGAGGCCGGTCACGAAGCTCGGCCATGGGCCATGCTCGAGCTCGTCGAGGTTGGGGGTGTCGAACTTCCGTTTGCTCATGTCGCCCTCCTTTGGCGGTGATGATTCGGGGGTGCTCGAATGCTCGGCCGTTGCGCGCTGCCCGCTGCCCGCGTGGACAGCCCCGGGCGAGGATGTCGCGGATCCGCGCGGCCGATCGTGCCCGCCGCATCGAATCGCGTCTGCCGACGAGCGATCAGATCAAAAGATAGGTTTGAACTACCTATTTAACAAACGATATTTATTGGTCGAATCAATCGAATATTCCGATTTATGCGGCGCGACGCGACCTCTCCCCCACCCCCGGATTCGCCCAGACGGAAGGCGGGCGGCCCTGGGGCGTGGCAGCCGCTTGGCGCCTGGGCTATCCTGACTCCGTTTCACGAACGACCATACGAATTCCCAACACCAACAAGGAGCACCCCATGCGCCGCATGCTTGCCATCCTGAGCGGTTTCTTTGCCTCGCTCGCCCTCACCCTCGCCGGCACCGTTCCCACATTCGCGGCCGACGGCGTCACGCAGCTCACGTGGTTCGGCCACGCCGCCTTCCGCATCGTCACCCCCAAGGGCAAGGTGCTGTACCTCGACCCGTGGCTCAACAATCCGATGAATCCGGCCGCCGGCAAGGACAAGGATGCGCTCGCCGGGATCGACAAGGCCGACTACATCCTGATCACCCACGGCCACTTCGACCATGTGGGCGATTCGGTCGCACTGGCGAAGAAGACCGGCGCCAGGCTGGTGACGAACTTCGAGCTCGGCAGCAACATGGCCAAGCTGCTCGGCTATCCGAAGGAGCAGATGGGCTTCGACACGCTGATGAACATCGGCGGCGAGATCAGGATCGCCGACGGCGAGGTGACGGTCGCGATGGTGCCGGCGATCCATTCGAGCGGCATGCAGGACCCGCATGCCGGCCCCAACGCGCCCGACATGGTCTACGGCGGCAACCCCGGGGGATTCGTGCTGATGATCAAGGACGGCCCGACGATTTACGACACCGGCGACACCGCCTACTTCAGCGACATGAAGCTGATCCGCGAGCAGTACCATCCGGACGTCGGCCTCATCAACGTCGGCGGCCACTTCGGCATGGAACCCGACATGGCCGCGCAGGCCGCCAGGGCCGTCGGCGTGAAGCTCGCCATCCCGCAGCATTACGGCACCTTCCCCATCCTGACCCAGAATCCGGGTGGCTGGGCGAAGGCGGTCGGGAAGGCGCACATCGACGCCCTCGTGATGAAGCCGGGCACGACCATCGAGTTCAAGGGCGCCAGACGGGTGAAGTAATTCGCCTGCCGAGGGGATTCACGGCAGCGCCGGGGTCCCCTTCCCCGCCGTCCGCCTCGGCCCTTCCGGCCTGAGCGGACCTAAATCCCGCTCCCCGCAAGGCATTCGGAAGAACGGCTTCGAGCCCGCCGGCGCATGCCGTCCCGGGAGGCAGGAAATCCGCCGCACGCAGTCGAAGCGCGCAGGCCACGGCCTGTCTCGTCGCGGACAGGCCTCATGTGTTTTCGATGTCCTGCCTCGCCGTGCCCGGCGACGTCCCAGCCTCGGCATCGGCGAGCTCGGCGCGCGGGAGCTCGATCCAGAAGGTGCTGCCCACGCCGACCTGGCTCTCGAAGCCGATTCGTCCGCCCATGGCCTCGACCAGGGTGCGGCTGATGACGAGGCCGATGCCGGCCCCCTCGACGTTGCTGTTGCGTGCCTCGATACGGTTGAAGGGCTGGAACAGCTCGGCGTGCCGGGCGCGCGGAATGCCCACGCCGGTATCCTCGACCTGGAAACGGATCGCGGCATCGTCCGCCTCCAGCCTGATCCTGACCTCGCCATGTTCCTTGTTGTACTTGACGGCGTTGCTCATCAGGTTGAGCAAGACCTGGCGCACGCGCAGCGAGTCGGCGCGGACGAAGAGCTCGGTGGGCAGCGCATCGGGCTGCAGCAGGATTCCGACGTGCCGTGCCTGCGCGAGCGGTGCGATCAGCCCGAGACAGGTTTCGACGAGCGCGCGGCAGTCGACGTTTTCGATCACGAAATCGGCGCGGCCGGATTCGATCCTGGCAAGATCGAGCACCTGGTTGATCAGTTCGAGCAGATGCCGCCCCGCCTTGAGGATCTCGCCGAGGTTCTCGCGCTGCGACGGGTTCGTATCGGGCTGCATCTGCATCAGCTGGCTGTAGCCGAGCACGGCGTTCAGGGGCGTGCGAAGTTCGTGGCTCATCGTCGACAGGAACTCGGACTTGGCGCGGCTGGCCCGCTCGGCCTCCTCCTTGGCGATCGACAGTTCGGCGGTGCGCAGCGCAACCCGTGCTTCCAGCGCCTCGTTGGCGCGTTCGAGCGCCTCCTTGGCGCGCCTGCGCTCGGTGATGTCCTCGAGGAAAACGAAGATGCGGCCGCCCTGGATTCCGGAAAAGGTGACGATCACCTCGACCGGCCAGAGCGAGCCATCCTTCCGGCGGTGCATCGTCTCGAAGCGGCCATAGCCGACTTGCCTGATCGCCTCGATATGGGCCGCGGTGTCCTCCGGCGTTTCCACTGCCTCGACGTCGGGAATGCGCATGCGGAGCAGCTCGTCGCGGCTGTAGCCCGACTGCCCGACGTAGGCATCGTTGACTTCGAGCAGTGCGCCCTGGGTGTCGACCAGCCAGAACCCGAGTGCCGGCGTGTTGATGGCCGTCTGGTAGACCTCGAATCGTTCCTTGAGCGCGGCCTCGAGTTCCTTGCGCCGGGTGATGTCACGGGCGATTCCGAGGACGCCGATCAGCTCGCCCTGCGGCCCGTACATGGGGGTCTTGATGGTCTCGAGATATTCGCGGTGGCCGTCGTCCGCGTAGGTGATCTCCTCCTCGTTCACGCTCGGGCGGTCGCTTGCGATGGCGAGCCTGTCCTTCTCGCGGAAGAAGTCCGCCAGCCCACGATCGACGAAGTCGTAGTCGGTCCTGCCGACGATCGCGTCCCGCGTCGCGCCGAAGAAGCGCTCGAACCGCTGGTTGCACGTCAGGTAGACGCCCTCCGGATCCTTGAGCCAGACCAGGTCCGGCAGCGTCTCGATCAGGGTGCGCAGCTGGGCTTCGCTGCGTTGCAGCGCCTGCTCGGCCCTGCTCTGCTGCGTGACGTCATGAAGGACGCCGGCGATGTATGTCTCGCCGCCGATTTCCACGGCGGTCATGCGGATTTCGCACTGGATGCATTCGCAGCCCCGAAGCCGGGCCAGGGTGGTGAAAACGACGTGACCCTCGCGCTGCAGCGCATCGACCTGCTCCGCGCCGAAGTCGGTCGCGCATTCGGCAAGCGTCATGCCGAGCAGCCGTGCGGCCGGATGCCCGAAGCGCTCGGCAGCGGCGGGGTTCGCGTAGACGAAGCGGAAACTCGCGGCCGGGTCGGCCACGAAAAGCGGATACGGGGCCGCCTCGATCAGACTGTGGAAGGCAGCAGGGGCGTCACCTGTGAATGGGTTGCGCATGCGGGCGGCGGTGGGGGCGCAGAAGGACGGGACGGCGTGGCCGTGCGTACGGTGAATCCTGGGTGAGGCGTCGATAACGCGATTCTACTGTGGACGATGCCGGAATGCTCGGCTCATCGCCGGTCGCGACGGCCCGCCGCTCGGCCCTGTCCGGCGCGCCGCTTACCTGCGCTTCGCGGCAAGCCGTGCCGGCTGAACGCGATCCGCCCGTGCCTTGGGAAGGGCAATCACGGTGCCCGCGCGGCGAGCCGGCTGCATCGCCTGCAGCGGCGCCACGCCATCCACCAGCCGGAAGACGTCGACCAGTTCCGCGAGCTTGCGGGCCTGCATCTGCATGGTTTCGGATGCTGCAGCGGCCTCCTCGACCAGCGCGGCATTCTGCTGGGTGATCTCGTCCATCTGCCCGACGGCCTGGTTGACCTGCTCGATGCCGTCACTCTGTTCGTGGCTCGCGGAGGCGATCTCGGCCATGATCGCGGCGACGCGCTTGACCGAGGTGACGATTTCGTTCATCGCGACGCCGGCCTGGTCGGCGAGCGTGCTGCCGGCGTCGACCTTGCCGACGGAGTCCTCGATCAGGGTCTTGATCTCCTTGGCGGCGCTCGCGCTGCGCTGCGCGAGGCTGCGCACCTCGCTGGCGACGACGGCAAAGCCGCGCCCCTGCTCGCCGGCACGCGCGGCCTCGACCGCGGCGTTGAGCGCGAGGATGTTGGTCTGGAAGGCGATGCCGTCGATGACGCCGATGATGTCGGCGATCTTCTTCGAGCTCTCCTTGATCGAGGCCATGGTGTCGACGACCTGGTGCACGACGTCGCCGCCCTTGACGGCCACGTCGGCCGTGGACACGACGAGCTGGTTGGCCGTCTGCGCGTTCTCCGCGTTCTGCCTGACGGTGCTGGTCAGCTCTTCCATCGAGCTCGCGGTCTCTTCCAGGCTCGAGGCCTGCGATTCGGTACGCGACGACAGGTCGGCGTTGCCCGAGGCGATTTCGCTGGCGCCGGCGTTGACGATGTCCGTGCTCTGCTTGATCTGCCCGACCAGCAGCTTGATGTTGATCTGCAGGATGCGCAGCGCCTGCATCATGCTTTGGACCTCGCCGGTGCCGCTGGCGTGGATGCGGCCCGTCAGGTCGCCAGAACTCATGCGGTCGATGTCATGGCGCGCACGGGCCAGCGGCACGACGACCATGCGGTGGCACGCGTAGCCGAAGAGGACGGCGAGCGGCATGCCGACGAGGGCGACGACCTCGAGCCAACCGGCCAGCCCGTGGCCGGCCTCGTCCGCCAGCAGCCAGCCGAGCACGCCGACGATGGCGAACAGGATGACCATCGAGACCGTCGCCATCCGCAGGATCGATGCCAGCGACAGGCGGCTCATGGCATCGAGGCAGCAACGCTCGAGGAAGGACGGGCGGACGGCGTTGCCTTCGCGGATCTTCAGCGACTTGTCGCCGCCCTTGACGGCCCGGTAGGCGGCCTCGGCGGCCTGCACGGCGTCGCGGCTCGGCTTGGTGCGGATCGAGGTGTAGCCGACGATCTGGCCGTTTTCGATCAGGGGGGCGGCGTTGGCCTCGACCCAGTAGTGGTCGCCGTTCTTGCAGCGGTTTTTCACCAGCCCCGTCCACGCCTTGCCGGCCTTCAGCGTGTGCCAGAAGTCGGCGAAGGCCTCGACCGGCATGTCGGGATGGCGCACGATGTTCTGCGGCGCGCCCAGCAGTTCTTCCTCGCTGAAGCCGCTGATGTTGATGAAGTCCTGGTTGACGTAGGTGATGTTGCCATGGCGATCGGTCTTGGACACGATCGTCTCGCTGTCCTCGAGGATGTACTCGACATTCGTGACCGGCAGATTGTTGCGCATCGCGGGTGACTCTCCCTGGTTATGGTCGTTCTGGCATTTCGCGAGGCGCCGGGCTTCTGCGGCAGATCGGCCCGGGCCCCGGGCGCGTGCGCTCGCTGTGTACCAGCCCTATCGGTACGAAAATGTATTAACTTTAACAAAAGTATTAAAAATAATTTCCGCTAAGGATTCATTGTCGTTTTTCGGACACCTCCGCGTGCGCGCAATCGACCTCCGTCCAGAGAAGTGTTAAAAATCCAGCCTGAATCATGTCTGAACCCAAGCGCGCTACCTACTACACCACCCGCGAGGCCGCCCGGAAAATCGGGGTGTCGCTCACGACCATCCAGCTCTGGGTCGAGTCGGGGGTGCTGTCGGCCTGGAAAACCGCCGGCGGCCATCGCCGCATCCCGAGCGACGCGGTCGACGCGATGCTGGCGGGCCAACGGGCGGCCGAGGGGCACGCGGCGCCCGCCCACAGCGTCCTCATCGTCGAGGACGAACCTGTCCTGCGCGAGCTCTACCGCATCAAATTCGCCGAATGGAAGCTTGCCGCCACCCTGCACCTGGCGCAGGACGGCTTCGACGGGCTGGTCATGTTCGGCAAATATGCCCCGCAGCTGGTGATCGCCGACCTCGTCATGCCCGGCATGGACGGTTTCGAGATGATCCGGCGGCTGACGCAGATCACGGAGGGCGCCCCCGCGATCGTCGTGGTGACCGCCCTGAGCGCCGCCGAAATCGACGCCCACGGCGGTCTTCCAGCGAGCATCCCGGTGTATTCCAAGCCGGCCCCGCTCGGTGTGCTGCGGCACATCGTCGAGCGGACCCTTCGACAGGCGACGCGCTGACGCCTGCGCATTCCGCGACAGAACGCCCATGCCCATTTCGATCGAGGCCTCCCTCGCCCGTCTGCGCAACGAATTCATCACCCTGCTGCCCGCGCGCATCGACATGCTGGAGCAGTACGTGGAGAAGATCGGGCGCGGCGAAAGAGGGGCCGGCGCCATGCTGGCCCGCGCCGCGCACAGCCTGGTCGGCGCCGCAGGCGTGCACCGGCTGACGGAGGTATCGGCCGCCGCCCGCAGGCTGGAAGCCGTCGCCGCCAGCCTGCCGCCCGACGGGCGGCCGGACGATCCCAGACTCTTCGCCCTGCACAAGGCGCTGGCGAGGCTCGAGGCCGCTGCGGAAAGTCCCGCGCTCGGCTACATGCTGCCGCCCGAGGCCCGCCTGCCGGTCCAGATCGCCGTGGTGAGCGGCGACCCGGATCGATCGCTCTGGCTGCGCGGGACGCTGGAAGAAGCCGGCTACCGCGTGGTCGTATTCAGCCGGCCCGCCGAGTTGGCCGCAGCGGGCTGGGCTGCGGACAGGCCGGCCGCGCTGATCCTCGACCTGGGGTCGTTCGACGACGACTGCGCGGCGGCCAGGCCGGTCGCGGACCTGCGGGCGCAGCATTGTCCGGACGCGCCCCTCGTGTTCCTGTCGGCGCGTGCCGACGTCGCAGCCCGGCTCGCCGCCTGTCGTGCCGGTGCGACGCACTACCTGACCACGCCGACCCGCCGCGACGCACTGCTGCACTGCCTGGCCAGCCTTGAAAAACTCGGATCGACGCGCCCGTACCGGGTGCTGGTCGTCGACGACGACCCCGCGGAACTCGCCGCACAATCGCAGGCCCTGCGCCGGGCCGGCATGGAGGTATGCGAGACGGAGAACCCGCTCGAGGTCCCCGATCTGCTGTGCGGGTTTGCCGCGGAGGTGCTGCTGATCGACATGGACATGCCGCAATGCAGCGGTCCCGAGCTGGCCGCCATGCTGCGCGCCGACGGGCGTCACGACCTCGTTCCCGTCGTCTACCTGTCGGCCGCCGCCAGCCCGGACCGTTTCGCGCTGGAACACGGTGCCGAGTACCTGCTCGCGAAGCCGGCGGACGCGCGCCGCCTGACGGCCGCCGTGTCGGTCTGCGCGAAGCGCTACCGGCAGACGCAGGAGCAGGTCGAGGCCCTGCGCGCCACGCTGTACGAACGCGAGCGCCACCAGCATGCGCTCGATGCGCATGCGATCGTCAGCATCACCGATACCGCGGGCAATATCCTCTACGCGAACGACCGCTTCTGCGAGGCGAGCGGCTACGGCCGCCACGAGCTGCTCGGGCAGAATCACCGCATCGTCAAGTCGGGCATGCATGCCGACGCACTCTATGTGGATCTGTGGCAGACGATCACGCGCGGCCTGATCTGGCACGGCGAGCTCTGCAACCGTCGCAAGGACGGCAGCCACTACTGGGTGGAAACCACGATCGTCCCGTTCCTCGACGACGACGGGCATCCCTACCAGTACATTTCCATCCGTACCGACATTACCCGCGTCAAGGAGGCCGAGCAGCGCCTGGCGCGCAGCCAGGCGTACGCCAACATCGGTACCTGGGACTGGAACATCGAGACCGGCGACCTCTACTGGTCCGAGCGCATCGCCCCGCTGTTTGGCCATCCCGAGGGGAGCCTCGCGACCACCTACGAGAACTTCCTCGCAGCCGTGCATCCGGAAGACCGGCTGCGGGTGTCCGGTGCCGTGAGCGCCTGCGTCGAACTCGGCAGGGAGTACGACATCGAGCACCGTGTCGTGTGGCCGAGCGGCGAGGTCCGCTGGCTGCTCGAGCGCGGCGACGTGGTGCGCGACGCGGACGGCAATCCGCTGCACATGCTGGGGGTGGTGCAGGACGTCACCGAGCGCAAGCGCATCGAGATCGCCCTGGAAGAAAGCCGCATGCGGCTGGAAGAGGCGCAGAGCCTCGCCAAGCTCGGACACTGGACAGCCGATCTGGTCACGGGGGCGCTGCAGTGGTCCGACGAGATCTACCGCATCTTCGGCCTCGACCCGGCGCGCTTCACCCCGAGCATCGACGCCTTCACGCGCGCGGTCCATCCGGACGACTGGGAGCTCATCCGCGCCAGCGAGCGGCGCGCAGCCGAAACCGGCGTGCACGACGTGGTGCACCGCATCATCCGGCCGGACGGCGAGGTGCGCTACGTCCACGAGCTCGCGCAGGCCCGGGTCGGCGCGAGCGGCGAGCTGCTGCAGCTCTCGGGCACGGTGCAGGACGTGACCGAGCTCAAGCAGGCGGAACAGGGCATGCAGCAGGCGAAGGAGGCTGCCGAAGCCGCCAGCCGCGCCAAGAGCGAATTTCTGGCCAGCATGAGCCACGAGCTGCGCACGCCGCTCAACTCCATTCTCGGCTTTGCCCAGCTGTTCGCCATGGACCCCAAGCTGCCGCCGCAGAGCAAGGATTACGCCCAGGAGATCGAACGCGCCGGCCAGCATCTGCTGTCGCTGGTCAACGATCTCATCGACCTTGCCCGCATCGAGGCAGGCAAGCTCGAGCTGTTGCTGGCGCCGGTGCGCGTGCAGGACGTCGTGACGGACAGCCTGGCGATGGTCGCGCCGATCGCCCGCGACCGCGGCATCCAGCTGGTCGACGCGGGCGGCGATGGCTGCGGCAGCACGGTCGTCGCCGACAGCACCCGGTTGCAGCAGGTATTGATCAACCTGCTCTCCAACGCGATCAAGTACAACCGTCCGGCCGGCGCAGTGCGCATCGGCTGCCATGCCGAGCGGGGCGCGACGCGCATCGCGATCGCCGATGACGGCCCGGGCATTCCTGCCGACAAGCAGGCGCGCATGTTCACGGCGTTCGACCGCCTCGGCGCCGAGCGCGGCCAGGTCGAGGGCAGCGGCATCGGCCTGGTGATCACCCGCCGCATCGTCGAGGCGATGGGCGGCAGCATCGGCTTCGAGAGCACCGAAGGCCGGGGCAGCACGTTCTGGGTGACGCTTCCGGTCACCACCGCCGCCGCGCCCGCTGCCGCGACGGCGCCCCTGGCCGACGCGACTGCCGGGCCGGCGACGCGCGCCTATGTGCTCTATATCGAGGACAACCCGATGAACCAGCATCTGATGGAGCGGATCTTCGCTGCGCGCAAGCATCTGGCGCTGCGCATGGCGCATACGGCCGAAATCGGCATCCAGCTGGCGCGCGCGGAGCGGCCGGCCCTGATCATGATGGACATCAACCTGCCCGGCATGGACGGCTACGCGGCCCTCGAGGCCCTGCGGGCGGAGCCGACCACCGCCGGCGTGCCGGTCGTCGCCGTCACCGCCAATGCCATGAAAGGCGAGGAGAAGCGCGGCCTCGAGGCCGGTTTCGATGCCTATGTCACGAAGCCCATCGACATTCCCACGCTGTTCAACGTGATCGACACGCTGGTCGTCGACGCCTCCGCCCGGCCATGACGACAAGCGTGTGGACCTGCCTCGAATCGACCGGCCGCAACGCCGGCAAACCCCTGCCGGAGACGCGATGAACCCCGACCCGACCGTTGCCGCGCTCTGCGATCTCGCCCTGGCGATGGCGGGCGAAACGCGGCCGCACGCGCTGGCGGTCGCGCTGCTGCAGCGGCTGCTGGTCCATGCCGGCAGCGAGGGGGCTGCGGTACTGCGGGAGTCTGCGCCTGCCGCGGCGGGTGAAGGGTTTGCGTCGCAGGTGTATGCCGCCAGCGGCTTGCCGGCCCTGCAGGCACTCGAGGGCAAGACCGTGGACTGGCCGTCCGGCCTGCTGGAGGGGGATGGCGAAGCCGTTCCCGTCATGCTCCCCGGCGAGGCCATCCGCCCCCCTGCCCTGGCCTTCGCCTTGCCCGGGCTGGGCCACCTGCTTCTGCTGTTTGGCGAGCGACCTGCCCAGCCCGCCGCGATCCGGAGCCTGCTGGCGCCGCTCCTCCCCCGTTTTGCCCGCAGCCTGCACCACGCGCTCGAAAGCGAGGCGGATGCCCGCGCGCTGGTCAAGGCCCGGGGCGATGCCGCAGCGGCCGACCGCGCAAAGTCGCTGTTTCTCGCCAGCATGAGCCATGAGTTGCGCACGCCGCTGAACGCGATACTCGGCCATGCGCAGCTCGTCGCGATGCAGCCCGGGCTGCCCGAAGCCGTGGTCGCGAGTGCGGAGGAGATCCGGCAGGCGGGTGCCGGGCTTCTTGCGCAAATGAACGCGATGCTGGAACTCGCCGGGATCGAGTCGGGCCGTCTCGACCTGAAGATCGAACCGCTCGTGCCGGCCGAGGTGCTCGAGGCATGCCTGGAGGCGAACGCCCCCGTCGCCCGCTTCAGGAAATCGCCGCTGCACTGCGACAACGCCTGCGAGCGCTGCAAGGTCGCGGCCGACCGCCATGCCCTCCCGCAGGCGCTCAACCAGCTGGTGGCGAATGCGATCAAGTACGGTCGCGCGGGCGGCGACGTCACGCTCGCGTGCCGCACCCTGGGCGACGACCGCGTCCGCTTTTCGGTGGTCGACGAGGGACCGGGGATCGCCCCCGATGCGATCGCGCACCTGTTCGAACCCTTCAATCGCCTCGGCGCCGAAAGAGGTCCCATCGACGGGGCCGGGCTTGGCCTCGTCATCGCGCGCCGGCTCGTCGAGGCGATGGCGGGCCGCATCGGCCTCGACAGCACGCCGGAGCACGGCAGCACCTTCTGGGTCGAGCTTCCGGTCGCGGCAGCCGCCGAGGCGCCTGCCTCCCACGCGCCGCCGGCCCGGCAAGCGACGGGACTGCGCAGGCGCGTGCTGGTCGCCGAGGATTACCCGCCCAACCAGACCCTGCTGCGCATGCAGCTTGCCACCCTCGGCTACGAGGCGGACATCGTCGGCGACGGCGCCGCCGCCCTGGAAGCCTGGAGCGGCGGCGACTACGACCTGATCCTTGCCGACCTCAACATGCCCGTGCTGGACGGCCTCGCGCTCGCGCGCGCCGTTCGCGAGCGCGAGGCGGCAGGCACGCGACGGACGCCGATCGTCTGCATCACCGCCGCAGACCACGCCGCTGAACTGAGGCAATGCGACGATGCGGGGATGGACGACACGCTGGTCAAGCCGGTGACATTGGAGACCCTTCGCGTCAAGCTGGAACCCTGGCTCGGGGCGGCGGCGCCGGCAACACCGCCGGCGCTCCCCGCGCCGCCCTATGCGATTCTCGATCTCGGCAGCCTGCACGACATCCTGGGCGAAACGAACGAGGCGCACGCGCGCGAGCTGGTCGCCACCTTCCTCCGCTCCGCCGCGAGCGGCCTCGAGCGTCTCGCCGCGGGCGCCACGGGTGCGGAGATCGCGAAGGAGATGCACAAGCAGAAGTCATCGGCCCGCACCGTCGGCGCGCTGCGCTACGCGCAGCTCGCCGCCGCGCTCGAGGCCGCAGCGGGAAGCGTGTCCGTGGGCGACCTCGAGGCGCCTCTCGCCGCGCTGCGCACGGCGCTCGGCGAGGTCGAGTCCGCCCGCGCCCGGCTGGCGGGCGACCGCCCCGCCGGCGCGGCAACGGCGGCCCCCTCGCTCGCGGCGCACGGCGGGGTGCTCGTCGTCGATGATGACCCAGTCGTGCTCCGGCAAATGTCCTCGATGCTCCGCGGCCTGGGCTTCATGGACGTCCTCACGGCGGACAACGGCCATGACGCGCTGCGGCTTCTCGCCGAGCGGAATGGCCGGCTGGAAGCGCTCGTCTGCGACCTCAGCATGCCGTCCATGGACGGCGTCGAACTGTTGCGCCAGTTCGGCCGCACCGGCTTCCTGGGCGGCGTGATCCTGATGAGCGGTGCGGACGAAAAGGTGTTGAACACGGCCGGCAAGCTGGCCGACCTGCAGGGGCTGCGGGTGCTCGGGCAGGTGCGCAAGCCGGTGACGGCCGCGCAGCTGAGCGCACTGCTCACCCGTTCGACCGAACATCGCGCCCGCCGGCGGCGCAGCGCGGCTCCGCAGGAAGTCTTGCCGCAGTCGATCCGCGAAGGGATCGCCCGTGACGAATTCACGGTCTGGTTCCAGCCGAAGGTCGACGCGCACAGCCTCGAGCCCGTCGGGGTCGAGGCGCTGGCACGCTGGGCGCACCCGGGCCAGGGCATCCTTCTGCCGGACGCTTTCATCGCGGTGGCCGAACGCGAGGGCCTGGTCGGCGAACTGTCGCAGCTCCTGGTCTCGCACGCGCTGATGGAAGGCGCCCGCCTGCACGACGCGGGCTTTCCATTGACGATTGCCATCAACCTCTCCGCACTCTGGCTCGACGACCTGCGGCTGCCGGAATTCATCCATGCCACGACCCAGGCGGCCGGCCTGCTTCCGTCCGACGTGATGCTGGAGGTGACCGAAACCGGGCTGATGAAGGAGCTCGCCACCGCGCTCGAGGTGCTCACGCGCCTGCGCCTGAAGGGTTTCGGACTGTCGATCGACGATTTCGGCATCGGCTATTCGTCGTTCGAACAGCTTGACCGCATTCCCTTCACCGAGCTCAAGCTCGACCGCAGCTTCGTCAACAAGGGAGGATCGGACGCCACCGCGCATGCGATCCTGCAGGGCAGCATCGACATGGCGCGGCGCATGGCCCTGCAGACCGTTGCCGAAGGGGTCGAAAGCGAGGGCCAGCTCGAGCTGATGCGCGCGCTCGGCTGCGACCGCATCCAGGGCTACTGGATCGCGCGTCCCATGCCCACGGAGGAGATGATCGCCTGGCTCGGCGCGCGCCGGGGCCGGGGCGAACGGAACACCGTTCGGCAGTCCCCCGGCACGGAGCCGGGCTGATCGATTCGCCCGGATCGGGCGTCGGCGGTGGCGCCCGCCCGCATTCACGGGACGCGTGGCGTCTCGCGCCAGCCGCGCAGCGCAAGTTCGCGGGCAGCCCCCTTGGCCAACGCCCGCCTCAGGTCTTCAGGCCCGAAACGATCAGCATCCCGCCCCACGGCAAGGCATCCGGAATGGCCGCCTCGAGTCGGCGAGCCAACGCGGTCCCGGAAGGCAGGAAAACCGCCGAGCGCACGCGCAGCGCGCGCACCGGCAGGCCCGCGAAGAATGCGCGAAGCTCGCCTGCGGTATGCCAGCGGGCCCCGCGGTAGGTGCCGCTGCCGCCTGCACGCCCTTTCTGCCGGTACAGCAGGCTGGCGCGATTGAGCCAGCCGATCGCAAAGCTGCGGCGCGCAACGCGCACGATCTCGGCCACCGCGCGCGGCTCGTCTTCCACGAAGCACAGGGCGGCGATCGACATCACGTGATCGAAGCTGGCGTCCCCGAACGGCAGCGCGGTCGCGTCGCCCTCGGCCCAGCCGCACGCGGCGCCGCCGTGGCTGTGCGCGAAATCGAGCGCGCGCGGATCACGGTCGAGCCCCGTCGCGAGAAGGCCGTCGGCTGCGGCGCGGCGGGTGAACCAGCCGGTGCCGCAGCCGACGTCGAGCAGCGTGCTGCCGGGTCGTGCGGCCAGACCGCGCATTGCCAGCGCATATTCGGTATTCCCGATCCAGCGCCCGCGCGGCGTGGCGTACCAGGCGTCGTAGTCGGCGGGGTTCACGTTCGATGGCCGGCTGCGTCTCGCAGGCGCATCAATCGGTGGCCGGGTTGAGACGCGGGTGGGTTTCCTCGCACGCCATCAGGACAATGAGCCCGGAGACGAACATGGCCGCCGCGGTGAACCAGAAGCCCGCCTCGATGCCGCCGGCCAGCGCGGCCACCGCGCCCAGCAGCAGCGCGCCGATGCCGTAGCCGAGGTCGCGCCAGAAGCGGTAGATGCCGATCGCCGAGCCGCGCCAGCTCGGGTGCGCGATGTCGGACACCGCGGCGGACAGCGTCGGGTACAAGAGCGCCATGCCGAAGCCCGTCAGCGCCGCAGCGAGGGACCACCAGAGTTCGCCCTCGCCGAGCACGACCAGCGCGACGCCGGCGCCGCACAGCCACATCCCCCACACGATGGGCTGCTTGCGGCCGACACGGTCGGACAGGTGGCCGGTGAAGAACTGCGAAATGCCCCAGACGAAGCCGTAGACGCCGACCACCCAGCCGATGCCGGGCAGGGACAGCCCGCGCTGGTGGAGGTAGACCGGGAAGAACACCCACACCAGCGCGTCGACGAATTTCTCGACCAGCCCGGCCTGGCTGATCGACGCCATGCGCGCGTCGCGCCAGGACATCAGCGTGAACACGTCCCAGGTGCCGGGCTGGTCGGAAATGTTGGCCGGATAACGCGGCTGCGGCCCGGTCATCTGTCCCGCTGCGTGCCGCTTGCCCTCGGCCTGCGCCCACGGCAGCGTGTCCTTGACCCACACCAGCGTCAGCAGGCCCGCCAGCAGGATGACCGTGAGGCCGAACAGCATCAGTCCCTCGCGCGGCCCGTAGGCCGCGGCCATGTAGCCGGTGACGATGCCCGCGACCGCGACGCCGAAGTAGCCGGAGAACTCGTTCAGGCCGATGGTGAGGCCGCGCTGGCTGGCACTGGTGAGATCGAGCTTGGCCGTCTGCGTCATCGACCAGGTCAGGCCCTGGTTGACGCCGAGCAGCACCGTCGCCGCGACGATCCAGTTCCACGAGGGCGCGTAGAGGATCATGAACGGCATCGGCACGGCCACCAGCCAGCCAAAGAACAGCACCTTCTTGCGGCCCATGCGCTCGGACAGCCTTCCGGCGACGAAATTGAGCGTGCCCTTGACGAAGCCGAAGGCGGTGACGAAGGCCATCAGCATCATGAACGAGCCCTTGGCGACGCCGAATTCGGACTCGGCGAGCGCCGGAACGACGGTGCGGAACATGCCGATGGTGAGCCCGACCAGGAACACCTGCACCAGCTGGTGCGAGAACTGCGCGAAGTTGTGGCGGATGCCGTAGCGGTACTCCGCCACCTCATGGGCGAGGGAGGCGGACATCTCAGCTCCCGAGGTTGAAGGCGACCATGCGGTCCATTTCGGCGGGACGCGGCGGGATCGACTGCGTCAGCGTCGCGACGAATTCGTCGCGGCTCATCGACAGCATCGGGTTCCAGCGCTTCTCGAAGCCGATCGTCGACATCGGCTTGCCCGACATGCCGGCGCCGCAGGCGCTGCCCGAGGTATGGCCGGGATAGAGTTCGACCTCGGCCGGCAGCGCCATCAGGCGCTGCTGCAGCGTATCCCAGATCTGCCCGGCCATCTCGGTTTCCTTGCCGGCAAGATCGGGCCGGCCGGCGCTGCCGACGAACAGGGTGTCGCCGCTCAGGACGAACCAGGGCGCCGCATTTTCTCCCGCCGTGGCGCGGCGCTTGTCGGTCACCAGGAGACAGATCGAATCCGGCGTGTGGCCGGGGGTGTGCAGCACGTCGATGAAGACGTTGCCGACGTCGATGCGCTGGCCATCCTTCAGCGCCTCGAACGGGTACTGCACGCGGCCCGCGTTGGCCTCGTGCAGGCAGTAGTGCGCGCCGGTCAGTTCGGCGAGCTTGCGCCCGCCGGAGAAGTGGTCGGCATGGACGTGGGTGTCGATCACGTGGGTGATCTTGACGTCCTGCTTCGCGGCTTCGTCGATGAACCACTGCTCGTCGCCGAGCACGGGGTCGACGGCGACGCCGACATGGCACGAGCCGCAGCCGAAAAAGTAGGACAGCGTGGCGTCCTTGGCGAGCAGTTGACGGAAGAACATCGGGGGTCTCCTTGGGTCTTGGTATCGAAAACAGAAAGGGAATCAGGACTCGGCCAGCGGCAGGCCGGCGGCGAGCCATTCGGCGGTGCCGTCGGCGATCTTCTGCGCGCGGTAGCCGTGCTCCTTCAGCAGCGCCACCGCCTCGGCCGACATCATGCAGAACGGCCCGCGGCAATACGCGACGATGTCCCTGTCGGCGGGCAGTTCCCTGATGCGCTGGCGGATCTCGTCGAGCGGCATCGAGCGTGCGAACGGCAGGTGGCCGCTGGCATATTCGGCCGCCGGGCGCACGTCGATGACCACGACGTCGCCGCGCCGCGCTTTCTCCATCAGCGACTGGCGGGTTTCGGCGTCGAGCTTCTCCGGCGCCGCGAAGATCGCGTCCATCGCCAGCTTGAGCTCGAGCAGGTGCTCCTCGGCCACGGTGCGCAGGTTGACCCAGAGCGCGCCGACGTCGTCGCCGCTCAGGCGATAGGCGATGAAGCGGCCGTCGCGCCGGGTTTCGACCAGGCGCGCTTGCTTCAGCACCTTGAGGTGGGCGCTGGCGAGCTTGATATCGATGCTGGCCTCCTGCGCCAGCACGTCGACCGTCTTCTCGCCCTGCGCCAGGAGCTCGAGCAGTTCGAGCCGCTTGGGGCTGGAGACGGCCTTGCCGATGCGGGCAACCTGTTCGTAGAGCAGGTCCTTGAGTTCGCGATTGTTCATGCAGGTAATAGTCTAACGATAGTTAGAATGTGTCAAGGAAAACGCCCGTGCCTGCAGGGGCGATCGCTCTCCGGACCTCCCCGGCGGCAGGCCGCGCTGTCGGATTCTTTGACACGTGCGCCGGCCGATCAGGGAGCGGGCGCGCTAACCCCCTGAAAATACGCGCGCTGTCCTCTTCGGCACGCTTGATGCATGAGGCTTCCACCTCGGCGCTGCGCACGTGGAACTCGCGCAGGCACCGATCCCGCCCTACCGCAGGAGACCGTGATGAAACCAACCCCTTGCGCCGCCCTGCTCCGCCGCGTTGCAAGCCCGCTGGCCCGGATGCTTTCGCCGTTCGCCCTGGTCCCGTCCCTGGCCCTTGCCGTTCCGTTCACGTTCAGCACCGGCGATCCGGACGGCCAGATGGCCACCGCCTCGCATCTCGCCGGTCCCCCGGGAATCGAGACCGAAACCGCCGACGATTTCGTCCTTGGCAGCCAGACCCAGCTCAATCACGCGACCTTCACCGGCCTCCTGACCGGCGGCGCGTCGGCTTCCGACATCGGCCAGGTGGCGATCCGGATTTATCGTGTCTTCCCCGACGACTCCGATATCGGGCGCACCTCGGGCGCCCCGACCTACTCGACGTCCCAGGTGCCGACGCGGGTCAATTCGCCGGCCGACGTCGCGTTCGACAGCCGCGACAGTGCGCTCGGCACGCTGACATTCAGCACGATGCTGCTGAGCGCGGGCTTCACCGCCGCCAACTCGGTGATCAGCGGGATTCATTCGCTGCCCAACCAGGCCACCGGGGGCGAGGGTCCGCAGACGGGAAGCGAGGTGATGTTCGACGTGAGCTTCGGCACGCCCTTCGACCTTGCCGCGGACCATTACTTTTTCGTGCCGCTCGTGGGGCTGACCAAGGGCGACTTCCTGTGGCTGTCGGCACCCCGCCCGATCGTGCCGCCGGGCACGCCGTTCACGCCCGACCTGCAGAGCTGGATACGCGACGCCAACCTCGACCCGGACTGGCTGCGGATCGGAACCGACATCGTCGGCGGCCAGCCGGCGCCCACGTTCAATGCGGCGTTCTCGCTCGCCGGTGAGGCCGGTGCCGGTGCGTCCGTTCCCGAGCCGGATTCCCGCATGCTCCTCGCCATCGGTGGAATGGCCTTGCTCGCCGCCGG
Source organism: Thiobacillus sp. SCUT-2 (assembly GCF_035621355.1). Taxonomy (NCBI): domain Bacteria; kingdom Pseudomonadati; phylum Pseudomonadota; class Betaproteobacteria; order Nitrosomonadales; family Thiobacillaceae; genus Thiobacillus; species Thiobacillus sedimenti. The sequence continues at coordinate 1,398,858 of NZ_CP141769.1, read as the reverse complement.
CCGGCGCCGGATGGGGCTCAACCGGCTCGCCGTGCGCGCAGAACCTTGATCTGGAACAGCGTGTTGCGCTCGTCCTCCTCGAGCGCGGCGCGAATGTGCTGCACCGTCGCCTGGTAGCGCGGAATAATGTTGTATTTCAGGGCGTTGACGCGCTTCTGCGTCTTGCGGCTCGCCGCCAGCAGCCGCCACAGGGCGTTCTCGGCTTCGCCCAGGCGGGCCAGCGTCACCGTCAGCTCGCGCAGCCGCAGGCGCGCCTCGTCGAAGCTGACGTCGGTCCACATCAGGCCGACCGGCTGCAGCGGCAGCGGCTCGGCGCTGACGCTGGGGTATTCGACGCCGACGCTGGAACGCGCCACGACGCGGATCGCCACCGCCGGCTTCAGCCCGACCGACGCCTGCCGCAGCATCTGCTCGCCCATGCGCATCTGCACGATGCCGAGCCAGCGGTAGGCCTCGGCGAGCTCGCGCTGCGTCTGCGCGCGCAGCTCGCGATACTGCGCGAGCCGCTCGTACACCAGGCGCGTCAGCAGGTCGCGCTTCTTCTCCAGCATCTGCCGGCCCTGCTCCAGGAAGCGCGCCTGCCGCCCCACCTGCAGCAGCGCGCTCTTCGTCGGCGGAACGGACAGGCGTCTTCTCATGATCGGTGAGCGGCGAGCCGTAAGCAGGGCGCGGCAAAGGCAGCGCCGTGAGTGGGGTTTCCGCTCACCGCTTCCCGCTCACTTCTCGCCGGCTTCACGCCGCCCCCTTGTGATACTTCGCCAGCTCGTCCTCCGACACGCGGACCAGCGCTTCCGGGGGCAGCATCGACAGCAGGTCCCAGGCGAGGTTGAGCGTCTCGTGGATGCTGCGGTCCTCGTCCTCGCCCTGCCCGATGAAGCGGCGTTCGAAGGCCTCGGCGAACGCCAGCGTGCGGCGGTCGGCCTCGCTCAATTCCTCGGCGCCGATGATCGCGGCCAGCCCGCGCACCTCGAGCGCCTTGGCGTAGCTGGCGAAGAGCTGGCTGGCGACGTGCGGATGGTCCTCGCGGGTGAAGTTCTTGCCGATGCCGTCCTTCATCAACCTGGAAAGGGAAGGCAGCACCGTCACCGGCGGGTAGACGCCCTGGTTGGCGAGCTCGCGCCCGAGCACGATCTGGCCTTCGGTGATGTAGCCGGTAAGGTCCGGAATCGGATGGGTGATGTCGTCGGACGGCATCGACAGCACGGGAATCAGCGTGATCGAGCCGCGCCGGTTCTTGATGCGCCCTGCCCGCTCGTAGAGCTCGGCGAGATCGGAATACAGGTAGCCCGGGTAGCCCTTGCGCGCCGGTACGTCGCCGCGCAGCACCGCGACCTCCCTCAAGGCCTCGGCGTAGGCGGTCATGTCGGTCATCACGACCAGCACGTGGGTGTCGAGATCGTAGGCGAGATACTCGGCGGCGGTGAGCGCGGCGCGCGGCGTCAGCAGGCGCTCGATCACCGGCTCGTCGGCGAGATTCAGGAACATCACGACCTTGTTGAGCACGCCGGATTCCTCGAAGCTCTCCCGGAAGAACTGCGCATCGGCGTGCGAGGCGCCGAAGGCCGCGAACACGATCACGAACTCGGCCGCCTCCTCGCCGAGCAGCCTCGCCTGGCGCACGATCTGCGCCGCGACCCGGTTGTGCGGCAGGCCGCCGCCGGAAAAGATCGGCAGCTTCTGGCCGCGCGTCAGCGAATTCATGCCGTCGATCGCCGAGATGCCGGTCTGGATGAATTCGCGCGGATAGGCGCGCGCGGCCGGATTGAGCGGCTCGCCGTTGACGTCGCGGCGATCGGCCGAAATGATCGGCGGACGGCCGTCGCGCGGCAGCCCGGCGCCGTTGAACACGCGGCCGAGGATGTCGCGCGACACGGGCAGCCTGAACGGCTCGTCGAGGAAGCGCACCCAGGTGCGCTCGAGGTCGAGTTCGTCGGTGCCCTCGAACACCTCGACCAGCACCGCGTCGTCGGCCGCGCGGATCACCAGGCCGGCGCGCAGGCGCCCGGCGTGATCGCGCAGCTGCACGCGCGAGCCGGCCGCCACGCCGGGCACGCCGCGCATGACGACAAGGCCCCCCTGCGCGGAGGCGGCGGTGCGGAATTCGACGTGCTTCATGCCGCAGCCTCCCCCGGTTGGGTGCCCGCAGCGGGTGTCCCGTATTCCTCCAGTAGCGGCTCGAACGCCGCCGGGATCGCGGCGATCTTCGCCTTCAGCGCGTCGAAGTCGTCCGCTCCGTGCTGGCTCTTCCAGCGCCGCGCCTGGGCCAGCAGGGGCAGCTGGATCAGGCGCCGCGCCGGCACGCCGAGCCTGACGAGCCGCAGGCCCTGATGCCGGATCTCCAGCAGTGCCGCCAGCAGCGCGAACTGTTTCTCGGGCGAGGCGTAGCTGTCGACCTCGTCGGTGGCCGCCTGCTGCAGCAGCCCTTCCTTGATCAGGCTGGCCGCCTCGAGCGTCCAGCGCTGTTCCGACGACAGCGCCTCGACCCCGACCAGGTTGACGATGCGCTGCAGCTCTTCCGACGCGGCGAGCAGGTCGAGCGCTTCCGCGCGCGCGGTTTCCCAATCCGGATCAACGTGTTGCGCCCACCACTTCGCGGCGGAACTCACGTAGCCCGAGAAGCTCTCGAGCCAGTCGACCGCGGGGTAGTGGCGCGCGTCGGCGAGCTCCTTCGACAGCGCCCAGAAGGTCTGGATGATCTCCTTGGTGTGGCTCGTCACCGGCTCGGAGAAATCGCCGCCGGGCGGCGACACCGCGCCGATCAGCGTGACGGAGCCGTGGCCGCCGGCAAGCGTCTCGACGCGCCCCGCGCGCTCGTAGAAGGCCGCCAGCCGCGAGCCGAGATAGGCGGGATAGCCTTCCTCGACCGGCATCTGGCCGAGACGGCCGGACACCTCGCGCAGCGCCTCGGCCCAGCGACTGGTGGAGTCCGCGACCATGACGACGTCGTAGCCCTGGTCGCGGAAATATTCCGCCAGCGTGATGCCGACGTAGATCGACGCCTCGCGCGCCACGACCGGCATGTTCGAGGTGTTGGCGACCAGCAGCGTGCGTTCCAGAAGCGGGCGGCCGGTATGCGGATCCTTGAGTTCGGGCATGAATTCGAGCACGTCGGTGAGCTCGTTGCCGCGCTCGCCGCAGCCGACGTAGACGACGATCTCGGCGTTGCACCAGCGCACGATCTGCTGCTGCAGCATGGTCTTGCCGGCGCCGAAGGGGCCGGGGATCGCCGCCTTGCCGCCCTTCAGCAGCGGGTAGAAGGTGTCGAGGATGCGCTGTCCCGTCAACAGCGGCGCCACCGCGTGGTCGCGCTGGCGGAAGGGGCGCGGGGTCCGCACCGGCCAGCGGTGGAACAGCCGCAGCTTCTCGATGCGGCCGTCGGCGAGTTTCACCCGGCCGATGGCTTCCTCGATCGTGTAGTCGCCCTCCGGCGCCAGTTCCAGCAGCTCGCCCCCGAGCAGCGGCGGAACCAGGATCCGGTGGGTGATCGAGGCGGTCTCCCGGACGCTGCCCAGCACCTCGCCTCCCGCGAGCGCCGTGCCGGCGCGCCACGCCGGCTCGGGCACGAAATGCCAGCGCGTGTCGCGTGCCAGCGAAGGCACGGCGACGCCGCGCGCGATGCGGTCGCCGCTGTGTTCCCGCACCGCCGCCAGCGGTCGCTGCACGCCGTCGAAGATGGCCCCCAGCAGGCCGGGGCCGAGCTCCACCGAGAGCGGCCAGCCCAGCCCCTCCGCCACCTCGCCCGGCCGCAGCCCCGCGGTGTCCTCGTACAGTTGCGCCAGCGCCGTCTCGCCCTCGCGGCCGATCACCTCGCCGACGAGACCAAGACGCCCCACGCGCACCTGCTCGCCGATCACCGTCTGCGGCAGTTCGAGCTTGACCAGCGGCCCGTTGATTTCAAGAATCTTGCCCATTGGAATCCTTGTATGGTGAGCGGCAAGCAGGGAGCGAAGGCAGCCGACCCGCAATCCCCGCTCGCCATCCCGCTCACCGCTCACCGCTTACCGCTCCCCGCTCACCGCTCACCGCTCACCGCTCACCACTCACCACTCACCACTCACCCATGCACCAGCGTGCCCAGATCGGGCGCGCTGGCGAACAGCCGTTCCATCACGACGCGCGCGAGCTCGTCGGCAAGCCGCGCCTGGCGGGCCTCGAAGGTCTGGTCGACGCGGGCGCGGTCGTCGGCGAGCCGCACCCGCAGGCCCCCTTCGCTCGGCTGGCCGTGGGCGACCAGCGTCGCCGCGCGCCCCGGCGCCGCGCGCACCACGATTTCAGGCCACACCGGCGCCAGCCACGCGTCGTCCTCGTGCCGCACCTCGACCGCCAGGTCGCCGGGCGGCAGCGCCTGCGCCGCCGCCGCCAGCCACGCCTCGAGCACGCCGAGATAGCGCGCCTGGTCCGCCACGAGGCGACGGAACGCCGTCCGCACTTCGGCCTGCGTCGACTCGGTCAGCGTCCAGCGCAGGCGGTCGAGTTCCGCCGACAGCCGCGTCTCCGCCGCCTGGATCTGCCGCCGCACCTGCCGCTCGGCCTCGACCTTGGCCGCGAGGATCTCGCGTTCCTCTGCCAGCTTGAGCTTCGCGGCCGACTCGGCGCGTATGCGCGCGCAGGTCGCTTCGGCGTTCTGCAACTGTTCGCGCGCGAGCGTCTCGGCCTGCTGCAGCAGGGCCTGCTCGAGTTGGGAAACCTGCGCGTCCGCTTCCATGTTTCACTCCGGATTCAAGCGCTTGCAAGGTCTGCTTGAAGCGGCTTGTTTCAAGGATGTTCTCAGCATTGCCCCCTCGCCTACTTCAGCGCCTCGGGCCCCAGCACCGCGCGTACGACGGCATCGACGGCCGGCGCGTAGGCCTGGGGCGCCGGCAGCGGCGGCAGTTCGGTGATGACGATCTGGCCGCCTTCGCTGCGCAGGCGATCGAGCCAGGGTCCGCCGGCATGCGCGAGCGGCGTTTCCAGCAGCACCAGGGCGGGCTCGCCGCTGCGGACCAGCTGCTCGAGCACCCGCTCGACGGTCGCGGGATCGGCATCCGGATGGACCTCGGCCCCGATGAGGCTGAAGCCGTCGGCCAGGCCGGCGCTGCCGAGGACGACGAGACGGGCGCTTCCGGCGGCCGGCATGTCAGAGCTTGCCGAGCAGCAGGATCGACATCACCAGGCCGTAGATCGCGATCCCTTCGGCCAGTCCCATGTAGACCAGGGTGCGGCCGAACATCTCCGGCTTCTCGGCGATGACGGCGAGCGCGGCCGAGCCGATCGGCCCGAGCGCCAGCGCGGCGGCGATCGCGGCGAGGCCCGTCGGCAAGCCGATGCCGAGCAGCGCGAGGCCCTGGCCGAGCGTGATGCCGCCGGCGGCGGCTGCGGCAGGCTCCGCGGCCAGCACGTCCTGCACGCCGACCAGCATGACGGTGGCAAGCCCCAGGCCGAACAGCGCGACGTTGGCCAGCAGCCCGCCCTTCAGCCACGCGGCGGAAAGCCGGCGCGGCTTCAGCTCGAGCCAGATTCCGGCGCCCAGCGTCGCCGCCACGGGCAGCACCAGGCATGCGATCAATCCAGTCATGTCTCCTCCTGTTTGGTGAACGGTGAGCGGTAAGCAGTGCGGCGGAAGACGGTCCGCTCACTGCTCACTGCTCACTGCTCCGCCAGCCGCAGCGGCACGAAGGACTTGCCGTCGCCGCTGAAGAAGCGCGAGAAGCCCTCGTAGTACATCAGGCGCAGCGCCTGGATCGCGACGATGCCCCCCTCCAGCACGATGATGACGGCGTTCCCGAGCACGACGGTCAGCCCGTGCCCGGCCGCCTGCATGCCGTTCGCGAGCGTGAACACGGCCAGCGCGAGGGCCACGTGGTTGAGGCTGAACGCCGCCACCCGCATGAACGACAGCGTATTCGAAAACAGGCTGATGGCGGTCTCGAGCACCTCGATGAAGGCGACGAGCATGCGCTCGCCCGGCGTTCCCCGGATCTCGGTCCACTTGTACGCCGCGATCGCGGCCAGGCCGGCCGCCGCGACGACGGCGGCCGCGCGGCCAACCGAGGCAAGGCCTGCGAGGCTCGCCAGCAGGCCGACCGAACCGAGGTAGAACGCCAGCCCCGCCAGGCCACCGGCGTCGAACAGGGCCTCGGCGGCGCGGCCGGCGACGCCCCTGTTCCAGATGTTGGCCAGGAGCGTGCAGCCGATGAAGCCGACCCCGAAGGCGACGGCGATGCCGAGGACGCGCTCGGGATTGTGCAGGGGCGACAGCCAGAGCGGCGCAAGGAGGTCTTCGAAGCCGAAGACGCTGCCGTACAGCAGCCCGAACAGCATCGACACCGCGCCGGCCGCCACGCCCACCCAGGCGAGGCGTCCCAGGCGCTTGCGCAACGCGAGCGCCAGCAGCAGCAGGACGCCGCCGTGGCCGACGTCGCCGAACATGGCGCCGAACAGCAGCAGATAGGTGAAGGCGAACGGCAGGACCGGGTCGAATTCGCCGTAGCGCGGCACGCCATAGCTTTTCACCAGCGGGACGAAGGGGGCCAGCCAGGCCGGGTAGCGCACCAGCGAGGGCACCTCGGCGAGGTCGCGCGGCGCAGGCTCGCGCAGTTCGAGCCAGTAGCGGCCGTGGAAGCGGCTGTCGAGGGTCGCGCGCAGCGCATCCAGCTGGCGCTTGGGAATCCAGCCCGACAGGGCGGCAAGCCCCCCCCGGCCACGCACCCCGGCCAGCGCCGCCTCGGCAAGCGGCCGCGCCAGTGCCAGCCGCAGGCGCGCCTCGCGCAGGCGCGGGCCAAAGCGGTCGTGCAGGCCGTCGCGCACCTCGCAGGCGGCCGTGGAATCGGCTTGCAGCCGGCTCCGCTCCGCCTCCAGCCAGGCCCGCGCCGCCTGCGGGTGGGTACGCAATTCCGCGGGCACCGGCAACTCGTGCCATCCCGCCTGGGACAGCAGTCCCGCCACCTCGTCCTGGCGCGCGCGCGGCCCGGCGATGACCGCGAACACCTGCTCGCCGACCTGGTCGAAGCGCGCGACCAGGTGGCTGCTCATCGCCAACGCCTCGGTGACGCGCCTGGCCTCGCCCGCCGGCAGGCTGCCGATGCGCACCGCCAGAAGACCGTCCTGCCGCAGCAGCCTGGCAAGATCGACATCGAGCCCTTCGAGCTTGCCCAGCGTCTCCTCCAGGGCGTCGAGGTGGCTGCGCGTCTCGGCGATGCGCATTTCGCTTTCGTGGCAGGCGAGACAGGCCCCCCACACCTCCTTCAGCCAGGCGTTCAGTTCTTCCAGGTCGGCCAGTGCCGGTGCCTCGGCATCCGCCGGAATCTGCAGCGGCCCGGTGTCGCCACACTGCTCGAGCAGCTTGGCGAGGCGCGCGTCGGCTTCGAGCCAGGCTTCGCGATAGGCCGCCGCAGGCGATTCGGCGAGCTGGTCGAGGGCGGATGCCGCCGGGCTGAATACGCCGAAGCGCGCCAGCGCCAGCGTGGCGTCCTGCACTTCGGAGGCCAGCATCAGCAGTTCGATCCGCAGCAGGGGTTCGGCGCGCAGCATCAGAAATCCTCGTTGGCCGCGCGGCGCAGCGCCGTACGAATGTCGGCTTCGGCGAGGCCCAGATGCCGGCCGCGCAGAACGGCGCGTACCGCCCGCAGGTCGCGTTCGCGCAGGATGAGGTAGGCGAAGGACCGCGCCACGCCGGGCGCATTCGAACGCAGGACACGCCGCGCCTGCGCCGCGGCCAGGTCTTCCATGCGCGCAAACGCGCCGGGGATGTCGGCCACGCCAGCCAGCTGCGCCTGCCACGGCGCCGGCAGCGCGGCGAGCACCGCCTGCGTGCTGTCGAGCGCCGCCAGCTCGCGCAGGCGCGCGCCGCCCAGCCCATAGCGCGAACCCACCAGCAGGTAATAGACCTGCGCCGGCGGCAGCTTGTAGTTGAAGCGGTAGCGCAGCAGCCACACCAGGTTGATGCGATCGATCAGGCTGGACATGAGGGAGCGGAACGGCGCCCCCAGTTCCGTCTCGAGCGGGTGCGCACGCAGCACCAGGCCCTCGTAGTAGCTGCGGTCGAGCGCGGCGTCCAGGCTGAACGGGTCGTGGCTCTGCTCGAAGGCGCGGCGGGCATGGCGGACGATGTCGGCATACGGGCCGGCCTCGAGCCGGCGCAGCAGCTCGCCGACGTCCTCGGCGTGGGCAAGCGCCTGGTTGTCCAGGCGCGCGAACGGCCCCATCGGCGTCAGGCGCGCAAGTGCGGCGGCCGGCCGTTCGCCGGACATCTTGCTGCGCAGCAGCGTCTTGACGTTGGAGATCTCGAAGCGCGCCGTCCAGAAGGCCAGGAAGGCGCGCGCCTCGCCGGCCAGCGGGCGGATCAACACCTGGGTTTCGTCGAGGATCCGGGCGATGATCCGCTGCTCGAGCGAACGGGGATCGTGCTGCGCACCCTCCGGGCGATCGTAGCCGGCGACCAGTTGCGGCAGGCCGTGCGCGACCAGCGTGGCGGCCATCGCGCCGTCCGGCACGCTCACCAGCGCATCGAGCTCCGCGTCGCGCCAGAGGCGGCCGGAATAGAGACTGACGCGGGTATCGAGATAGGCGGACATGGGTGAATGCGGAAACGTCGCCGTGCGCCCCCTCACCAGGCGCGCAACCGGCTCACGCGCCCGGATCGAGCAGGAGGGTCAGCGCGGCATCCACCGCCTCCGACTCGTGGCGCGCGGCCAGCTCGCGCAGGGCGCGCTGGCGTTCCGCATACTTGCGCACAAGTTCCGCCACCGCCTGGTCGGCGCGCAGCTGCGCCTCGTGGAGAAAGGGCGCGCGCAACTCGCTGCGGCCGGCCTCGAAGCGGGCATCCGCGTCGCGCGCTGCGGCGAGCGCGGCATCGATCATGCCCTGGCGCTCGCGGCTGGCGGCGTCGATCGCCGCCTGGGCGCGCGCCTCGGCGTCGAGCAGTCGCTGCAGTTCGTCGGCCACGCTGCCAGCCCTGCCTTACACGCCCAGCACCAGGGTCAGGCCCGCCGCCGTAATGGCGATGCCGGCGAGCTGCATCGCGCGGCGGCCGACCACGCTGGCGGCGAGGCCGACGGCATGCAGGCTCATGGTCGCCACGGTGAAGCCCAGCGCGTACAGCACGGGTGACGCGACCTGCGGCATCTCAAGCCCGTGCGCATAGCCATGGAACAGCGCGAAAACCGCCGCGATCGCCGCCCCGGCCGCCACCGGCCACTGGCGCCGGGTCGCGACCAGCAGACCGAGCACCAGCACGGACAGGGCGATGCCGGTTTCGACATGCGGCAGCACGGCGCCCGTCCACGCCAGCGCGCCGCCCGCACCCATGGCACCGACGAAGGACGTCGGCACGGCCCAGCGCGCATGGCCGCCCAACTGGGCGGCCCACAGGCCGACCGCGATCATCGCGAGCATGTGGTCGAGCCCCATGAAGGGATGCGCCAGCCCGCCGGCAAAGCCGGCCGCCAGGTGGCCGGGATGCGCGGCCGCGCTTCCGGCCGCGAGGCAGAGAACGACCAGGGTGACGGCGCGGGAAAGGATGCTTGGCTTCATATCGGGTTCTCCGGAGTCGGGATGGTGTGGTTTTATTTGATCTTGACCTGGACGAGCTCCTCGCCGTCCGGGTCGGTGACGTGTACGGCGCAGGCGATGCAGGGGTCGAAGGAATGGATGGTGCGCAGGATCTCGATCGGCTGCTTGGGGTCGTGCATGACGTGGTTGTGCTGCAGCGCCGCCTCGTAGGCCCCCGGCTGGCCCTGGGCATCGCGCGGGCCGGCGTTCCAGGTGCTCGGCACCACGGCCTGGTAGTTGCTGATCTTGCCGTCGTCGACGACGATCCAGTGGGAGAGGCCGCCGCGCGGCGCTTCCATCAGGCCCACGCCCTGCATGTGGCGCGGCCAGCTTGAGGGCTCCCAGTACTGCTCGTTGAAGGTCTTGAGATCGCCCGCCTTGATGTTGGCGACGAGTTCGTCGTACCACCCCTGCATGGCGTCGGCGAGGATCTTGGTCTCGAGCGTGCGCGCCGCCGTGCGCCCCAGCGTCGAGAACAGCGCCTGCGCCGGCACGTTCAGCGTCTTCAGCGTGTAGCCCACGAGCTCCCTGGCCTGCGCGTTGCCGCTCGCGTACATCATCAGCACCCGCGCCAGCGGGCCGACTTCCATCGCGTGACCCTTCCAGCGCGGCGACTTCAGCCACGAATACTTGTGGTCGACGTCGAGATGTTCGTAGGGCGGCTTGGGGCCCGTGTAGTGAAGCTCGGTCTCGCCCTTGAACGGATGCAGGCCCTGCGCGTCGCCGCCGCCGTACTTGTACCAGGAATGGCTGACGAACTCCTGGATCTCCTTGTCGTCGTCGAGGTCGATCGGATGCACGGTCGAGAGATCGCGGTTGAGGATCACCCCGCGCGGGATCAGGAAGGAATCGGACTCCCAGAAGCCTTTCGACGGCAGGTCGCCGAACGACAGGAAGTTGCCCAGCCCCTCGCCCATGCCGCCCCACTCCTTGTAGAAGCCGGCGATCGCCAGCGTGTCGGGCACGTAGACCTGGTCGACGAACTCGCGCATCTGCCGGATCACGTTCTGCACCGTCTCGAGGCCGACGATGTTGAGCGCGGTGGCATCCTGCCCGCCCCGATAATGCGGCCCGCCGTGGCCGTGGCCCGCGCCGGGCTGGACGGATATGGCCGAGGGCACGCCGCCGACGAGGAAGTTGGGGTGCGGATTCTTGCCGCCGAAGATCGTGTGCAGCTTCACGACGTCGCGCTGCCAGGCCAGCGCATCGAGGTAGTGCGCCACCGCCATCAGGTTGGCCTCCGGCGGCAGCTTGTAGGCGGGATGGCCCCAGTAGGCGTTGGCGAAGATGCCGAGCTGGCCCTGCTCGACGAAGGTCTTGACCTTCTTCTGCACGTCGGCGAAGTAGCCGGGCGACGACTTCGGATAGCTGGAAATGCCCTGTGCCAGCGCCGAGGTCGCCTTCGGATCGGCCTTCAGCGCCGATACCACGTCGACCCAGTCGAGCGCGTGCAGATGGTAGAAGTGCATGACGTGGTCGTGCACGAACTGCGCCGCGATCATCAGGTTGCGGATCAGCTCGGCGTTCTTCGGGATCGCGTAGCTGGGGATCGCGCGATGCAGCGCATCCTCGACCGCGCGCACCGACGCGATGCCGTGCACCAGGGTGCAGACGCCGCAGATGCGCTGCGCGAAGGCCCAGGCATCGCGCGGATCGCGGCCGCGCAGGATGATCTCGATGCCGCGCACCATGGTGCCGGCCGAATAGGCGCGGGTGATCTTGCCGCCGGCGTCGGTTTCGGCCTCGATGCGCAGATGCCCCTCGATGCGCGTGATCGGGTCGACGACGACGCGTTGTGCTGTGGTCATGTAGTCAGTCCTCCAGATGTTCCGCCAGCAGCTCGGTCAGGCCGAGCAGTTTGGTATTCATCTCGTAGTGGTCGAACCCTTCCTCGATCGTGATGCGGCAGTTGGCGCAGAAGGTCACCATCGTGCCGACGCCCGCCTCCTCGATCTGGCGCTTCTTGATCTTGAACGCCTTGGCGCGCAGCGCCTCGGCCGGTTCCGTGTGGATCGCCGACGCGCCGCCGCCGCCGCCGCAGCACCAGTTCATCTTCTGCTTGTCGGCGATCGGGATGTAGTTCTCGGCGACCTGGTTGATCAGCAGCTCGGGCGCCTGCAGCACGCCGCCGCGGCGCACGATCTGGCAGGGGTCGTGCAGGATCAGCGGGTCCTTGATGCGGTCCTTCATCTTGAGCACGCCCTTGCGCCGCAGTTCGTCGAGCAGTTCCAGCACGTGGACGACCGCGAAGCCGAAGCGCCGCCCGACCAGGTTGGGGCCCTCCCAGCGGATCGCCATGTAGGCATGGCCGCACTCGGGCGACAGCACGCGCTTGACCTTGAGGCGCTCGGCGGCGTCGACGATGCGCGACACGATCACCTTCGCGAGGTCCGAATTGCCGATCTGGATGCCTGCGTTGGTGGCCTCGAAGGCATCGGATGCGAGCGTGAAGCTGAGCCCCGCCTTGCGGAAGATCTTGGCGAGCGCTTCGATGTATTCCGGGTAGTTGACGATCTCCATCGACGACAGCAGCACGAGGTAGTCGGCGCCTTCCTGGTCGACCGGGATCTTCACGCCGGTGTTCTCCTCGGCGTGCCTGAGCACGTTGGCGACGGCCGGCCACTTCAGGCCCATCGGTCCGCCCTGCTCGACCGTCCGCGCGGTCGCGCTCCTGATGCCGTCCGGCACGTGGCCGGACACCGCCATGCCTTCGCGCAGCTTGCGCACCATGTAGACGAGGTCGTTGCCGACCGGGCAGACCATCGAGCAGCGCCCGCACATCGTGCAGCTGTCGTAGACCAGTTCCTGCCAGGCGTCGAGCTCGGCGTCGGTCACCGGCTTCGACAGGCCGGCCATCTTCTTCAATCGGCCGAGCAGCGTGTATTCCTGCTCGTAGACGCGGCGCAGCGGTTCGAGCTTGTGGATCGGCGTGTATTTGGGATCGCCCGTCTCCGTGTAGAACAGGCAGGCTTCCGCGCACAGTCCGCAGTGGACGCAGCTGTTGAAATAGCTCGCGATCGGGGCGTCGATGACTTCCTTCAGGGCGTGGAGGCCCTTTTCCAGCGAGGCGCTCATGCGGCTTCCTCCATGGCGATGCAGGACAGATCCGGGTGACAGGCGCGGCCGCTCATACCGGCACGCCCCGGTGCGCGTTCACGCGCCCGTTGTACCAGCGCGAGCCGAACAGCGTGAAGCCGTGGAACAGCTTGGTGAAGGGCAGCACGACGAGCAGGACCTCCACCGTGAGGATGTGCAGCGCCAGCATGCGGGTGTAGGGCAGCAGCAGATGTTGCGTCGCCATCCAGCCCGTCAGCACCGGCAGGAAGGTCACCGCCCAGGTGAACCAGTCCTCGAAGGTGCTGAGGAAGCGCTTGACCGGCTTGTTGATGCGGTCGACGAGCATCATCACCATCGCCGCCATCGTCACCACGGCCGCCAGGCCGATGAACTGCGAGGGCAGCGCCGGCCACGACAGCCCGATCAGGTTCTGGATCAGCAGGATGTGCGGTGCGCCCAGGAATACGATGATCGCCAGCCCGATATGGAAGATGTAGCCGCCGATATAGCTCACCGGCGAGCGCTTCAGCATGCCGGGCGGGGGCAGCGAGCGGCGGAAGACGGTATGCAGGCCGGAGGCCCCGGCCGCGTGGCGCGGCGCGGCGAGGTCGGCCTTGCGGCCGAGCGAATAGATCTCGAGCAGGCGCCAGACGACGCCCAGCACGAAGATGCCCACGGCAGCCGCGAGCGCCGGTCCGCGTACCCAGGTCAGGAACTGCAGGTCGTTCATGCTCATTTCTCCAGATCGGCCAGCGTGGTCGTCTCGTGCGAGGCCTTGGCGGCGCGCTTCTTGACGCGGTTGGCGACGCTCACCCCCACGCCGACCGCAGCGCCGGCCACGGCGGCCGCGGCGCCGATCTTCACCGGGCTCGCCGGCACCGACAGCGCCTTGTAGAAGCCGCCGCCGTCCCAGAAATCGGGCTCCGAGCAGCCGATGCAGCCGTGCCCCGACTCGACCGGCCAGGAGGTGCCGCCGTTCCACTTCACGGTGGCGCAGGCGTTGTGGGTGACCGGTCCCTTGCAGCCGAGCTCGAACAGGCACCAGCCCATGCGCGCACCCTCGTCGTCGAAGGTCTTGGCGAACTTGCCCTGGTCGTAGAACGGCCGGCGGTAGCAGCGGTCGTGGATGGTGTCGCCGTAGAACGCCTTCGGGCGGCCCTTGTCGTCGAGCTCGGGCAGGCTGCCGAAGGTCAGGTAGTGCGCCAGCACGCCGGTCATCACGACCGGGATCGGCGGACAGCCCGGCACGTTGACGATGGGCTTGTCCTTGATGAGGTCGGCCACCGAGACGGCGCCGGTGGGATTGGGATTCGCCTTCGGAATGCCGCCGAAGGACGCGCATGTCCCCATGGCGACGATCGCCGCCGCCCCCGCCGCCGCTTCCTTCAGGAGGTCGACGTTGGAGCGACCGCCGATGCACGAGTAGGCCCCGTTCTGCGCCAGCGGAATCGAGCCGTCGACGATCAGCACGTACTTGCCGTAGTTGTCCTTCATCGCGTTGGCGCGCGCTTCCTCGGCCTGGTGGCCGGCGGCGGCCATCAGCGTCTCCTGGTAGTCGAGCGAGATCATGTCGAAGATCATGCCTTCGATGCTCGGCGAGTGCGAACGCGTGATCGATTCGGTGCAGCCCGTGCATTCCTGGAACGGCAGCCAGATCACCGAAGGCCGCCTGGCCGCAGCCATGGCCTCGGCCATCGCGCGCCCCGCGCTCGGCGGCAGCGCCATCATCGAGGCCAGCGTGGCGCAGTACTTGAGGAAGGTGCGGCGCGTCACGCCTCGCCGCGCAAGCGTATCGATCAACGGACCCTGCATGATGCGTCTCTCCTGATGTCAAACACCCCAGCCCTGCCGACCGAGCGCGAAGCGCCGCCTACAGGTCGGCCAGCATCGATTCCAGCTGCTCCAGCCCGAGCGCGACGTCGGCGGGATGCGCCTTGACGAGCTCGGGAACGAAGGTCACTTCGATGAACTGCGCGGCGACGGCGCCCTGTTCGTTGCGATGCGTCACCCACCAGATGCCCGGGCAGGCCGTTTCCTCGAGCCGGGACTCGCCGTTGGCCTCGAGCGTGACGGCGATCTCGCCCTCGCCCAGCCTGCCGCGCAGCCAATCGAGGTCGGCCGGCGTCAGCGGCAGCGCCGACAGGTCGATGGCAGCCGCTTCGCCGCCGTCGAGCAGGCGCCGCACCATTTCGTGCAGCTCGCGCAGAAGCGGCGGCGCATTGCCGGTCAGCCCGGGCTCGGGGGGCGCAACGGAAACGACGTGGATCGGAATCGCGTCAAGCGACATGGTTCCAGGTCCGGATCTGTTCGACGATGGCGGCACACACCGGCGGAATGGCAGCGGCGACCGCAGGCGTGGGCGCCTCGCCCCAGTCGATGACCGCGGGCTGGATGGCGAGCATCGCGCGCTTCGCGGGCCAGTGGCCCGCCAGCAAGGCGATCGCGCGCAGGTCGGTGAGCCCGACTTCGTGCACCGACGCCTTGCGGTTGGCCATCAGGAAGGCATCCATGTCGTTCCCCTCCAGCAGCGCCCATTCGCCGGGCCGGGTCTTGATGTTGGCGGCGTCGACGACGATCAGCGCATCCGCCTCCTCGATCGGCCCCGCAAGCGTGAAGGAGAGCGTGCCGCCGTCGAGCAGCGTCACGTCGTCGCGATGGCCGAGCTCGGGTTCGAGCGCCTGCAGCACGTGCACCCCCACGCCTTCGTCGGTGAGCAGGGTGTTGCCGATGCCGAGCACGAGCGTTTTCATGGGGCCGAATCTAACAGCAGGTTTTGACAATAACAACCAAGTATTGCGCTCAAGCTTTTGATTGTTCATCACTATTTCGTAATATTCTCGAACCGCTGCGGACCGGCAAATCACGTATACTCAAAACCCAGTGTAGTTACTGATCGCCGCTTATGTGCCTCGCCATCCCGATGCGGATCGAATCGATCGAAGGCTTCACCGCCCGCTGCCAGGCCAAGGGCGTATGGCGCGACGTCAGCCTCTTCATGATGCAGGACACCCTGCCCGCGGTCGGCGACTTCGTGATGGTGCACGTCGGCTACGCGATCCAGACCGTCACCGAAGCCGACGCCCGTACCTCGTGGGACCTGCTCGACCAGATCCTCGAGGGCCAGGCCCAGGAGGCGGGGGGTGCATGAACTCGCGGTCGCGCAGGCGCTGGTCGAACAGGTGGAAGACGTGATCCGCCAGCATCACGCCGTCTCCGCCTCACTCATTCGCGTGCGCATCGGCCCGCTCGCCGGCGTCGTGCCCGAACTCCTGGGGAGCGCCTTCCCGCTGGCCGCCGCCGGCAGCCGCATGGAACACGCCGTGCTGGACCTCGTCACCGCGCCGATCAAGGTGCGCTGCCAGACCTGCGGCGCCGAGACGGAGGCCGCGATGAACCGCCTCGTCTGCGGCGCCTGCGGCGACTGGCACACGCAAGTCATTTCCGGCGACGAACTGCTGCTCGAAAGCGTCGAACTCGAAACCGTCCCCACCTGACCCCTCACTACTCACCACTCACGGCTTGCCACTTACCCGACATGTGTGACACCTGCGGCTGCAACCTCACCCCCGGTAACCGTCATCTGGCGTTCAAGCCCGTTGCGAAAGGCGCGACGGCGGTTTCGGTGCTGAAGGGCCTCCTGCAGAAGAACGACGACCAGGCCGGCCACAACCGGGAACACTTCGACCGCCGCGGCATCCTCGCGATCAATCTCATGTCCTCGCCCGGCTCCGGCAAGACCGCGCTGCTGGAAGCCACGCTCACCGCACTGAAGGATGAGTTCACCTGCGCCGTGATCGAGGGCGACCTCGAGACCGAGAACGACGCCGAGCGCATCCGCGCCAAGGGCGTCCAGGCGCACCAGATCGTCACCGGCACCGCCTGCCATCTCGACGCGCATCTGGTGCACGACGCGCTGCACCACATGAATCTCGACGGCGTCGACATCCTCTTCATCGAGAACGTCGGCAACCTCGTGTGCCCGGCGAGCTTCGACCTCGGCCAGCACCTCAACGTGACGTTGCTCTCGACCACCGAGGGCGACGACAAGCCGGCGAAGTACCCGGTCATGTTCCGCGCCGCCGATGCGATGCTCATCACCAAGACCGACCTGCTCGCGGTGCTCGACGACTTCGAGCCCGCCAAGGCCGAATCGCACCTGCGCGATCTCGCCAATCCGGCGCCGGTCATGCGGCTCTCCGCGCGCAAGGACCTCGGCATGGACGCCTGGCTCGCCTGGCTGCGCAACGAACTCGCGGCCCAGCGTGCCCGCGTCGCGCTTGGCCAGTCGCGCCGCCCGGCGATCCAGCCCGACGGCCAGACCTACCACGCCGCGACTGCCTGATGGACGAAGCCCGCGCCTGGCTGGACAAGCTCCACGCCCTCGACTTCGGCCGCACCGTCAAGATCATGAACGTGTGCGGCGGACACGAGCGCTCGATCACGCACGCCGGCCTGCGCGGCGCGCTGCCGAAATGGCTCGAACTGGTGCCCGGCCCAGGCTGCCCGGTGTGCGTGTGCCCCGAGGAGGACGTCTACCAGGCGATCCAGCTCGCGCTCAGGGACAAGGTCATCCTCGTCGCCTACGGCGACATGCTGCGGGTGCCGGTCAACGTCAGGAAGGGCGAGGTGCGCTCGCTCGCCGAGGCCCAGGCCGCCGGCGCCGACGTGCGGCCGATCGCGAGCCCGCTTGACGCCCGGAAAATCGCGCGCGAGAACCCCGGCCGTCCGGTGGTGTTCTTCGCCGCCGGCTTCGAGACGACCACGGCGCCGACCGCGGCGATGCTGGCCGAAGGTGTTCCCCCCAATCTTGCCATCCTGCTGTCCGGCCGACTGACCTGGCCGGCCGTCGCCATGCTCCTCGACTCGGGCAGCCCCGGCTTCGATGCGCTCGTCGCACCCGGCCACGTCTCGACCGTGATGGGGCCGGAGGAATGGCGCTTCGTGGTGGACCGCCACGAGATCCCGTGCGCGGTCGCCGGCTTCGGTACCGAGTCGCTGCTCGCTTCCTTCTATTCCGTGCTGCGCCAGCTCAAGACCGGCGAGCGCTTCCTCGACAACTGCTACACCGAAGTCGCCCACCCCGGCGGCAACCCGACGGCGCAGCGATTCATGAATGCGGCACTCGACGTCGTCGACGCCAACTGGCGCGGCATCGGCGTCATTCCGAACTCCGGCTACGCGCTGAAGCCCGCGTTGGCGCAGCACGACGCGCGCGTGCTGTTTCCCGACCATGCCGATCCGGGGCGCCGCCGCGCCGGCGAGATGCCGCCCGGCTGCGACTGCGCGCAGGTCGTGCTCGGCAAGATCTATCCCAACCAGTGCCGCATCTACGGCAAGGCCTGCACGCCGCGCAACCCGGTCGGTCCCTGCATGGTGTCGGACGAGGGCGCCTGCCGCATCTGGTGGGCCGGCGGCGTGCGTGTTGCCGCCGATGCCTGAACGCGAGGCCCGTCACCTCACCCTCAGCGGCAAGGTGCAGGGCGTGGGCTTCCGGCCCTTCGTCCATCGTCTCGCGCATCGTCACGGCATCACCGGCTGGGTACGCAATGCCAGCGGCGCGGTCGAGATCCACGCCGAGGGCGAACCCGCGCAGCTGGAGCGCTTCGTCGCGGCGCTCGTCGCCGAGGCGCCGCCGCTGTCGGCGCCCGGCCCGCTGGGCATGAGCCGCTGCCCGCCCGAAGGGCACGCGGCGTTCGCCATCCTCGACAGCGCCGCCGGCCGCGAGGCCGACATCCACCTGCCCGCCGACGGCTTCGTCTGCGCCGACTGCCTCGCCGAGCTCGAGGACCCGGCGAACCGCCGCCATCGCTATCCCTTCATCAACTGCACCCAGTGCGGCCCGCGCTACACGCTGATCACCGCCCTGCCCTACGACCGGCCGAACACGGCGATGCGCGATTTCGCGCTGTGCCCGGACTGCCGCGCCGAATACGAGAATCCGCTCGACCGCCGCTTCCATGCCGAGCCGATGGCGTGCCCGGTGTGCGGGCCGCATCTGCATTTCGTGGAGGGCGAGCGCATCGAGCCGGGCGACGAAGCGGCGCTCGCCGCCGCCGTTGCCGCGCTGCGCGCCGGAAAGATCGTCGCGGCGAAAGGCGTCGGCGGCTACCACCTGATGTGCGACGCCACGAACGACGCGGCCATCGCCGCGCTGCGCGAGCGCAAGCCGCGCCCGGCCAAGCCCCTGGCCGTGATGTTCCCCGGCCTCGACGCCCTGCGCGCGGCGGTGCACGCGACGCCGGCGCTCGAAGCCTTCCTCGCCTCGCCCGAGCGCCCCATCGTGCTGCTGCCGAAGCGCGCCGGCGCGAACCTGTCGCGTCACATCGCGCCGGGCCTCGCGGAAATCGGCTGCCTGCTCCCGTACTCGCCGCTGCACGCCCTGTTGCTCGCCGACTTCGGCGGAGCGCTCGTCGCCACGTCGGGGAACCTCTCGGGCGAGCCGGTGCTGACCGAGAACGCCGATGCACAGGCCCGCCTCGCGCATCTGGCCGACGCCTTCCTGCACCACGACCGCCCCATCGTGCGCCCGGCCGACGACCCGGTGTACCGCCCAATCGCCGGCGCGCCCCGCCCGTTGCGCCTCGGCCGCGGCAGCGCGCCGCTCGAGCTCGACCTGCCCGTGCCGCTTTCCGAGCCTTTGCTCGCGCTCGGCAGCCACATGAAGAACACGGTCTGCCTCGCATGGGAAAACCGTGCCGTCGTCTCGCCGCACATCGGCGAACTCGACACCGCGCGCAGCCTCGACACGCTGGCGCAGGTGGCTGCCGACCTGCAGCGGCTCTACCAGGTCGAGGCGAAGCGGCTCATCGTCGACCGCCATCCCGGCTACGGCTACCGCCGCTACGCGCGCGACAGCGGATTGCCGCTCGCCGAAGTCTGGCATCACCATGCGCACGCGTCCGCGCTGGCCTGGGAATTTCCGGAAACGGAAGACTGGATCGTGTTCGCCTGGGACGGCGTCGGCCTCGGCGCCGACCGCACGCTGTGGGGCGGCGAAGCCTTCACCGGCGCGCCCGGCCGCTGGCGTCACGCGGCATCGTTCCGCCCGTTCCGCCTGCCCGGCGGCGACAAGGCCGGGCGCGAGCCGTGGCGCGCGGCGGCAGCGCTGCGGTGGGAAACCGGCGCCGACGCGCCGTTCGCCCCGGCGCCCCTCCATCAGGCCTGGGCCGCGCGGCTCAACAGCCCGGTGAGCACCGCCGTCGGGCGCCTGTTCGACGCCGCCGCGGCGCTTGCCGGCGTCTGCACCCACGCCAGCTTCGAGGGCGAAGGCCCGATGCAGCTGGACGCCCTGGCGCAGGCATGCGCCCTTCGCCCTGAGCCCCCCGACAAGGCGCGGGACCGCCCCGTCGATGGGCGGGCCGGTAGCCCACGCGCCATTCCCCTGCCGCTCGAACCCGATGCCGCCGGCCTCTGGCGCAGCGACTGGGCACCGCTGCTGCCCATGCTCGCCGACCCGGCCGTTCCCGTTGCCGAACGCGCCGCGGTCTTCCACGCGAGCCTTGCGCAGGCGCTCGTCGACCAGGCCGTGCGGCTGCGCGAGGCGACGGGCGCCAGCAGCGTCGGCCTCACCGGCGGCGTGTTCCAGAACCGCGTGCTCGCCGAGGCCGCGATCGCAGGACTCCGGGCCGCCGGCTTCACGGCCTGCCTGCCGCAGCGTATCCCGGTGAACGACGCCGGGTTAAGCTTCGGCCAGGTCATCGAATTCCTTCACCGGTAACAACATGGACGACACCCGCATCCTCCTCGCGCATGGCAACGGCGGCCGCCTCATGCGCGAGCTCATCGCCAACATTTTCAATCTCCACCTCGGCAACCCGCTGCTCGATACGGATGCCGACGCCGTCGCGCTGCCGCCGCTCGACGGCGACATCCTGGTGACCACGGACGGCTTCACGGTGGACCCGCTCGACTTTCCGGGGGGCGACATCGGCTCGCTGGCGGTGCACGGCGCGGTCAACGACCTCGCCGTCGCCGGCGCCGAGCCGCGCTATTTCACGCTGTCTGCCCTCATCGAGGAAGGGCTGGAGATCGCCCGGCTCGACCGCTACATCGCCAGCTTCGCGCGCGCCGCACGCCACAACCACGTCGCGGTGGTCGCGGGCGACACCAAGGTGGTCCGCCGCGGCGAAGGCAGCGGCCTCTACCTGACCGTCGCCGGCATCGGCGTGCGGCGCGCGTCGGCCCGGCTCGCCATGGGGCGCATCGGGCCCGGCGACGCCATCCTCGTCTCGGGGCCGGTCGGCGACCACGGCGTCGCCGTCATGCTGGCGCGCGAGCAGTTCGGGCTGTCGGGCAGCCTGCACTCGGATTCGGCGTCGGTCCTGCCGCTGACGCGGGCCGTCCGCGATTTCCCGGACCTCAAGTTCATGCGCGACCCGACGCGCGGCGGCCTGGCCACGGTCGCCCACGAGATCGCCCGCGCCACCGGACACAGCGTCGTGCTCGATCAGGACGCCGTGCCGGTGCGCCCCCAGGTCGCGTCGGTCTGCGAGATGCTCGGCTACGACCCGTATTTTCTGGCATGCGAGGGCCGGGTCGTCGCCGTCGCCGACCCGATTGCCGCCGACGAAGTGCTCGCCCGCTGGCACGCGCTGCCCGAGGGACAGGAAGCGGCCGTCATCGGCCGCATCGAGGTGGGCGGCGCACGGGTGATCCTGGAAACGGGCCTGGGCGGGCGCCGCGTGCTGGATGAACTGGAGGATGATCCGCTGCCGCGGATCTGCTGACCGCCGGCGCCGCGCGGGGACCGGGCCCGGCTCGCAGCGCGGAGACGATGCGCGAAGCGCCGCCGCGGACAGCCGGAACCTCTTATCATCTCGCTCATTCCTATTCTCTTTTGTACCTTTGCCATGCCCTGGCCCTGCCGTGCCGACGCCCCGGGACGCTGCCTGACCGCGCGACGCGTTACGAAGGCCCGTCGGCGTTCGCTTGAGTCGCGCGCCGCTCCGCTCGGTCGCTGCATCCGGCGGATTCCGGCACGCCTGCCGGCGCGCGCCCGACCGCTTTCATCACCCACCCATTCCAATTGCATATGGCTCCCGAATCCGTCGCGCCTTCCCGCCACCGTCATCCACTGCGTGCCGCACTCGTGGCACTTCTGCTGGCCGGCCTGATCGGGGGCGCCTGGTACTGGAGCAGTCACCGCGCGCCGCCTGTTGCGGCAGGCGGCGGGCATGGCGGCATGAAGGGCAGCGGGGGCAACCATGCGCAACCGGTGTCGGTGGAGACGATCCAGAAGCGCGACATCCGCGTCTGGGTGGACGCGCTCGGCACCGTGACGCCGCGCAACCTCGCCCTCGTGCGCGTGAAGGTGGACGGCACGCTGCTGCGCGTGAATTTCCGCGAAGGGCAGATGGTGAAGGCGGGCGACCTGCTCGCCGAGATCGACCCGCGTCCTTTCCGCATCCAGCTCGAGCAGGCCCGCGGGCAGCTGACGCGCGACACCGCCCTGCTCGACAACGCCCGCCTCGATCTCGCGCGCTACCGCGACCTGCTGGCCAAGGATGCCATCGCGCGCCAGCAGGTCGACAGCCAGGAGGCGCTGGTGCGGCAGTGCCAGGGCACGGTCGTTGCCGACCGCGCCCTGGTCGACAACGCCGCGCTGCAGCTCGGCTACACGCGCGTCGTCGCGCCCGCATCGGGCCGGATCGGCCTGCGGCAGGTCGATCCGGGCAACCAGGTGCACGCCAGCGATGCCGCGGGGCTCGCCACCATCGTCCAGCTGCAGCCCACCACGGTGGTGTTCTCGGTGCCCGAGGCCAGGCTGCCGGCGATCAGCCGCCGGGCCGCCGCGCACCAGAGCCTCCCCGTCGAAGCCTGGGATCGCGAGCAGCGGGCCCGGCTGGCCGAGGGCCGCCTGCTCACCACCGACAACCAGATCGACCCGGCCACCGGCACGATCCGCGTCAAGGCGGAATTCGCGAACCGCGACAACCGCCTGTTCCCCAACCAGTTCGTCAATGTCCGCCTGCTGCTCGACGTCCTGCACCAGGTCGTCGCGATTCCGACCGCCGCCGTCCAGCGCGGCGACAAGGGCAGCTTCGTCTACCGCGTCGGCGCCGACGGCACCGTGAGAGTCGTGCCGGTCCAGCCGGGCGCGGTCGACGGCGACTGGATGGCCGTGAGCGGCGCGCTCGAGCCAGGCGACAAGCTGGTCGTCGACGGCGCCGACAAGCTGCGCGACGGCGCCAGGGCCGAGGTCGTCGTGCCCGGCGCCGGCAAGGCTGCACGCGGTACCGGTGCCTCACAGGGAAAAACGCGCCCCGCCGCCGGCGACCTGGCCCGAGGCGTCACCGGCGCGGCACGCTGAGTCCCGGATGAATCCGTCCCGCCTCTTCATCCTGCGGCCGGTCGCGACCTCGCTGCTGATGCTGGCGATCCTGCTGGCGGGCACGGTGGCCTACCGCCTGTTGCCGCTGTCGGCGCTGCCCGAGGTGGACTACCCGACGATCCAGGTCATGGCGCTCTATCCCGGCGCCAGCCCCGAGGTCGTCACGGCCTCGATCACGGCGCCGCTGGAGCGCCAGCTCGGCCAGATGCCGGGCCTGGTGCAGATGACCTCGACCAGCTCGGGCGGCGCATCGGTCATCACGCTGCGTTTCGGCCTCGAGCTCACGCTCGACATTGCCGAGCAGGAGGTCCAGGCCGCGATCAACGCCGCGTCCAACCTGCTGCCGACCGACATGCCGCTGCCGCCGGTCTACAGCAAGGTCAACCCGGCCGACGCGCCGATCCTGACGCTCGCGGTGACCTCGCCGTCGCTGCCGGTGACGCGCCTGCACGACCTCGTCGAGAGCCGCGTGGCGCAGAAGATCTCGCAGCTGCCGGGCGTCGGGCTGGTCACGCTGGCCGGCGGGCGCCGCCCTGCGGTGCGCATCCAGGCGAATCCGAAGGCGCTGGCAGCCGCCGGCCTGTCGCTGGAGGATCTGCGCGCGGCGGTCGGCGCCGCCAACGTCAACACGCCCAAGGGCAGCTTCGACGGCGCCCACCGCGCCTCGGCGATCGACGCCAACGACCAGCTGAAGAGCGCCGACGACTACGTCGACCTTGTCGTCGCCTACCGCAACGGCGCGCCGATCCGCCTCAAGGACGTGGCCGACGTCGTCGACGGCGCCGAGAACGCGCGCCTCGCCGCCTGGGCCGACGCGCGCCCCGGCGTCATCGTCAACGTGCAGCGGCAGCCGGGCGCCAACGTCATCGCAGTGGCGGACCGCATCAAGGCGGCGCTGCCGGGCCTGCAGGCGAGCCTGCCGGCCGCCATCGACGTGCACCTGCTGTCCGACCGCACCACCACCATCCGCGCCTCGGTCGCCGACGTCGAGTTCTCGCTGCTGCTCGCCGTGGCGCTGGTGGTGATGGTGATCTTCCTGTTCCTGCGCAAGGCCTCGGCCACGGTCATCCCCAGCCTGGCGGTGCCGATCTCGCTGGTCGGCACCTTCGGCGTCATGTACCTGGCCGGCTTCTCGATCAACAACCTCACGCTGATGGCGCTCACGATCGCGACCGGCTTCGTCGTCGACGACGCGATCGTCGTCATCGAGAACATCACGCGCCACGTCGAGGCCGGCGAATCGCCGCTGGAAGCGGCACTCAAGGGCTCGAAGCAGATCGGCTTCACGATCATCTCGCTGACCTTCTCGCTGATCGCCGTGCTGATCCCGCTGCTGTTCATGGGCGACGTCGTCGGCCGCCTGTTCCACGAGTTCGCGATCACGCTGGCGGTGGCGATCCTGATCTCCGCGGTCGTGTCGCTGACCCTGACGCCCATGCTCTGCGCCCGCCTGCTGCGTGCCGAGAAGCGCCACCAGCCCGATCCGCTGTTCCAGCGCGTCGTCGCGGCCTACGGCCGGGCGCTGACCTGGGTTCTCGACCGCCAGACCGCGACGCTGTGGGTGGCCGTCGCCACGCTGGGACTGACCGCCGCGCTGTATGTCTGGATTCCCAAGGGCTTCTTTCCGGTGCAGGACACCGGCCTCCTGCAGGGCATCACCGAGGCCGACCAGACCGTCTCGTATGCCGCGATGGCGCACCGCCAGCAGGCGCTGGCCGCGGCGATCCTGCAGGACCCCGCGGTCGACAGCGTGGCCTCCTTCATCGGCGTCGACGGCAGCAACATCACCCTCAACAGCGGGCGGCTGCAGATCGCCCTGAAGCCGAAGGCGCAGCGCAAGGACGCGGTGGGCCCCATCATGCGCCGGCTGGCCGAGGCGGCCAAGCAGGTGCCCGGCATCGCGCTCTATCTGCAGCCGGTGCAGGACCTCACGATCGAGGATCGCGTCTCGCGCTCGCAGTACCAGTTCACGCTGGGCTCGCCGGATGCGCAGGCGCTCGCCGAATGGGTGCCGAAGCTGGTGGCGCGGCTGAAGCAGCTCCCCGAGCTCGCTGATGTCGCCAGCGACCTGCAGAACGACGGCCTGCAGGCCTACGTCGACATCGACCGCGACGCGTCGGGGCGCCTGGGTGTGTCGGTGGCGGCGATCGACAACGCGCTCTACGACGCCTTCGGCCAGCGCCTGATCTCGACCATCTTCACGCAGTCGAACCAGTACCGCGTGGTGCTGGAGGTGAAACCGGAATTCCAGGCCGGTCCCGCCGCACTTGACGGGCTCTACGTGCCGACCGCCTCGGGCCGGCAGGTGCCGCTGACCGCCGTCGCGCACATCGAGGAGCGGCGCATGCCGCTGCTGATCAGCCACCTTGGGCAGTTCCCGGCCGCCACCGTGTCGTTCAACGTCCCCGCGGGCGGTTCGCTGGGCGCCGCCGTCGCAGCGGTCCGCCAGGCGGAGGCCGCGCTCGGCCTGCCGGCGTCGATCGAAACGAGCTTCCAGGGCGCCGCGCTGGCGTTCCAGGCCTCGCTGACCAACACGCTGCTGCTGATCCTTGCCGCGGTGGTGACCATGTACATCGTGCTGGGCGTGCTCTACGAGAACGCCATCCATCCGGTCACCATCCTCTCGACCCTGCCCTCCGCCGGCGTCGGCGCGCTGCTGGCGCTGGCGCTGGCAGGCCAGGAGCTCGACATCATCGGCATCATCGGCATCATTCTCCTGATCGGCATCGTCAAGAAGAACGCGATCCTGATGATCGACTTCGCGCTGTCGGCCGAGCGCGAACAGGGGCTGCCGCCGCGCGAGGCCATCTACCAGGCCTGCCTGCTGCGCCTGCGGCCGATCCTGATGACGACGATGGCGGCGCTGCTCGGCGCCCTGCCGCTGATGCTCGGCACCGGCGTCGGCGCCGAGCTGCGCCAGCCACTCGGCCTCGCCATGGTCGGCGGCCTGCTGGTCAGCCAGGTGCTGACGCTGTTCACCACGCCGGTGATCTACCTTGCCTTCGACCGCCTGTCGGCCCGCTTCGGCGGGCGCCGCGGCGCGGCGGAGCCGGCATGAATTTCTTCGCCACCTTCATCGGGCGCCCGGTCGCGACGACGCTGCTGACGCTGGGCATCGTGCTGGCGGGCATCGTCGCGTATTTCCGCCTGCCGGTGGCGCCGCTGCCGCAGGTCGACTTTCCAACCATCATGGTGCAGGCCTCGCTGCCGGGAGCGAGCCCCGAGACCATGGCGGCGACCGTGGCGACGCCGCTGGAGCGCACGCTCGGACGCATCGCCGGCGTGACCGAGATCACCTCGTCCAGTTCGCTCGGCAACACGCGCGTGGTGCTGCAGTTCGACCTCGGCCGCGACATCGACGGCGCCGCGCGCGACGTGCAGGCCGCGATCCAGGCGGCGCGGGCGCTGCTGCCGTCGGGACTGCCGTCGATGCCGACCTATCGCAAGGTCAACCCGGCCGACGCGCCGATCATGATCCTGTCGCTGACCTCGGCCACGCTGTCGCCGGGGCAGATGTACGACGCCGCCTCGACCGTGCTCGCGCAACGGCTGTCGCAGGTCGCCGGCGTCGGCCAGGTCAACATCGGCGGCGGCGCGCTGCCGGCAGTGCGGGTGGAACTCAATCCGACCGCGCTCAGCCATAACGGCCTCGCGCTCGAGGACGTGCGCGCGGCCATCGCCGCCAGCAACGCCTACCGGCCGCTCGGCGCGCTCGAGCGCGGCGCGCGCCACTGGCAGCTCGGCGCCAGCGACCAGGGCCGCACGGCGGCCGATTTCCGGCCGCTGATCCTGCGCTACGTCGACGGCGCGCCGCTGCGGCTCGCCGACGTCGCCACCGTGGACGATTCGGTGCAGGACGTGCGCCACTTCGGCGCCGCCAACAGCCGGCCGGCGGTGCTGCTGATCCTGTATCGCCAGCCCGGCGCCAACATCATCGACACCGTCGACCAGGTCAACGCGCTGCTGCCGCATCTGCGCGCGTCGATCCCGGCGGCGATCGATCTCAAGGTGGTGATGGACCGCACCCCGACGATCCGCGGCTCGCTGCACGAAGTCCAGCGCACGCTCGCGATCGCGGTCGGGCTCGTGCTGCTCGTCGTGCTGCTGTTCCTGCGCCGGCTGCGCGCGGCGCTGATCCCGGGCCTCGCCGTCCCGGTGTCGCTGATCGGCACCAGCGCGGTCATGTACCTCGCCGGCTACAGCATCGACAACCTTTCGCTGATGGCGCTGACCGTGGCCACCGGCTTCGTGGTCGACGACGCGATCGTCGTCGTCGAGAACATCAGCCGCCACCTCGAAGGCGGCAAGCGCCCGTTCGACGCGGCGCTGGCGGGCGTGCGCGAGATCGGCTTCACGGTGGTGTCGATCAGCCTCTCGCTGGTCGCGGTCTTCATTCCCATCCTGTTCATGGGCGGCATCGTCGGCCGCCTGTTCCGCGAGTTCGCCTTCACCCTGGCGGCCGCGATCCTGGTGTCGATGCTCGTCTCGCTGACCACCACGCCGATGCTGTGCGCCCACCTGCTCAAGCCGCGCCCGGCCGCGGCCCCTGCGGGGCGCTGGGCGCGCTGGAGCGCCCGCCTGCTGCGCCGGCTCAAGGCGGGCTATCGCGCCAGCCTGGCCTGGTCGCTGCGCCACAGCGGCCTCATGCTGGCTCTGCTGGCGCTGACGATCGCGCTCAACGTGCATCTCTACGCGACGATCGCGAAGGGCTTCTTCCCGCAGCAGGACACCGGCCGCGTCATCGGCATCGTGCAGGCGGACCAGAGCATCTCCTTCCAGGCGATGCGCCAGAAGATGCTCGACCTGATGGCCATCGTCCAGCGCGACCCGGCCGTCGATACGGTCGTCGGCTTCACCGGCGGCGGGCAGAAGAACTCCGGCTTCATGTTCGTCACGCTGAAGCCCTTGAGCGAACGCAAGGTCGGGGCGGACAAGGTCGTCGGCCGGCTGCGCGCCAGGCTGGGACGCGTCGCGGGGGCGAGCCTCTTCCTCAGCCCGGCGCAGGACGTGCGCGTCGGCGGCCGGCCGGGCAACGCCAACTACCAGTACACCCTGCAGGCCGACCATCTAGACGACCTGCGCGCCTGGGAGCCGCGCATCCGGCGCGCGCTGATGAACCTGCCCGAGCTCGTCGACGTCAGCTCCGACCAGCAGACCAAGGGCCTGCAGACCAGCCTGGTGTTCGACCGCGACCGCATGGCCAGCCTCGGCCTGACGATGCGCGCGGTCGACGCGACGCTCAACGACGCCTTCGGCCAGCGCCAGGTGTCGGTGATCTACAACCCGCTCAACCAGTACCGCGTCGTCATGGAGCTGGCACCGGCATGGCTGGCCAGCCCGGAGACGCTGCGCTCGGTCTGGTTCGGCACGCCGGGTGGCGGGCAGGTCGCGCTGTCCGACATCGCGCACATCGAGACGACGAATACGCCGCTCGCGGTCAACCATCAGGGCACCTTCCCCGCGACGACGATCAGCTTCAACCTCGCGCCCGGCGTGTCGCTCGACGAGGCCGCCGCCGCCATCGACCGTGCCTTCGGGCGGATGGGTGTGCCGACCACGGTGCACGGCAGTTTCCAGGGCACGGCCAAGGCCTTCCGCGAGTCGCTCGCCAGCCAGCCGATCCTGATCCTGACCGCGCTGCTGACGGTCTACATCGTGCTGGGCGTGCTCTACGAAAGCCTCATCCACCCGATCACCATCCTGTCGACCTTGCCCTCGGCGGGCGTGGGCGCCCTGCTGGCGCTGATGGCCTTCGGCAACGAGTTCGACGTCATCGCCCTGATCGGCATCATCCTGCTGATCGGCATCGTCAAGAAGAACGCGATCCTGATGATCGATTTCGCGATCGGGCACCAGCGCCGCCACGGCGTCAGCGCCGCGCGCGCGATCTATCGTGCGGCGCAGCGGCGTTTCCGTCCGATCATGATGACCACGCTGGCCGCGACCTTCGGCGCCGTGCCGCTGGCGCTCGGCAGCGGTGACGGCGCCGAGCTGCGCAACCCGCTCGGCATCGCCATCGTCGGCGGCCTGCTGGTCAGCCAGGCGCTGACCCTCTACACTACGCCGGTCGTCTACCTGCTGATGGACCGGCTGCGCAACCTCGTCATGCGCCGCCCGGCCCCGCCGGTGCCGGCGCTGCACAACGCCTGAAGGAGCCCCCGTGCGATCACGCCTGATTCTGGTTCTTCCCCTGCTGTGCCTGGGCGCCTGCGCGGTCGGCCCCGACTACCGCCGCCCCGAGGTCGCGCTTCCCGCCCGCTTCAGCGAGGCCGGCGACGAATGGCGCGCGACGCAGCCGGGGCGCTTCGAGGTCCCGGCCGACTGGTGGCGCGTCTTCGGCGACGCCGAACTCGACCGCCTCGAAGCGCAGGTGGTCGTGGACAACCAGACGCTCAAGGCCGCCGAGGCGCAATACCGCGCGGCACGCGCAGCCGTGAACAGCGCCGCCGCCGCGCGCTTCCCGACCGTCACCGGGTCCGCCGCGGCCAGCCGCAGCCACAGCACCGGCGCCACCACCGACAGCGTCAGCCTGCTCGTCAGCGCCAGCTGGGAGATCGACCTGTGGGGGCGCGTGCGCCGCAGCGTCGAAGCCGCCCAGGCGCGCGCCGAGGCGAGCGCCGACGATCTCGCGGCGGCGCGGCTGTCGACCCAGGCGCTGCTGGCGCAGACCTGGTTCCAGCTGCGCGCGGCCGACGCGCAGCACCGCCTCCTGCAGCGCACCCAGGCCGCCTACGCCCGCTTCCTCGCGCTGACCGGCGACCGCTATGCCGCCGGGGTCGCGTCGCGCCTCGACATCGCCCAGGCCGAGACCCAGCTCGGCACGGTCCGCACGCAGCTCAGCGAAATCGAATTGCAGCGGGCGCAGCTCGAACACGCCCTGACGGCGCTGCTGGGCGGCAAGGCCGCCCCGGCCGAAGCGCGTGCGCCGCTGCCGGCCGTTCCGCCCGCCCCGACCCTGCTCCCGTCGACCCTGCTGGAGCAGCGTCCCGACCTCGCCGCGGCCGAACGCCTGGCCGCCGCCGCCAATGCGCAGATCGGCCTCGCGCAGACGGCCTACTATCCGCTGGTCGACCTGGGCGCCACGGCCGGGGGGCGGGCGAGCGCGCTCGCCCGCCTGTTCGATGCGCCGAACCGCCTCTGGTCGCTCGGTCCCAGCCTCGCGATGACGCTGTTCGACGGCGGCGCACGCAGCGCGGGTGTCGAACAGGCGCGGGCCGGCTACGACCAGGCCGTGGCCGTCTACCGGCAGACCGTGCTGACCGCCTTCCAGGAAGTGCAGGACAACCTCGCCGCCGCCCGCCTGCTCGAACGGGAAACCGGCGAACAGGAGCAGACGCTGGCGGCGGCCCGCCGTGCCCGCGAGATCGCGGAGGATCAATATCGCGCCGGCACGATCAGCGCGCTCAACGTGATCACCGCCCAGGCCCAGGAGCTCGCGGCGGAACGCGGTGCGGTGGACATCCACAGCCGCCGCCTCGCTGCCAGCGTGCAGCTGCTGAAGAATGCGGGTGGACGGACGGCGCCGCCCGAGCCGGCGGGCCGGACTGATCCCGGCCGCTAGGCGCGATAGCGCAGCGCTCGCGTCGCTGGCCGGCGTCCGAAACGGTTCAGTGGCGCGCCACCGATTCGCGCTGCCGTTCGTGCGACACCAGCTTGGCGAGTTCCATCATCTCTTCCGCCAGCAGGCCCAGCAGGTCGTCGAGCGTGAGTATCCCGACCAGCCCGCCCGCGGCGTCCACCACCGGCATGCGCCGCACGCCCTTGTCGCGCATGTAGCGCAGCGCCTCGAACAGCCCTTCGCCTTCGCGCACCGTCGCCACGTCGGATCCCATGATGTCGCCGACCTTGAGCGCCTCCGGATTGACACCCGCGGCCACCACCTCGACGACGATGTCGCGGTCGGTGACGATGCCGACGGGGTGACGGCGCCCCGCGCGCTCCTCGACGACGACGAGGTCGCCGACGTGATGGGCGCGCATCAGCTGCGCCGCTTCGGTGACGGGGAGCGACGTCTCCGCGATGACGACTTCGCGGTTGCAGATTTCGCCGATGGGCATCATGTCCTCCTTGCGCGTTCCGGAATCCCTCGATTTCATTGAAGAGGGACCGGTCCGAAAAAGCAAGGCGTCAGGGCTTGGCCTGGCGGCGGCAGCGGTCGGCCCACACCGCGGCCTCGACCCGCGAGCGGAGGTTGAGCTTCTTCAGGAGATGCTTCACGTGGACCTTCACGGTGCCCTCGGCGATGCCCATGTCGCGCGCGATCAGCTTGTTGCTCTTGCCGTCGACGAGATGCTCGAGGATGCGGCTTTCCTGCTCGGTGAGCCCCGCCTCGGACGGGGTGACGGGACGGCTCTTCTCGCGCAGGGACACGACGAGCAGCTGGGTCAGGCGCTCGCTGATCGTGATCTTGCCGCGCGCGGCCTCGGCGAGCTGCTGCATCAGGTCCTCGGGCTCCGTGTCCTTCAGCAGGTAGCCGTCGGCACCGGCCTGCAGCGCGGCGATCAGGTCCTCGGCCTGGTCCGACACCGTGAGCATGATGATGCGCGAATCGAGCCCCGCCTCCTTCAGGGTCCGCAGGACCTCGACCCCGTCCATGTCCTTCATGTTGAGGTCCAGCAGAATCATGTCCGGCTGCAGGCGCTGCGCAAGCTCGATGCCCTCGCGCCCGCTCGGGGCCTCGCCGACGAAGCGGAATTCCGGGTCGGCCTGGATGAGCTGGATCACCCCCTTGCGGAACAGCGGGTGGTCGTCGACGATCAGGATGGTATGGGGGGAAGCCGCTTGCATGACGAAGTCAGGACGGATGGACGGGATGGATCGGAACGGCACGCTCGGGTTCGTGCCCCGGCGTGAAGTGTAGCGTGACTCGCGCGCCCAGGGTCGGCAGGTTTTCCACGGTGAGCTGGCCGCCCAGGTGCCGGGCGCGTTCCTCCATGATGGCCATGCCGTAATGGTGGGTGCCCGCGGCCTGCCGGACGCCGATGCCGTCGTCAGTGACGGTCGCCGACACGGAGCCGTCGCTGTTGCAGACGACCCGCACCTCGGCGGCGTGCGCCCGCGCATGGTTGATCACGTTCGACAGCGCCTCGCGCACGATCTGCAGCGTGTGGATCTCCTCGTTCGCGCTGAGCGTGCAGCCGGCGAGATGGGCCTCCAGCGTGATCGGGATGCCGCCGCGCCCGGAAAACTCGTCCACCGTGGTGCGCAGCGCGGCGCCGAGGCCCTCGCCTTCGATGCGCAGGCGGAAGGTGGTCAGCAATTCGCGCAGCTGGCGATAGGCGCTGTTGAGCCCTTCGCGCAGTTCCGCCAGAACCTCGGCCGCCTCCCCGCCGCCGCCCGCGTCGTCCGGCGCGGGTAGCAGCGGCTTGAGGCGGCTCACCTGGATCTTCATGTACGCGAGCGACTGCGCCAGCGAGTCGTGCAGCTCGCGCGCCAGCGCCGCACGCTCTTCCAGCAGCGACAGCCGGCGGCTCTGCTCGATGCGGCGCGCCGTGCCGATGGCGACGCCGATGTGGCGCGACAGCGCGTCCAGCAGCTGCATCTGCCACGGCGCAAGCTCGCGCCCCGGCGGCATGTCGAGCTGCAGCACGCCGTAGTGGTGCTCGGCGTCCTTCAACGGCAGCGTCAGCACGCGCCGCCCGTCGCGCAGCGGCAGGACGTCGAGCGTCTGGTGCGCGAGGCATTCGGCGCAGCTCATCAGGCCGCACAGGTCGGGATCGCCCGTTTCCGGATGCAGCGTGCTGGCGATGACGCGCGCGCGGGAGCCTCCGGATTCCACCAGGCAGGCCAGCCCGTGCCCGACGCCCAGCACGTTCTCCAGATCCTTCAGCAGGATGGCGTAGGTTTCCGGCGCCACCGGCCCGTTGTACAGGCGCGCGATCGAATGATAGAGCAGCTCCAGCGAACGGTTGGCGATGGTGAGCTCGGCGGTCTTCTCCTCCACCCGCGCTTCGAGGTTCTGATACAGCTTGGAGAGGTCTTCCGCCATGTGGTTGAAGGCCTGGCCGAGCCGCCCCAACTCGTCGCTCCCGGTGTGCTCGGTGCGCACCGCGAGGTTCCCCTGGCCGACGCGGGCGGCGAAGGCCAGCAGGTCGCGCAACGGCAGGATCAGGTCGTTGCGCGCCAGGTAAAGGGTCAAGGCGCCGACCAGCAGCGTCATCAGCAGCGCCGCCCCCAGCACCATGCGCAGGACGAGGATCTTGTCCTCGGTATCGCGCTCGATCTGCTTGACCAGATCGTTGATCTGGCCGACGAAGCGCGTGGTGTCGTCGATCAGCGCCGCGCCGCCGGCGTCGCCGCCGCCCGGGGCGACCGCCGCGAAGCGCGCCTTCATGCGCTGCGTCCAGGCATCCTGCACGCTGGCGTAGCTGGCAGCGAGCGCGGTGTCGCCCTGCCGCGACATCGTCGACGTAATGTGCGGATCGCGCAGCGTCGCGTCGAATTTCGCGATCGCCTCCTCCATCGCCGCAGCCGCCCGGGTCCCGTCACCCGGACGTGCAGCCAGCGCCAGGCTGCTCATGCGGTAGGCCTGCATGCGCAGGCTGCCTGCCTGGTTGATCGCCTCGCTGCTGCCCTGGACCGATTCCGCGATGATGCCCGAGCTGGCCATGCCTAGGATGGCGAAGCAGGCAATCAGCGCCAGCGCCCCGCCCAGCTTGAGCAGCAGGGAATGCTGCAGGAATCCGCGTCGTTCTCTCATGCTTTCCCGCTCGCACCGGGGCCCTTCGCGCCCGGATATAAGGGAGTACCTCCAATGGATTAAGCCGGCACGGCGGATGCCAGCAACGATCGGGGCAGCTTGCGCAAAAACAGGGGCTTAACCGCCTACCTCCCCTGCGGCGCAGCGCCTTCCCTTCCCCGGGGAAGCACGCACCGTCGCGGATCGCTGACCACAATTAAGGATCATTTTCTCTGCTTTTTATGCTATGTTCCAAGTGCGACATTTTGTCGCATCGGCAGGCGGCCCCAGGGCCTCCTGCGTGTTTCGCACCATGCGCGTGCGTCGTCCCCGTCCGGGATGGCGTGCCGGTTCCACCTGAGACAGGGAGTCAATAGGACATGACACAGGACGATAGCAAACTCTCCGACACGCCGCCCGATCTGGGTCGCCGCAAATTCATGAACACGGCCGCGCTGGTCGGCCTGTCCGGCGCGGGTCTCTCCTTGGGGCTGTCCGCCTGCAACAAGAAGGAGGCGGCGGCTCCGGCAGCGACCGGCGGCGCCGCACCGGCGGCTGCGGCCGGCGCGGTCGACTACAGCAAGTACGAAGTGCCGCCGGGCCAGCTCGACGAGTACTACTCCTTCTCCAGCGGCGGCCACTCGGGCGAAGTGCGCATCTACGGCATTCCCTCGGGCCGCGAGCTCAAGCGGATCCCCGTCTTCAACATGGACGCGCTGGTCGGCTGGGGCATCACCAACGAATCGAAGGCGATCATCGGCACCAAGCCCGACGGCACGCTGAAATACCACACGGGCGACACGCACCACCTCCACCAGTCCTACACGGACGGCGTCTACGACGGCAAGTACATGTTCGTCAACGACAAGATCCACGGCCGCCTCGCACGCGTCCGCATGGATACCATGGAAACCGACAAGATCACCGAGCTGCCGAACGTCCAGGGCTTCCACGGCACCTTCCCCGACAAGCGTGATCCGGTCGACCCCAACATCAACCACACCACCCGCGTCTTCTGCGGCGGCGAGTTCTCGATTCCCCTGCCCAACGACGGGCGTGACCTGGAAGACGGCAGCAAGTACCGCTCGATTTTCACCTGCGTGGATTCGAACACGATGGACGTGCGCTGGCAGGTGCTGATCGACGGCAACTGCGACCTGGTCGCCACCTCCTATGACGGCAAGCTGACCTGCACCAACCAGTACAACACCGAGATGGGGCTGCATTACGAGGACATGATGGCATCCGAGATGGATGCCTGCCTGTTCTTCAACGTCGCCCGCATCGAGGAGGCGGTGAAGGCCGGCAAGTTCAAGACCATCGCCGGCTCCAAGGTCCCCGTGGTCGACGGTACCAAGGCCGCCAACCAGGATCCGAAGACGGCGCTGACCTGCTACGTGCCGATTCCGAAGAACCCGCACGGCGTCAACATCAGCCCCGACGGCAAGTACTACGCCTGCTCGGGCAAGCTGTCGCCGACCGCCTCGGTCATCGAGCACGCCCTGGTGCTGAAGTGGTTCGACGGGCAGCTGGCCAACCCGCGCGATGCGGTCGTCGCCGAGCCCGAGATCGGCCTTGGCCCGCTCCACACCGGCTTCGACAACAAGGGCAACGCCTACACCACGCTGTTCCTCGACAGCCAGATCGTGAAATGGAACGTGGACGCCGCGATCAAGGCGTTCAAGGGCGACAAGCAGGCCAAGGTCGTGCTGGACCGCATCGACGTGCACTACCAGCCGGGCCACGG
Source organism: Thiobacillus sp. SCUT-2 (assembly GCF_035621355.1). Taxonomy (NCBI): domain Bacteria; kingdom Pseudomonadati; phylum Pseudomonadota; class Betaproteobacteria; order Nitrosomonadales; family Thiobacillaceae; genus Thiobacillus; species Thiobacillus sedimenti. The sequence goes on along the minus strand of NZ_CP141769.1, from coordinate 1,363,518 downwards.
CTTCACCTCGATGGGCGAGACCAAGGAATCGGACGGCAAGTACTTCATCTCGGACAACAAGTTCTCCAAGGACCGTTTCCTGCCGGTCGGCCCGCTCCACGCCGAGACGGCGCAGCTGATCGACATCAGCGGCGACAAGATGAAGCTGGTCGCCGACCACTCGGTGTACTCGGAGCCGCACGATTCCATCATCGTTCGCCGCGACATCATCAAGACGCGCCAGGTCTACAACCTGGACGACTTCCCCCACGCGGTGAAGGACCCGAAGGACTCCGGCGTCTTCCGCAACGGCAAGAAGGTGACCATCAAGCTCACCAGCCAGGCGCCAGCCTTCAGCCTGCGCGAGTTCAAGGTCAAGAAGGGCGACGAAGTCACCATCATCCTCACCAACCACGACAAGGTCGAGGACCTGACCCACGGCTTCGCCATTCCGAAGTACGACATCCAGTTCATCGTCAACCCGCAGCAGACGCAGTCGGTCACCTTCATTGCCGACAAGCCCGGCGTCTACTGGTGCTACTGCACCAACTTCTGTCATGCTCTGCACCTGGAGATGCGCAGCCGCATGCTTGTCGAGGCGTGATCCGCGCCGCTGCCCCGCGTAACGCGGGGCAGTGCACGACCTGGCGGCCCGCCGGCCATGCGACCGGCGGCCGCTCGGGCCTCGAGGAAGCGAGCGCCCGCTTGATGTTCAACTCTTGGCGATACCTCTGATGAATTCTCTTGCACGCCTGGCCGTCCGTTTCGCGACCCTGGTGGTCTTGTGCTGCGCCCCCGGCCTGGCGCTGGCGGGAAGCTACGAAGCCCCGCTCCCTGCCGAACTCTCCAGCGACCCCGATCTCTGCAAGTACGTTCCCTGCAAGGACGTCATGCCCGGCGCCGACAGCTTCTCCCCCCGCATGGGCAAGCCGTCCTACGTCGAGGCCTACCGGACGACCTCGGATGAGCATGAAGAGAACGGCGCCAACGGCGACAAGGAGCACCACGGCGAGAAGAAGGGCCGCAAGCTCGTCGGCTATGTCTTCCTCTCCACCGACGTGGTCGACATCCCCGCCTACTCGGGCAAGCCCGTCGTGACCCTGATCGGCATGGACACCAAGGGCATCATCACCGGCGTGCGGGTGCTGCGCCACTCCGAGCCGATCCTGCTGGTCGGCATCCCGGAGTCGGAGCTGACCAAGTTCGTCAAGCAGTATCTCGGCAAGTTCGTCGGCGCCAAGATCGAGGTCGGCAGCGCGCGCCCGGGCGAGGGCATGATCGGCGTCGACGCGATTTCCGGCGCCACCGTCACCGTCATCGCGGAAAACCAGGTCATCCTGCGCAGTGGACTGGAAGTCGCCAAGCAGGTGGGCATCGTCAAGCCCACGATCCGGCCCCAGGCGAAATTCACCGATGTCGCCGGCACGCTCGACTGGCAAGCGCTGCTCAAGGAAGGCGGCGTACAGGAGCTCAAGGTCAGGCCCGAGGAACTCGGCCTCGAACCCAACGGCCAGCCTTACATCGACATCTACTTCGGCTATCTCAACGAGCCGACGATCGGGCGCAGCGTGCTGGGCGAGCACGGCTATGCCGCGCTGATGTCCAAGCTCAAGCCGGGCGAGCACGCCATCTTCCTGATCGCCAACGGCACCGGCTCGTTCAAGGGCTCGGGCTTCGTCCGCGGCGGCATCTACGATCGTGTGCAGGTCTCCCAGGACATGGACGCGTTCACCTTCCGCGACCTCGACTACCTCAACCTGTATGGGATCGAGGCCGCCGGTGCGCCGGCCTACAAGGAATCGGCGATCTTCATCATCCATTCGCCGGCATTCAGCGCGGCCTATCCGTGGCGGCTGATCTATCTCGCCAACAAGGTGGATCGCCAGACCGGCGCCAAGACCTTCGTCAACTTCGACCGCGAGTACTGGCTGCCGGCCCGCTACCTCGTGGGCGGGCGGCCGGAGATCGTCAAGCCGGAGCCGACCTGGGTGAAGGTGTGGAAGACGCGCAAGCTCGAGGTCGTGCTGTTCCTCCTGTGGCTCGCCGCAGCGGGCACCGTCTACGCGCTGCGCGACAAGCTGGTGCGCCGCTCCACCCACAAGGACAAGCGCTGGAAGGACATCCCGAAATACCTGCTGTGGATTTCCTCGATCGGCTTCGTCGGCTTCCATCTGCTGGCGGTTCCCTCGATCACCCAGGTGCTCACCTGGTTCCACGCGATCCTGTTCGAATGGCGCTGGGAGCTCTTCCTCTCCGATCCCTTCGTGTTCCTGTTCTGGATCTTCATCATCGTGACCGTGTTCTTCTGGGGACGCGGCATGTTCTGCGGCTGGATGTGCCCCTACGGCTCGCTCGCGGAACTCGCCTACCACGTGGCGCGCAAGATCGGCCTCAAGCGCTACCAGCGCCACCTGCTGCCGCAGCGCTGGCACGACCGCCTCAAGTGGATCAAGTACGGCGTCTTCACCGTCCTGCTTGCGGTGTCCTTCTATTCGATGGGGATGGCGGAGAAGCTCGCCGAAGTCGAGCCGTTCAAGACGACCTTCCTGGTCGGCGTGTGGAACCGCAGCTGGCCCTTCGTGACGTTCTGGGCGTTCCTGTTCGTCGCCTCGATCTTCTTCGAGCGGCCCTTCTGCAAGTACCTGTGCCCGCTCGGCGCCGCGCTCGCCGTGCCGTCGACGTTCCGCTGGTGGGGTCTCAAGCGCAAGAAGGAATGCGGACCGTGCGCGGCGTGCCAGGTGGGCTGCGGCTCGCAGGCGATCGACGACAGCGGCCGCATCGACCAGCGCGAATGCCTGCTGTGCCTCGACTGCCAGGTGCTCTACTACGATCCCCATGCGTGCCCGCCGCTCGTCCAGGAGCGCAAGCGCCGCACCAAGGCCGGCGAGCCGCTCACGCCGATCGGCGCCAACGGCTACTACATCCCGATCAAGCCGGTGGCGGCCGCCCCCGCGGCCGCGGCGCCAAGCCTGCCCGCCTTCGTGGGGCAGGAACTGTTCGATCACCTGTTCCCGTGGAGCCGCAAGGTGTTCCAGCAGCCGATCCTGCTGCAGGCGACCACCTTCGCCCTCACCGCGCTCGTGACCTGGGTCTGGATCCTCGGCGCGGCCGGCCGCATCGGCCCCGGCATCGTGCTCGGCTGGTGGGTGGGCTGGAGCGTCTACGAGCTGCTCGTGCGCATGCGCTGCAAGCCCTACGTCAAGGACGGCCCGTGGTGGGGACGCAACCTGCGTCCGGCGTCGTGGGCGGACATGGCGGCCTACGTGTCGTTCAAGAACCTGCTGATCGCCGCGGCGCTGTTCCTCATCATGAAGGGTGCTGGCATACTGGATCTCCTTCAAGGCCTGCCGTCGTTTCAATGGTTCTTCTGACTGGGCGCCCTGACGCCGCCGCGCGGGCCCGCCCGCCGCGTCAGCCCGTCGCATGGCATGCGGTTGTCCTTGGCGCGCTGGCCTGCCTGCTGCACGCCCCGCCCGCCGGCGCCGCCGTTCTCATGGTCCAGCCGGGCCAGTCGATCGGCGCGGCCGTCGCCCGGGCCCGCCCCGGCGACGAGATCCGCGTGGAGCGCGGCCTGTACCGTGAAAACCTCCGCATCGACAAGCCGCTCACGCTGAGAGGCATCGACCGCCCCACGCTGAGCGGCGGCCTCAAGGGCGACACGATCCGGATCACCGCGACCGACGTCGCCATCGAAGGAATGATCGTGCGCGACTCGGGCGACGACCTGGTCGCCCAGAATGCCGGCATCTACATCCAGCCCGGCGCCGACCGGGCCGCCGTGCGCAACTGCGATCTCACCTACAATCTCTTCGGCCTGTGGATCGAGAAGGTCAAGGACGTCGAGATCCGCAGCAACGTCATCACCGGCAAGCGCGACTACCAGTCGGCGCGCCGCGGCAACGGCATCGAGCTCTACAACACGACCGGCGCCCGCATCGTCGGCAACCAGATCAGCTTCGTACGCGACGGCATCTACGTGGACGTCTCCCACCACGCGGTCTTCCGCGACAACCGCATCCACGACGCGCGCTACGGCACGCACTACATGAATTCCTACTACAACGTGTGGGAGGGCAACGACGTCTACCACAACCGCGGTGGACTCGCGCTGATGGAGGTGCGCAACCAGGTGGTGCGGAACAACCGGGCGTGGGGCAATTCCGACCACGGCATCATGCTGCGCACCATCCAGGATTCGCTGATCGAAGGCAACGTCGTCGCCGGCAACAACCGCGGCTTCTTCATCTACGATGCCGAGTACAACACCATCCGCAACAACCTCGTGATCGACAACAACGTCGGCGTGCACCTGTGGGCGGGCTCCTACCGCAACAAGGCGGAAGGCAACGACTTCATCATGAACCGCACCCAGATCAAGTACGTCGCCGCCCGCGACCAGACCTGGAGCGGCAACTACTGGAGCAACTACGTGGGCTGGGACCGCAACGGCGACGGCATCGGCGACGTGCCCTACGAGGCGAACGACATGGTCGACTACCTGTCGTGGCGCCATCCGCTGATGAAGCTGCTGCTCGCCAGCCCTGCGGTGCAGACGCTGCGTCTCGTCGCCCAGCAGTTCCCGCTGCTGCGGGCGCCGAGCATCGTCGACCCGAAGCCGCGGATGCAGCCGCACAACCCCGACTGGAGCCAATGGCGTGGCAAACTCTTCTCTTCCCCCCGCTGAACCCGGCACGCCGGTGATCGTCGCGCGCGGGGCCCGCAAGCACTACGGCGCCGTCCACGCGGTCGACGGCGTCGACCTCGACATCCGCGCCGGCGAACTGTTCGGCCTCATCGGCCACAACGGCGCCGGCAAGAGCACGCTGTTCAAGATGATGCTCGGCCTGATCCCGGCCACCGGCGGCGAGATCCGCATCGGCGGCGCGCCGGTCACCGGCCGCGATTTCCGCGCGGTCCGCCGCAGCGTCGGCTACCTGCCGGAGAACGTGGTGCTGTACGACAATCTCACCGGCGCCGAGACCCTGCAGTTCTTCGCCCAGCTGAAGGGCGCCTCGCCCGCCGAGATCGGGCCGATCCTCGAGCGCGTGGGCCTTGCGCACGCGGCGCGGCGGCGGGTGCGCGAATACTCCAAGGGCATGCGCCAGCGCCTCGGCTTCGCCCAGGCACTGCTCGGCAAGCCGCGCCTGCTGTTCCTCGACGAGCCGACCAACGGGCTCGACCCCGAGGCGATCCGGGGCTTCTACACGACGCTGCGCCAGTTGCGCAGCGAAGGCGTCACCGTGGTGATCACCTCGCACATCCTGGCCGAGATCCAGGAACGCGTGGACCGACTGGCGATCATGGCGGCCGGGAAGATCCAGGCCACCGGGACGGTCCAGTCGCTGCGCGAACAGATGGACCTGCCCCTGTCGTTCACGGTCCGGGTCGCGCCGGAGGATTTCGAGGCGGTGCGCGCGGTGCTCGCGCATCTCGAGGTCGAGGCGGTCGAGGCCCACGACGACCACGTCCGCGTGCAGTGCGGGCGCCAGTCGAAGATGGCGGTGATCGAGGCGCTCGCGCGCCTGGATGGCCAGGTGCGCGACCTGACGGTGCGCGAACCCTCGCTCGAGGATGTGTTCTTCGGCTTTGCCGACTGAAGGGACGACATGGAATTCAGACAGATCGCCACCATTGCCGGCAAGGAATTCTGGGATCGCATCCGCAACCGCTGGGTGCTCGCCGTCGCGCTGGTGTTCACCGCCTTCGCCCTCGTCATCGCCTACTTCGGCGCCGCCCAGCAGGGCACCGTCGGCTTCCGTTCGATCGACGTGACCATCGCCAGCCTGGTGAGCCTGGTCATCTACCTGATCCCGCTGATCGCGCTCGTGCTGGGTTTCGACGCCATCGTCGGCGAACGCGAGCGCGGTTCGCTCGACCTGCTGCTGTCGATGCCGATCACCCGGCTGGAACTGCTGCTCGGCAAGTACCTCGGGCTCGCCGGTGCACTCACCTTCTCGACCGTCGCAGGCTTCGGCCTGGTGGCGATCGTGCTGTCGACCAAGCTCGAGCTTGCCGCGCTGTTCCACTACTTCGGCTTCATGCTGAGCTCGGTGCTGCTGGGCTGCGCCTTCCTGAGCCTCGCGGTCATGCTGTCGACCTTCGCGGCCGACCGCACCCGGGCGTCGGGATTCGCGATCGCGACCTGGTTCTTCTTCGTCCTCGTGTTCGACCTGCTGCTGCTCGGCGCGCTGGTGGTGACGGGCGGCCAGTGGGGCGGCGACCTGTTCGCCTACCTGCTGCTCGCCAACCCCGCGGACGTGTTCCGCATCCTCAACATCTTTTCCCTCGACGACGTCCGGACCCTGTACGGACTGGCGACCGTTTTTCCCCCAACCCTGGCCGATCCGTGGCTGCTGGGCCTGGTGATGCTGGGCTGGATCGCAGTTCCCCTCGTGATCGCAAGCTGGAGATTCCGCAAATGACCCCCGTTAGACGACGACTCGTGTCCGCGGCCCTGATGGCCGCCCTGCTTGCCGGCTGTGGCCAGTCGGCGCATACCGACGCCGTGGCCCCGCAGGACTTCGACCGCAATACGTCGTGCACGCTCGACGGCATGCTGCTCGCCGATTACCCGGGCCCCAAGGCGCAGATCTTCTATTCCGGACAGAAGGCGCCCGACTTCTTCTGCGACACGGTGGAGATGTTTCACATCTACCTGACGCCGGAACAGGTGCGCAAGGTGACCGGGATTTTCGTGCAGGACATGGGCGTGGCCGACTGGGATGCGCCGCGCGGCCACTGGATCGACGCCAAGACGGCGTACTATGTCTTCGGCAGCAAGCGGGAAGGCTCGATGGGGCCGACCATCGCCAGTTTCGCGCGCGAGCAGGACGCGGCGAAGTTCGCCGCCCAGTATGGCGGCAAGGTCTACCGGTTCGCCGACATCACCCCCGACATGGTGGTGCTGGATGGCGGCGTGCTCCACGACAGGAACATGTGATTGCCATGCCCGAATTCTTCGAAAGCATCGATTTCGAGCTCGCCACGGCCATCGAGGAGCTGGCGAGGCTGTCCTACGAACTCCGCGAGAATCGCAATGCGATCCTCGCCGCCCATGACGTGGCCGACGAAGCGGCGCTGCTGGCGCGCATCGAGGCGGGCGAGGCGGACGAGCATCCCACCTACGAGTACTACCTCGCGGCGCGCATTCTCGCCGACACGCGCGATGCCGCCCGTGCCGCGCTGGCCGAAAGCCTGCAGGAGGCCAACCGGACATGAGCCTTCACATCGAACTCGGCGCGACGCTCGAACAGGCGTTTCCGGACGCCCTCGACGGGCCCATCGAGCAGAAGCAGGACGTGATGATCGTGCGCCTCAGCAACGGCGTGACGCTGGACGTGCGCTATGCCGCGCCGGACGCCTATTCGCTGCGCTGGCGCCACGGCGAGGCCGAATCCGGGATCGACACGGCGCCGCTCCACCGCGGGCTGGCGACCTTTCCCAACCATTTCCATGATGCCGCCGGGCGCGTCGTGGCCGACCCGGTCACACAGCCCGGCGCCGCGCCTGAAGCGAACCTCGCGCAGCTGATCCGGGCCCTGCTCGACGACCCGACGCTCGGTTCCCGCGTCGCGCCATGAACCCACGGGCGGCGCTGCTCTCGCTGGGAGCCGCCGCGCTCGTCGTGCCGCTGCTGCTCGGCGACGCGCCCCCGACGGGCAAGCCGAAGGTGATCCGCAACGACCTCTGCATCGTCGCGCCCGCCACGCCCTACGACCCGGCGTCGGGCCTGCCAATGATCGCGCCGCGCCCGATCCCCGCCGGCGCACGCTGCCCGGTGTGCGGCATGTATCCGGCCCGCCATCCGCACTGGAGCGCGCAGGTCATCTTCCGCGACGGCGCCGTGCATTACTTCGACTCGCCGATCGACCTGTTCGTCTTCCTGCAGCGGGTCGACCATTACGACCGCCGCTACACGCGCGGTGACGTCATCGCCCGCTACGTCCGCGACGTGGAAAGCGGCCAGTGGATCGATGCCCCCGCTGCCTTCTTCGTGCAGGGTTCCGAGGCACGCGGCCCCATGCGGACGGCCGACCTCCCCGCGTTCGCGAGCCGCGATGCGGCCGCTGCCTTCGCGCGGCGTCACGGCGGTGCGGTCGTCGCGGCCGCCCAGATCACGCCTGCGGTGCTGCAGGGACTCTATCGCGGCGCGCCGCATCAGCACTGAGCCGGCGCAAGCCGCCAAAAAGAAACGGGGGAGATGCGATCTCCCCCGTTTCCTCGTCGCGCGCCCGGATGGGCGCGTCCCGCCGGTTTACTCCTGGGCCTTGTGCACCATGTAGTCCACTGCCGCCTTCACCTCGTCGTCCTTCAGCGTAGCGGAACCGCCACGCGCAGGCATCATGCCCTTGGAGCCGGTGAAGCCCTCGAGCGCATGCTTGTACAGCACGTCCTTGCCCTGGGCGATGCGCGGGCCCCACTCCTCCTTGTTGCCGAACTTCGGCGCACCGGCGGCGCCGGACGCATGGCACATCGAGCAGACGGCGCCAAAGACCTTCTTGCCGACGTCGTCGCTGCCTTCGGCCTTCGGTTCTGCGGCCGCTGCAGCGGGCGCCGCAGCTTCGGGGGCTGCGGGTGCGGCGGCCTCGGGTGCCGCAGGCGCTGCCGCTTGCGGGGCGGGTGCCGGGGCTTCGGCGGGGGGGCTCTCCTGCTTGCCGCAGGCGCCCAACAGCGCGGCGAGCGACAGTGCCAGTACGAGTGAAGTCTTCTTCATTTCCGTTTCCTCCAGGGTCAGTTGAAAGGTTGCTGCTTCTCGAAAAGGGTGGGACATCGGCACCGCGCGCCGCTCACCGCAACCGGCTGCTCCGTTCGGCGGGCGCTTCGTTCGAGGAAAATATACCACGCCACGGCGGGCTGCGGACGCGTCCGAAGGGATACCCCGAATGACCCCGGCCCGCGATGCGCACGCGGTGCCGTTCCGATTTCCCCTTGCGCAGCGAGGCCTTAGCCGCCTACCCCGTCTACCTCGCTGGAGGTAGGACGGTTCGCTCCATGCGAATTCCCCTCCTTTTCTTCCGGTCTTATGCGCATACACTGCAGTCAGCTATTCGGATAAACGAATCCGTAATCGCAGAAGAGGAGCGATCATGGCCACCCATGCGCAGAAACAGTTTTCCGTGCTCACCCTGAGCACCCTCGCGTTCACGGCGTGTTTCGCGGCCTGGATGATGTTCGCCATCATCGGCATTCCGATCAAGAAGCTGCTGGGGCTCAACGAAACCGAGTTCGGCATCCTGGTGGCCACCCCCGTCCTCACCGGCTCGCTGATCCGCCTGCCGCTCGGCATGTGGACCGACAAGCTGGGCGGGCGCATCGTGTTCTTCGTCCTGATGCTGTCGACGGTGGTGCCGATCTGGCTCATTGGCTACGCCACGCAATACTGGCAGTTCCTCCTGCTCGGCCTCTTCGTCGGCGCGGCCGGCGGCTCGTTCTCGGTCGGCATCGCCTACGTCGCACGCTGGTTCCCCAAGCAGCGCCAGGGCTTCGCGATGGGGATCTTCGGCGCCGGCAACTCGGGCGCGGCACTGACCAAGATCGTCGCCCCGTCGCTGGTGGTCGCCTACGGCTGGCAGTCGGTTCCCCACGTGTACGCGATCGGCATGCTCGCGATGGCGATCCTGTTCTGGATCTTCACCTACACCGACACCGCGCACCACGTCCCGGGCCACGTCACGGTCCGCCAGCAGCTCGCCGCGCTGAAGGACCCGAACGTCTGGAAGCTCTCGCAGTACTACTCGATCGTGTTCGGCGGCTACGTCGCGCTGGCGCTGTGGATGCCGAAGTACTTCATTTCCGAATACGGCTTCTCGATCCAGACCGCCGCGCTGATGGCGGCGGCATTCTCGCTGCCGGGCGGGGTGATGCGCGCGGTCGGCGGCTGGATCTCGGACCGCGTCGGCGCCCATCGGCTGACCTGGTGGGTCATGTGGGTGTCGTGGATCTGCCTGTTCCTGCTCTCCTACCCGCAGACCGACATGGTGGTCCGCACGACCAAGGGCGACGTCGCCCTCCACATCGGGCTCAACGTCTGGGCGTTCACCGCGCTGCTGTTCATCCTCGGGCTGGCGTGGGCATTCGGCAAGGCCTCGGTGTTCAAGTACATCTCGGACGAGTATCCGCACAACATCGGCGTCATCTCCGGCATCGTCGGGCTGATGGGCGGCCTCGGCGGCTTCGTCCTCCCCATCCTGTTCGGCGCCATCGTCGACCTCACCGGCATCAACAGCGGCATCTTCATGCTGCTGTACGGCGTCACCTGGGTCTCGCTGATCTGGATGTATCTCACCGAGGTGCGCAAGGTGCCCGTGATCAAGTCTGCGGCGGCAGACACCCTCGAATAACCCCTTCCCCAAGCAGGAGCGCAGCATGTCCATCAACATCAAGGAATGGAACCCGGAAGACCCGGCCTTCTGGGAAACGACCGGCAAGAAGATTGCCTACCGCAACCTGTGGATCTCGGTCCCGGCCCTGCTGTGCGGCTTCGCCGTATGGCTGATGTGGGGCATCATCACCGTGCAGATGTCCAACCTGGGCTTCCCGTTCAGCAAGGACGAGCTGTTCACGCTGACCGCGATCTCCGGCCTCGCCGGCGCGACCATGCGCATCCCCTCCTCCTTCTTCATCCGCCTGGCGGGCGGGCGCAACGTCATCTTCCTGACGACGTCGATGCTGCTGGCGCCGGCGATCGGCACCGGCATCGTGCTGCAGCATCCCGACTGGCCGCTGTGGACCTTCCAGCTGATGGCGCTGTGGTCGGGCGTCGGCGGCGGCAACTTCGCCAGCTCGATGTCCAACATCAGCACCTTCTTTCCCAAGCGTCTGCAGGGCACCGCGCTCGGGATCAACGCGGGCCTCGGCAACTTCGGCGTGACGACCATGCAGATCCTGATCCCGCTGGTGATGACCGTGAGCGTGTTCGGCGCGCTGGGCGGCGAGCCGATGACGCTGGTGAAGGACAGCGGCTGGATCTTCGGCAAGATCGTCGCCGGCACGCCGACCTACATCCAGAACGCCGGCCTCACCTGGGTGCTCTCGCTGGTTCCCCTCGGCGTCATCGCGTGGTTCGGCATGAACAACCTGCTGTCGGTCTCGCCCGACATCGGCGGCACGCTGTTCGCCTTCATCAAGGTCACCTGGCTCTACACCCTGGTCTTCGTCCCGGCCATCGGCGGCCTCTATCTCTACCTGCCTGCGCCGACGGGCCTCGGCATCCTCAACATGTGGGTGGCGATGCCGCTGATCATCGTCGTCACGCTGCTGATCCTCAAGCTCGCGGCGTTCGGCACCATGAAGGAGAACATCGCCAAGCAGTTCGCCATCTTCAAGAACCGCCACACCTGGTCGATGACGGCGCTCTACCTGGTCACCTTCGGTTCGTTCATCGGCTTCTCGATGGCCCTGCCGCTGTCGATCACCGTCATCTTCGGCGACAGCCACACCCTCGACGCCGCGACGGGCGCCTGGGTGCACGCCAAGAATCCGCACGCCCCCTCGGCGCTGCAATACGCCTGGATCGGCCCCTTCGTCGGCGCCCTGATCCGCCCCGTCGGCGGCTGGATCTCGGACAAGGTCGGCGGCTCCATCGTCACCCAGGTCATCTCGGCTGTCATGGTCGCCGCCTCGGTCTATGCTGGATACGTGCTGATGCAGGCCTACCACTCCGCCACGCCGGAGGCCTACTTCACCCAGTTCCTCGCGGTGTTCGTCGTGCTGTTCGCCGCGAGCGGCATCGGCAATGGCTCGACCTTCCGCACGGTCGGGGTGATCTTCGACCGCGTGCAGGCGGGACCGGTGCTCGGCTGGACGTCGGCGGTGGCGGCCTACGGCTCCTTCATCGCCCCCGAGGTGATCAAGGACCAGATCAAGGCCGGCACGCCGGAAAACGCGATGTACGGCTTCGCCATCTTCTACGCCGTCTGCCTGGTGCTGAACTGGTGGTTCTACCTGCGCAAGAACGCCTACATCAAGAACCCGTGAGCGGTAGGCGGTGAGCAGGAAGCGGCGCCCCTCCACCTCACCGCTACCTGCTCACTGCTAACCGCTCACCCATGAGCGACATAAGGAGCGAATACATGAGTCACTTCCTCGACCGTCTGACCTTCTTCAAGAAGAGTGTCTCCGAGTTCTCGAACGGCCACGGCGTCGTCAGCAACGAAGACCGCAGCTGGGAGAACGCGTACCGCAGCCGCTGGCAGCAGGACAAGGTCGTGCGTTCGACCCACGGCGTGAACTGCACGGGTTCGTGCAGCTGGCGCATCTTCGTCAAGAACGGCCTGATCACCTGGGAGATCCAGCAGACCGACTACCCGCGCACGCGCCCCGACCTGCCGAACCACGAGCCGCGCGGCTGCCCGCGCGGCGCCAGCTACTCCTGGTACGTGTATTCCGCGCAGCGCGTGAAGTACCCGCTGATCCGCGGGCGGCTCATGGAGATGTGGCGCGAGGCGCGCAAGGCCATGGACCCGGTCGAGGCCTGGAAGGCGATCACCCAGGATCCCGAGAAGGCGAAGCGCTACAAGTCGGTGCGTGGCCAGGGCGGCTTCGTCCGGGCCGGCTGGGACGAGGTGACCGAGATCATCGCCGCCGCCAACGTCCACACCATCAAGGAATACGGCCCTGACCGGATCTACGGCTTCTCGCCGATCCCGGCGATGTCGATGGTGAGCTACGCCGCAGGCAGCCGCTATCTGTCGCTGATCGGCGGCGTGTGCGGCTCGTTCTACGACTGGTACTGCGACCTGCCGCCCTCCTCGCCGCAGGTGTGGGGCGAGCAGACCGACGTGCCGGAATCGGCCGACTGGTACAACTCCACCTACCTGATGGTGTGGGGCTCGAACGTGCCGCAGACCCGCACGCCCGACGCCCACTTCTACACCGAGGTGCGCTACAAGGGCACGAAGACCGTCGCCGTATCGAGCGACTTCGGCGAGATGGTCAAGTTCGGCGACATCTGGCTCGCGCCGAAGCAGGGCACCGACGCCGCGCTGGCGCTGGCGATGGGCCACGTGATCCTGTCCGAGTTCCACAACAAGAACCGCAGCGAATACTTCGACTCGTACTGCCGCCAGTACAACGACATGCCGATGCTGGTGATGCTGAAGGAGCACGACGGCACGCTCGTCGCCGACCGCTTCCTGCGCGCATCGGACCTGACCGGCAACATGGGGCAGGACAACAACCCCGAATGGAAGACGGTGATCTACGACGAGAACACCGGCTATCTCGTCGCCCCCAACGGCTCGATCGGCTTCCGCTGGGGCCAGTCGGGCGCCTGGAACCTCGAGATGCGCGACGGCTACTCCGGCAAGGACGTGAAGCCGCAGCTGACCCTGCTCGGCAGCCACGACGAGGTCGCCGAGGTCGCGATGCCCTACTTCGGCGGCGGCGACCACGACGAGCTGCTCGTCCGCAACATGCCGGTCAAGGTGATCAGCGTCGGCGGCAAGGACGTCCGCATCGCCACCGTCTACGACCTGACGCTCGCGAACTACGGCGTCGACCGCGGCCTCGGCGGGCCGAACGTGCCGACGAGCTACGACGACCCCGTGCCCTACACCCCGGCCTGGGCGGAGAAGCACTGCGGCGTGCCGCGCGCCGACATCATCACGGTGGCCCGCGAGTTCGCCGACAACGCCGACAAGACCCACGGCAAGTCCATGGTCATCCTCGGCGCCGCGCTCAACCACTGGTACCACAACGACATGATCTACCGCGGCATCATGAACCTGCTCATGATGTGCGGCTGCATCGGCCAGTCCGGCGGCGGCTGGGCGCACTACGTCGGCCAGGAGAAGCTGCGCCCGCAGACCGGCTGGGCGCCGCTCGCCTTCGCGCTCGACTGGCACCGGCCTTCGCGGCAGATGAACTCGACCTCGTTCTTCTACGCCCACACCAGCCAGTGGCGCCACGAGAAACTGTCGGCCGCGGAGATTCTTTCGCCCACGGCCGACAAGTCGAATGCCGACTACCGCCTGATCGACTTCAACGTGCGCGCCGAGCGCATGGGCTGGCTGCCGTCCGCGCCCCAGCTCGAGACCAACCCGCTGGAGGTGACCCGCGCCGCCGACGCCGCCGGGATCGATCCGGCCAAGTACGCGGTCGAGCAGATCAAGAGCGGTGCGCTCAAGTTCGCGTGCGAGGATCCGGACAACCCGAGGAACTTCCCGCGCAACCTGTTCGTCTGGCGCTCCAACCTGCTCGGCTCGTCCGGCAAGGGCCACGAATACTTCCTCAAGTATTTCCTCGGCACGCAGAATGCGGTGCTGGGCCCCGACCTCGGCGAGCTCGGCGAGGCCAAGCCGAAGGAAGTCGTCTGGCACGACAAGGGGGCGGAAGGCAAGCTCGACCTGCTGGTGACGCTCGACTTCCGCATGTCGACCACCTGCCTCTATTCCGACATCGTGCTGCCGTCGGCCACCTGGTACGAGAAGGACGACCTCAACACCTCGGACATGCACCCCTTCATCCATCCCTTGAGTGAAGCGGTGCAGCCGCTGTGGGAGTCCAAGTCCGACTGGGAGATCTACAAGACCATCGCGAAGAAGTTCTCGGCGCTTGCGGACAGCCATCTGGGCACGCAGAAGGACCTGGTGCTCACGCCGCTGATGCACGACACGCCCTCGGAGCTGGGCCAGAGCATGGCGGTGCGCGACTGGAAGAAGGGCGAAGTCGATCCCATTCCGGGCAAGACCATGCCGAGCATGACGGTGGTGACGCGCAACTACGGCGACACGTACAAGAAGTTCACCTCGCTCGGGCCGCTCATGACCAAGATCGGCAACGGCGGCAAGGGCATCAGCTGGAACACCGAGGACGAGGTGAAGCAGCTTGCCGAGCTGAACTACACCGTGACCGAGGACGGCATCAGCAAGGGGCTGCCGAAGATCGAGTCGGCGATCGACGCCTGCGAGACCATCCTGATGCTGGCGCCGGAGACCAACGGGCAGGTGGCGGTGAAGGCCTGGGACGCGCTCTCCAAGATCACCGGACGCGACCATACCCATCTGGCGATCCCGCGCGAGGACGACAAGATCCGCTTCCGCGACATCGTCGTCCAGCCGCGCAAGATCATCTCCTCGCCGACCTGGTCCGGGCTCGAGTCGGAGCATGTCTCCTACAACGCCGGCTACACCAACGTCCACGAGTTGATTCCCTGGCGCACCCTCACCGGACGCCAGCAGTTCTACCAGGACCACAAGTGGATGCTCGATTTCGGCGAGGGCCTGTGCGTGTACAAGCCGCCCGTCGACACCAAGACGATCGCGCCGCTGCTGGGCAAGAAATCGAACGGCCACCACGAACTGGTGCTCAACTGGATCACCCCGCACCAGAAGTGGGGCATCCACAGCACCTACACCGACAACCTGCGCATGCTGACGCTGTCGCGCGGCGGCCCCCACGTCTGGGTGTCGGAGGCCGAGGCGAAAGAGGCGGGCCTGGTCGACAACGACTGGGTCGAGGTGTTCAACGTCAACGGCACGCTGACGGCACGCGTCGTGGTCAGCCAGCGGGTGCCCAAGGGCATGTGCCTGATGTACCACGCCCAGGAAAAGATCGTGAACGTGCCGGGGGCCGAAGTCAGCGGCTTCCGCGGCGGCATCCACAACTCGGTCACGCGCACCATCACCAAGCCGACCCACATGATCGGCGGCTACGCCCAGCAGGCCTACGGCTTCAACTACTACGGCACGGTCGGGTCCAACCGCGACGAATACGTGATCGTGCGCAAGATGAAGCGGGTCGACTGGATGGAAGGCCCGCTGGCAGAACGCTGAGGAGAGCGTTTTTTTGAGGGTAAGGCCCCCCATGCCCTCGCCCGCGCCCGATCTCTCCAGGCGCGGGGTTTTTTACAACGCGCCGCGGCATGCCGCCGCGGCCATGCAAGGAGTTGGAACATGAAAGTGCGTGCCCAGATCGCCATGGTGCTGAACCTCGACAAATGCATCGGCTGCCACACCTGCTCGATCACCTGCAAGAACGTATGGACCTCGCGCGAGGGCGTGGAATACGCATGGTTCAACAACGTCGAATCGAAGCCGGGCATCGGCTATCCCAAGCAGTGGGAGAACCAGGAGGTGTGGAACGGCGGCTGGAAGCGCCGTGAGGACGGCAAGATCGAGCCGCGCCAGGGCAGCCGCCTGAAGATCCTGTCCAACATCTTCGGCAACCCCAACCTGCCGGAGATCGACGACTACTACGAGCCCTTCACCTACGACTACCAGCACCTGCAGAAGGCGCCGCTGTCCGAGACTCCGCCGACCGCGCGCCCGATCTCGGCGATTACCGGCGAGAAGATGGACAAGATCCACTGGGGCCCGAACTGGGAAGACGACCTCGGCGGCGAGTTTTCCTCGCGCGGGCGCGACAAGAACTTCGACAACGTGCAGAAGGAGATGCACGCGACCTTCGAGAACACCTTCCTGATGTACCTGCCGCGCCTGTGCGAGCACTGCCTCAACCCGACCTGCGTCGCGTCCTGCCCCTCGGGCTCGATCTACAAGCGCGAGGAAGACGGCATCGTGCTGGTCGACCAGGACAAGTGCCGCGGCTGGCGCATGTGCATCTCCGGCTGCCCGTACAAGAAGATCTACTACAACTGGAAGAGCGGCAAGGCCGAGAAGTGCATCTTCTGCTATCCGCGCATCGAGGCGGGCCAGCCGACCGTCTGCTCGGAATCCTGCGTCGGCCGCATCCGCTACCTCGGCGTGATCCTCTACGACGCCGACCGCATCGAGGAAGCCGCCAGCGTGGCCGACGAGAAGGAACTCTACGAGGCCCAGCTGAAGATCTTCCTCGATCCGAGCGATCCGGCCGTGATCGCCGCCGCGCGCGCCGAGGGCATTCCCGAGGCCTGGCTCGACGCGGCCGTGAAGTCCCCGGTCTACAAGATGGCGATCGACTGGAAGATCGCCTTCCCGCTGCATCCCGAGTACCGCACGCTGCCGATGGTGTGGTACGTGCCGCCGCTGTCGCCGATCCAGGCGGCGGCGGAGTCGGGCCAGATGGGCATGAACGGCATCATCCCGGACACGAAGTCGCTGCGCATCCCCATCACCTACCTCGCCAACCTGCTCACCGGCGGCAAGGAAAGGCCGGTGGTCAGCGCGCTCGACCGCCTGCTGGCGATGCGCGCCTACATGCGCGGCAAGTCGGTCGACGGCAAGCCCAACACCGCCGCACTCGACCAGGTCGGGCTCACCTCGAGGCAGGCCGACGAGATGTACCGCTATCTGGCCATCGCCAACTACGAGGACCGCTTCGTCATTCCGAGCACGCACCGCGAGGAGACGATCAACACGTTCGAGGAGAAATCGAGCTGCGGCTTCACCTTCGGCAACGGCTGCTCCGACGGCGTCTCGAAGCCCAGCCTGTTCGGCAACCGCAAGAACGCCGTGCCGGTCGATCTTTCGCAGCTGCACGCCAAGAAGAAGACGGGGTGACGATGATGGCAATGCTTGCTGCACCGGATGACCGTTTCCCGCTTCCCAACCCTCTCCCGCAGGCGGGAGAGGGGGCAAGCGATGCGCTTTGCGCGCCCAAACCGACGCTGTGCGGCCCTCTCCCCAGCCCTCTCCCGCAAGCGGGAGAGGGGGAGAAGGCTGAGCCCAAACCGATGGATGAGCCCACTATGAAGACCTTCAAAGTCCTGTCCCTGCTGCTGATGTACCCGGAGTCCGACTGGCTGGCGGCCCTGCCCGAGCTGCACGCCGCGCTGGTCGAAGAAGGCGGCTTCAACCGCGATGCGACCGCGCGCCTGGCTCCGCTGTTCGACCTTCTGCACGAGGCGAATCTGATCGAACTGCAGGAGAACTACGTCGCCACCTTCGATCGCAACCCCTCGCATTCGCTGCACCTGTTCGAGCACATCCACGGCGAGTCGCGCGACCGCGGCTCGGCCATGATCGACCTGCTGCAGGAATACTGGAAGCACGACTTCGACGCGAGCGCGGCGGAGCTGCCCGACTATGTGCCGCTGTTCCTCGAGTTCCTGTCGCTGCTTCCCGCCGACGAGGCGCGCGCGCTGCTCGGCGACGCCGTGCACGTGCTCGCCGCCCTCGGCCGCAAGCTCGACGCCAACGGCAGCCCCTACGCGTCGGTCTTCCAGGTCCTGGAAGCGCTGTCGCCGGTGGCCGCGCAGGAACTGGCCGAACCGCCGGTGCGCGACATGGACGAGGCGATGGAGATGTTCGGCCCGTCGGCAGACGGCGTCGAGCCGCTGCTCAAGCCGGGCCTGCAGGTATCGGTGGTGCAGATGCCGGCGTCGCGTCGGCAGGCCGCCGCGCCCACTACTCATTGACCCAAGGAGGATCGCAAAATGTCCTACTCGCAAACCTTCCTGTTCGGGATCTATCCCTACATCGCGCTGACCATCTTCCTGCTCGGCAGCCTGATCCGCTTCGACCGCGAGCAGTACACGTGGAAGAGCGACTCGTCGCAGATGCTCAGGCGCGGCCAGCTGCGGCTCGGCAGCAACCTGTTCCACATCGGGGTGCTGTTCCTGTTCTTCGGCCACTTCTTCGGCATGCTCACGCCGCACTTCGTCTACGCGCCCTTCATCAGCGCCGGCGCCAAGCAGATCCTCGCCATGGCGTCTGGCGGCACCGCGGGCGCGCTCGCCTTCATCGGCCTCTCGCTGCTGCTGCACCGCCGCCTAACCGAGCCGCGCATCCGCGCGACCTCGAAGTTCAGCGACATCCTCATCCTGGTCCTGCTGTGGCTGCAGCTTGCGCTCGGGCTCGCGACCATTCCGCTGTCGGCGCAGCACCTCGACGGCAGCATGATGCTGCGCCTGGCCGAGTGGGCGCAGCGCATCGTCACCTTCCGCGGCGATGCCGTCGAGCTGCTCGTCGGCGCGGGCTGGATCTTCAAGACCCATCTCGTCCTCGGCATGACGATCTTCCTCGTCTTCCCGTTCACGCGGCTGGTGCACGTCTGGAGCGGCTTCGCGGCCACGACCTACGCGGCACGCGCCTGGCAGGTCGTGCGGCCGCGGGGCTGAGGCAGATGTTTGTGGCATGGCGCTGCATGCGCCAAATCGACGGCTTCGCGCCCTCTCCCCGACCCTCTCCCGCTTGCGGGAGAGGGTGAGAAGGCTGAGCCCAAACCGATCAAGGAGACTGAAATGACGCATGTTGTCATCCTGGGAGCCGGCATCGCTGGCGTCACTGCGGCCTACGCCCTGAAATCCAAGCTGGGGCCGCACGACGAAGTCACGGTCGTGTCGGACAAGCCCTACTTCCACTTCGTGCCGTCCAATCCCTGGATCGCCATGGGCTGGCGCGAGCGGGCCGACATCGCCTTCCCGATCGGCCCCTATCTCGAAGCGCGCGGTATCAAGTTCATCCACAGCGGCGTCAAGCGCATCCAGCCCGACGTCATCCAGGTCGATCTCGACAACGGCGACGTGCTCTTCTACGACACGCTGCTGATCGCCACCGGCGTCGCCGGCCGCGCCGACGAGGTTCCGGGGCTCGCCGAGCACACCCATTCGGTGCTGCACATCGAACAAGCGGAACGCGCGCTGGCGGCGTACCGCGAGTTCGTCCGCCGCCCCGGCCCGATCGTGATCGGCGCCGCACCGGGCGCAAGCGTGCTGGGGCCGCTCTACGAATACGCCTTCCTGGTCGATGCCGATCTCAAGCGCCGCAACATCCGCGAGCGCGTGCCGATCACCCTGGTCACGCCCGAGCCCTGGCCTGGCCACCTCGGCCTCGGGCGCGACGGCGCCAGCCGCGGCGCGGTCACCGCCGCGCTGGTCGACACCAAGATCAGCGTGATCTGCAACGCCAGGACCGTCAGCGTCGACAAGGACGCCATCCACATCGTCGAGCTCGACGCCGCCGGCAACGAAAAGCGGACCCATGCGCTTCCCTATGCCTATTCCATGTACTGGCCGGCCTTCGGCGGGGTCGCGGGCGTCAGTTCGGCGAGCGGCCTGGTCGATGCGCGCGGCCTGGTGGTGGTCGACGAGTACCTGCGCAACCCCGACTTTCCCAACGTGTTCGCGCTCGGGGCCTGCGTCGCCCAGCCCGCGGTGCAGGATACGCCGGTGCCGGTCGGGGCGCCCGATTCGGTCTACTCGATCCAGAAGGCCAGCGAAATCGTCGTGCACAACATCGTCGCGCAGGCCACCGATGTGCCGCTGGCAAGCTATGTGCCGCAGCGCGCCAAGTGGCTCAGCGACATGGGGAACACCGGCGCGACCTATCTGTCGGAGCCGCAGGTGCCGCTGCGCGACATCAACTGGATGCGCCAGGGCCGCTGGGTCCACCAGGCCAAGGTCGATTTCGAGAAGTATTTCGTCAACCGGATCCGCCTGCAGCCGTCCGGGCAGGCGCCGTCGGCCGCGTCGCGCATCGCCGACGTGATGGGCCGCGTCCTTTCCGAACGGCGGCGCGACCGGACCACGCCCGCGCTGGCGGCCCCGCCCGGCAGCGGCAAGCCGCTCGAGATCCGGATGCCGCTCGATCCCTGCGTCGAACTGCGGGCACTGGCGAAGTCGGTCGGCGAGGACGCCAACGCGCTGGCCGCCGAGCTGCTGGCCGCGGCGGTGGCCGACGCCAAGGGCTACCTCAACGAGGCGGCCGTCGAGGCGATGGCGCTCGCGCGGCGCCAGCTGCTGGTGGAAGCGCTGCCGGAGCGCCAGCCGGGGGTGGAATTCCACGGCGGCGGGACCTGAGGTCCGTTTCCGGGGCGCCACGCTTGATTGTCGCGGTGGAACATGTAAACATACATGCCACATGCATCAATAATCATTCGACGACTGGAACAGGAGAAAGACCATGGCAATCGAGATGCCCGAGCGCGATGCCGAAGGCTATCTGATCGAACCCGGCGACTGGAACGAGGACGTGGCCCAGGTGCTGGCAGAAAGCGAAAACATCCAGCTGACCGACGATCACTGGGACGCGATCCGCTTCATGCGCGAATTCTACGAGGAGCACCAGATCGCCGCGGATGCCCGCTACGTCATCAAGCACCTCGCCGAGCGCGTCGGCCGGGACGCCCAGAAGAAACTGTTCGAGCTCTTCCCCTACGGCTACGTCAAGCAGGCGTGCAAGATCGCCGGCATGAAGCGCCCGCGCGCGTGGAGCACGGGCTGACCGCCTGCGGGCTCCGGCCCGCGCCCCCATTCCGTTGACCTCGTCCTCGCCATGCAGCCCATCGAAGACCTGCAAGCGCGGCCGCCGCTAACCCGCTGGGCGCCGTTCGGCCTCGGCTTCCGGCCGTTCTTCCTCGCCGCCGGCGTTTACGCCGTCCTGCTGATCGCCTTGTGGCTGCTGGTGCTGCGCGGCGTCCTCCACGTCACCGAGCTGCCGGCGCTGGTCTGGCACGGCCACGAAATGGTCTTCGGCTTCGCCGTTTCGGTGATCGGCGGGTTCCTCCTCACCGCCGCCCAGAACTGGACCGGCATCCGTACGCCCTCCGGCGCCCCGCTCGCCGGGCTCTTCGCGCTGTGGCTCGCCGGGCGCGCCGCCTTCCTCGTCCCCGGGCTGCCGCCCGCGCTGGTCGCCGCGGTCGACCTCGCCTTCCTGCCGGTGCTGGCCCTCAGCCTCGCCGTCCCCATCGCCCGGGCCAGGCAGCTCAACAACGCGCCGTTTCCCGTGCTCCTCCTCGCGCTCACCGTGGCCAACGCGCTGGTGCACGCGGAGGCCCTGCACTGGACCGGCGCAACCGCGCGCACGGGCCTCCATCTCGCG
This sequence comes from Thiobacillus sp. SCUT-2, assembly GCF_035621355.1. Classification (NCBI taxonomy): domain Bacteria; kingdom Pseudomonadati; phylum Pseudomonadota; class Betaproteobacteria; order Nitrosomonadales; family Thiobacillaceae; genus Thiobacillus; species Thiobacillus sedimenti. The sequence continues at coordinate 1,341,841 of NZ_CP141769.1, read as the reverse complement.
GTCTACGTCATCGTCATGATGATCGGCGTCATGGGCGGCCGCGTCATCCCCAGCTTCACCGACAACAAGCTGCAGACCCGCGCGCGGCGCTGGACGAGCATCGAGCGCCTGGCCCCGGTCGCGAGCCTGCTGGCGCTGGCTGCGGCCCTCGTCGCGCCGGATTCCGGCGTCACCGCCGCGCTCGCCGCATTCGCCGCGGCCGTCCATGGGCGCCGCCTTGCGGGCTGGTACACGCCGAAGTTCTGGTCGGTCCCGCTGCTGTGGATCCTGCATCTGGGCTACGCCTGGATCGTCGTCGGCTTCGCCCTGCTCGCCCTGTCGGCGGCCGGCTGGAACGCCGCCGCCGGAAGCGCCCTGCACGCCTTCACCGCGGGCGCCATCGGCACCCTCACGCTGGGCATGATGGCGCGGGTGTCGCTCGGGCACACCGGACGCCCGCTGGAGCCGCCTCCGATCATGAGCGCGGCCTTCGTCGCGATCAACCTCGCGGCGCTCGTCCGCGTCGCCCTGCCGCTGGCGTTTCCGGCCGCCTACGACGCGATCCTCGACCTCGCCGGCCTGATCTGGATCGCCGCCTTCGGTCTGTTCGCATGGGTCTACGCGCCCATGCTGCTGCGCCCCCGCGTCGACGGCAAGCGCGGCTGAGCGGCCGCCCCGCGCATTGACGCCGCCTGCGAAAGCAGGGCAGGCTTGCGGCTTGTCCGCTCCCCGTTCGACGCCCATGTCCTTCCGCACGCTCTGCACGCGCTGGATCGCGCTGTGCCTCCTGTCCGGTTCCGTGCTCGCCGCCTCGCCCGACGGCGTCGTCGCGGTGTCGCATCCCGCCGCCGCCGCGGCCGGCGCGCGCATCCTCGCCGCCGGCGGCAACGCCGTCGACGCCGCGGCGGCCGTGCAGTTCGCGCTCAACGTGGTCGAGCCGCAATCGTCCGGCATCGGCGGCGGCGGCTTCATGATGGTCTACCTCGCGAAAACGAAGCAGACCTTCATCGTCGACTCGCGCGAGCGCGCCCCGGCTGCGGCCCGACCCGACCAGTTCGCCCCCGACGGCCTGCCGATGCCCTTCGCGCTCGCTTCCACCAGCGGTCTTGCGGTCGGCGTGCCGGGCACGCTGCGCGGCATCGATACCGCGCTCACGCGCTGGGGCACGATGACACTCGCCGACACGCTGGCGCCCGCGATCGACCTCGCCGCGCACGGCTTCCGCGTCAACCGCTTCCTCGCCGCCGACATCGCCGACGACGACGGCCGCACCGCGCGCTACCCCGAGACCGCGGCGACCTTCCGCCCCGGCGGCGTGCCGCTCGCCGAAGGCGACTGGCTGGTGCAGCCCGACCTCGCGAAGACGCTGCGGCTGATCGCGGCCAAGGGGCCCGACGCCTTCTATCGCGGGCCGCTCGCGCGCGCCATCGTCGCCGCGCAGCAGCGGGCGCGCAGCGAGCTCGGCGCGGCCGGCCGCGGCCGCATGACGCTCGCCGACCTCGCGCGCTACACGGTCGCCATTCGCGAACCGCTGGTCGGCCACTACCGCGGCTGGACGCTCGCGACCATGCCGCCGCCGTCCTCGGGCGGCCTGACGCTGCTGGAGATGCTGGGCCTGCTCGAGCGCTTTCCGCTCGGCGACGCGGCGCAGGGCTACGGCTTCGGCAGTCCGAAGACGCTGCACGTCATGATCGAGGCGATGCGCCTCGCCTTCGCCGACCGCGCCGTGTGGATCGGCGACGACGACGCCGCGCCCGTGCCGCGCCGCGGCCTGCTGCATCCCGAGTATCTGGCTCGGCGCGCCGCGCTGATCCGCACCGACCATCGCATGGACACGCCCGAAGCCGGCGATCCCACCCCATGGGACGCGACCGCGGCACCGCCGCGCACCACGCGCGCCCGCGCCGAAAGCCCGCACACGACCCACTTCGCCATCGTCGACCGCTGGGGCAACATGGTCAGCTACACGACCACCATCGAATACACCTGGGGCACGGGCATCACCGTGCCCGGCTACGGCTTCCTGCTCAACAACGAACTGACCGACTTCAACTTCCTGCCAAGCGCCGACGCCGCGGCGGGCAATCCCGGCGCCAACGACGTTGCGCCCGGCAAGCGCCCGCGCTCCAGCATGGCGCCAACCATGCTGTTCAAGAACGGCCTGCCCGTCGCCGCGTACGGCTCGCCGGGCGGCGCCACCATCATCAACTCGGTGCTGAACGTCACCCTCGACCTCGTCGACCACGGCATGACGATGCAGCAGGCCATCGAAGCCCCGCGCCTCTCGGTCACCGACGCCTCCGGCAGGATCAGCTGCGAAGGCGGCCCGCCCTTCATGCAACCGCGCTTCACGATCGCCGCACAGGACGCCCTGCGCGGCCTGGGCCACGCCGGATTGGGCGAAGCAGGAACCGACGGATGCCGCGCGACGATCGGATCGGTGCAGGCGGTGTTCGTCGATGCCGTGAACGGCGCGCACCGAGGGGCGGCCGATGGACGACGTGAAGGAACCGTGGTCAGGGTGAGGCGCGGAGGACCGGGTTTATAGCACGCTGGCTTCGTGCTCGGGGGTCGAGCCCGGGTTGGCCAGCATAGGATTTCCGGCCAGCCGTATCCATCGGGTCCCGTGTGCCCTGGATGGGGACGCCATGGGATTGAGGCAGACACTTGCCAGGCGAGCGATGCATGGTCGCAATTCGGCCTTTGCTGACGCTGAGACCGCCTGTCGCGAAAGACCACTATTGAAAAGATGGTTGCATCCAAGAACTGCGTTCTGAGCGAATGTCCTATGAACGCCTCTCGACCCTATCTGGCGCATGTGATCATATTCAGATGTTCACGCTGACTTCGGCCTCGTAGCCCGCGCTCTTGCAGTCCGCGCAAATATCGGGCTTGCGCACCCACACACGAGCGCCGATCACGCCATCCAGCTTGATGCACACGGACAATATTTCGTGGCACAAGGTTTCCTGCAGGTTGAAATGACGACCGGCTACCAGTTTCGGAATCGTCCTGTGCATCAGGTCGTAATCAACAGTGGCACGCACATCATCGGGGATGTCATGCTGCAGCGGTGCCAGACGCAATTCGACGTCGATCAGGACACGTTGTGGGCTCTTTTTCTCGGCCTCGTAGAAGCCGAGGGATATGGGCATACAGAACGCGCGGATGCGGATGCGACGATTGAAAATCTCCAAGATGCCGAGGCCTCAGCGATAAACCGGAAACCGCCACGTCAGTACTTGCGCTTGGTTGCGCACGGCGGCGAGACGGCCCTCCTCCGCAGGATGGCCCAGCACGTCTGCAATCGGATTACCGACCCGCCGTGCCTCTTCTGTGTCGAAACCGCGCGTCATCATCGCCGGCGTACCCAAGCTGATGCCAGCGGTAACGAAGGGCTTTTCCGCATCATTCGTGATCGCGTTCTGGTTGATCGTGATGTGGCGAGTCCCAACAGGCGCTCGCTTTCGGTGACGATCTGGTCCAGGCCGTAGCGGGTGCGTTCGAACATGGCGAACCCTCTAAAGAACTGCCCCGACGCGAGGCCAGGACAGTCAATGGGTGAACAGGGGAAATCAGGCGACGCTGGTGCGCAGGGTCCTGGCCGCCGACACCATATTGGTCAGGGCCGGGATCACCTCGTTCCACTGGCGGGTTTTCAGGCCGCAGTCCGGGTTGACCCACAGGCGCTCGGCGGGGATGCGCTCGGCGGCCTTCTTCATCAGCTCCAGCATGTATTGCTCGGTCGGAATGTTGGGCGAATGGATGTCGTAGACGCCGGGGCCGATCTGGTTCGGATATTCGAAGTTCCTGAAGGCATCCAACAGTTCCATGTCGGAGCGGGAGGTCTCGATGGTAATGACATCCGCATCCATCGTGGCGATGGCCGAGAGGATGTCGTTGAACTCCGAGTAGCACATATGGGTGTGGATCTGGGTTTCGTCAGCCACGCCGTTGGCGGTGATGCGAAAGGATTCCACGGCCCAGTCGAGATAGGTCTTCCATTGCGCGCGGCGCAGCGGCAGGCCCTCGCGCAGGGCGGCCTCATCGATCTGGATCACCCGGACGCCGGCTGTTTCCAGGTCCAGCACCTCCTGTCGGATAGCCAAGGCAAGCTGCTTGCAGGACACGGAGCGGGGCTGGTCGTCCCGCACGAATGACCAGTTGAGGAGGGTCACCGGGCCGGTCAGCATGCCCTTCATCGGCCTCCCGGTCAGGGATTGGGCGTATCTGATCCAGTCCACCGTCATGGCTTTTGGACGGCTGATATCGCCGAACAGGATGGGCGGCTTGACGCAGCGCGAGCCGTAGGACTGCACCCAGCCGAATTGGCTGAAGGCGTAGCCGTCGAGCTGCTCGCCGAAATATTCGACCATGTCGTTTCGTTCGGCCTCGCCATGTACCAATACGTCCAGACCCAGCGCTTCCTGCTCGCGAACGCTGTGAGTGATTTCGGCCTTCATGGCGGCCTGGTAGGCTGCCTCACCGATCTCGCCCGCCTTGAACCTGCTGCGCGCCTGGCGGATTTTGGCGGTTTGAGGAAAGGAGCCAATGGTGGTGGTAGGAAACTTGGGCAGCTTGAGCAGGGCCGCCTGCTTGGCGGAACGGACGGCGTAAGGGCTCTGGCGCTGGCCGAGCTGGGACGTGATTCCGGCCAGGGCCGCCTTGACCGCCGGGTCGTTGACGCGCGGCGAGTTGCGGCGGGCATCACAGGCGGCACGGTTGGCGTCGAGTTCGGCCTCTACCCCGTCGCGGCCCTGGTTGAGCGCCACGCCAAGCACGCGCAGCTCTTCCAGCTTCTGCTTGGCGAAGGCCAGCCATGACTTGATCTCGCCGTCCAGCTTCTGTTCGCTGTCCAGGTCCACCGGTACGTGCAGCAGCGAGCAGGAGGGGGCAATCCACAGGCGGTCGCCCAGGCGCTTGGCGATGGGGTCAAGCCAGTCGAGCACGGCGTTGAGGTCGGTCTTCCAGATATTGCGTCCGTTGATGACGCCCAGCGAAAGTACCTTGTGCGCGGGCAACAGGCCCAGGAGCGGCTGGATGTCGTCGCGGCCGCCGATCGCATCGACGTGCAGGCCGGCCACGGGCAGATTGGCAGCGAGGTACTGGTTTTCCAGCAGCGGCCCGAAGTAGGCGGTCAGCAGCAACTTGACCCGGCTCGCCTTGAGCGCGTGGTACGCGAGATTGAAGGCATGTTGCCAGCCGGCGTCCAGCTCGGTGACGAGGATCGGTTCGTCGACCTGCACCCACTCCGCCCCCGCATCGGCCAGTGCCTCGAGCAGTTCGGTGTAGACGGGCAGCAGGCGCTCCAGCAGGGCCAGCTTGTCGGAACCGTCCTTGGCCTTGCCGAGGGCGAGATAGGTCACGGGGCCGATGATCACCGGCTTCGCCTTGACGCCTTGGGCCTTGGCCTCGGCCAGTTGCTCGAGCAGGCGGGAGGCATCCAGCTTGAACTGGGTGGCGGCGATGAATTCGGGGACGATGTAGTGGTAGTTGGTATCGAACCATTTGGTCATCTCGCCGGCAGCCACTTCACCACACGCGCCGCCGCAGCAGTGCGTCTCGGCGGTGTGGGCCGAGCGGCCGCGCGCCACGCGGAAGGTGTTGTCCAACGCGTCGCCATGAAATCCCTGCACCCGCTCGGGCAGGTTGCCCAGGGTGAAGCTCATGTCCAGCACTTGGTCATAGAAGGTGAAGTCACCGACCGGCGCGAGGTCGAGGGCCGACTGGTCCTGCCAATGGCGGCGGCGCAGATCAGCGCCGAGCGCCTTTAGCTCGTCGCGGGAGGATTGATCCTTCCAGTAGGACTCCAGCGCGAATTTCAGTTCGCGCTTGGCGCCGATGCGGGGAAAGCCGAGGTTGTGGGTGAAAACCATGATGGATGCCTTGATCGATGAAACGTAGCGGCATCCTAGGTGGATATGTCTATGAATGAAAATGGTATTATTTCATTTATTAATGAAAATAAATCATGAGTGAACACGACATGGCCGTTCTCGAACGCATCCATCTCGAAATCGTCCATGCCGTCGCCCAGCACGGCTCTCTGACCGCCGCCGCGGAAAAGCTCCATCTCACCCAGTCCGCCCTGAGCCACGCGGTGCGCAAGCTGGAGGACCAGCTTGGACTGGCCATCTGGCACCGCGAGGGCCGCAGCCTGCGCCCCACCCAGGCCGGCGCCTATCTTCTGTCCATCGCCAATCGCCTGCTGCCGCAATTCGACCATGCCGAGGAATACCTCGACCAGTTCGCCCGGGGCGAGCGCGGCACCCTGCGGATCGGCATGGAATGCCACCCCTGCTACCAGTGGCTCCTGAAAATCGTGTCGCCCTATCTGGCCGCATGGCCGGCGGTAGACGTGGACGTGAAGCAGAAATTCCAGTTCGGCGGCATCGGCGCGCTGTTCGGCTACGAGATCGACCTGCTGGTGACGCCCGACCCGCTCTACAAGCCCGGCCTCACCTTCGAGTCCGTGTTCGACTATGAGCAGGTGCTGGTGGTCGGCCCGGGACATCCCCTTCGCCAGGCCGCCTACGTTCATCCCAGGCAGCTTTCCGACGAAACACTGATCACCTATCCGGTGGAAACCGACCGGCTCGACATCTACACTCGCTTCCTGACCCCGGCCGGCGTCAGCCCCCGGCGCCACAAGGCTATCGAGACCACCGACATCATGCTGCAGATGGTGGCCAGCGGGCGCGGCGTGGCCGCGCTGCCGCGCTGGCTGGTAGAGGAACAGGCCGACAAATTCGACGTCGCCCCGGTCAAGCTCGGCCGCCAGGGCGTGGCCAAGCAGATCTTCCTGGGCTTCCGCGGCGCGGACGCGGAAATCGACTACCTACGCGCGTTCGTGAAGTTGGCGCGTAACCATCGCGACAACAAGGAATGAGTAGAGCCCGGTTTCAAGTGCATCCCGCTCGGGGGCGCTTCCAGACGTCCTTCTTGGGTTCGCAGTACGCATTCTCACGGCGCAGAACGAGAATTTTCACGGCGGGCTAAGAAGGGTTGATGTCCGGTCAGCAGCTCAGAGCGGGCTCACTCTCCCTGACGCGCCACCGGCCGCTTTGGCCGACTTCAAGACCATCACCGCAGGTTGATAAACCTCGACATTGGTACCGCCTTCAGACACCAGTGGCTGGGCACCAGGTCGACTCGAACCGCTTATCCGGCCTCAGCCGTGCCTGCTACGCGCGCCGAACTCAACGCCCCGTGCGATTGAAGCCCCGCCCGACCCGGAGCTTCCGTTCCACCCCATGAAAAAGGCCAGCATCCGCTGGCCTATTTTGCGCTGCACGAATCCGGCTCGCGCACTCTGCAGGCGCGACGGCCGCTCGGGCGCTGCCATCGTCTCCCTTCAGCCATGCGATGGCGGCCGCCTCGGTCCACGCCGCGTCGACCCTCACGAGAAGGTAGCCATCGCGGTCGACGAATTCGGCTGACACGGCGCTGGCCTCTTCCTCGAAGCTCGCTTCGTCTCAGGCCGCCGCCAGCATCTGCTTGCGATACTTGTTGAGGTCGCGCACGTTCTCGAAGGTCTGGCCGAGCAGGCTGGACAGGTTGCGCAGGATGCCGCCCACGACGCGGTTCTCCCAGGTTTCGTCGAAGCGGATCTGCTCGTCGAGCCAGTGTTCGAGCCACTCGGGGTCGGGGAGGCGCGACTGGATCGTGTCCTGCGGATAGAGCGCCTCGTTGACGTGCAGGTTGGTCGGATGCAGCGCCTTGTCCGAGCGCTTGCTGGAGGCCATCAGGAAGCCGATCTTGGCGAAGGCGGCGGCGACGCCCGACCCGCCCGCCTTCAGCGCGCGCTTCATGTACTGCAGGTAGGCGCCGCCGTGGCGGCCCTCGTCGCGCGAGATCGTCTCGTAGATGAACTTGATGACGGGCTCGGTGTGCCAGTCGGCGGCGCACTTGTACCACTGCGTCAGGCGCACTTCGCCGCAGAAGTGCAGCATCAACGTTTCCATCGGCGGCGCCGGGTCGAAGGGGAAGCGGATGGCGTGCAGTTCGTCCTCGGTGGGCGCGAAGTCGGGCTTGAAGCGGCGCAGGTATTCCATCAGCACCAGCGCGTGCTTCTGCTCCTCGTAGAACCAGATCGACATGAAGGCCGAGAAGTCGCTGTCGTGCACGAAGTCGCGCAGGAACATCTCGGTGGCGGGCAGCGCCGCCCATTCGGTGATGGCGTTCATCTTGATCGTGAGCGCCTGTTCGTCGGTGAGCTTGCTGGCGTCGAAGCGGTCCCACGGAATGTCGGTTTCCATGTTCCAGCGTGCGCGTTCGAGGGATTTGAAGAGATCGATGTAGAGCATGACGGTGCGTGGCGCGGGCTGCTTGGTATGGTTCCCGTCGCCAAGGGTGGGAAAAATGCCGACATTCTAGTGCGAATCCGCCGGTTTGCCGCGTTTTCGCGCCGCGCGCCGGCCCTGCGGAAACCGCGCCGCGCCCCCCGCCCTCGGCACCGCTCCGGTGGCATAATTCAAGCCTGCTCCGCCACGCGCCACGCCATGAATCCCAATCCCCGCCCCGCCCCCCTGCCCGACACGTTTTCCCTGCACGAAGGCGAGCTGATCGCACTGCAGGTCACGGCCGCGCATGCCGCCGGCTTCGCCGACACCCATTTCCGGGACGCCCTCGCCGACGGAACGGCGGCGCCGCTGCTGGTCGTGATTCCGGCCGGCGCGTTCGAATACGGCGCCGCGGCAGGCGAGGACGCGCCGGCACAGGACCGCCCGCGGCGCACGGCGCAGATCGAGCGCGGCTTCGCCATCGGCGTGTATCCGGTCACCACCGAGGAGTTCGAAGCCTACGCCCGCGCAACCGGCTGGCGGCCGCGGCGCGAACTCGTGTGGCTGTCCGGCCGCAAGCCGGTGATCAACATCCGCCAGACCGAGGCGCGCGACTACTGCAACTGGCTGACGCAGCAGACCGGCCACCGCTACCGCCTGCCGACCGAGCTGGAATGGGAATACGCGTACCGTGCCGGGGCGCCACGCGCCTATCCCCACGGCGACCGCATCACGCCGGCCGACGCGCTCTACAACGCGAGCCAGGGCTTCGACGCCGCGCGCCCGAAGCGCCCCCGCCTGCTGTCGCGCTGCTTCATCCGCTGCGGCGCGATGGAGGTCGGCAAGCTGCGCCCCAATCGCTGGGGCCTGCACGACATGCCTGGCAACGTCTGGGAATTCACCGCCAGCCCCTGGACCCGCGACCACGCGAGCCCCGCCGAGCGCCCCCTGCCCGGCCGCCCGCAGGCGGTCGTGACCAAGGGCGGCTCGTGGTTCGACCCGCCCTCTGATTGCAGGGCCGCTGCTCGCCGCCGCCGGCTGGAAAACGAGCTCGACCTCAACCTGGGCTTTCGCGTCGTCCGCGAACTGTAGCGGGTTGGTCGCTTCGGACGACGGCGGCGCGGCGCGCGTCAAGATATCCTTGCGCTGTCCGATGTATGCGGGATGAGGATCCCACCCATGTCCGGCCTGCCCGCTGAAACCGACCGCTTCACCGCCGAGCTCGACGCCGCCGTCGAGGCGCACATGAACTGGACGCGCCGCATCCTGCGCTGCGCCGTGGTGCGCTCGACCCCCGGCGACGACGTGCTCGATCCGCAGGCGCACGCGCTGTGCCATTTCGGCAACTGGTTCATGGCGAACCGGGGGCAGTTCGAGATGCTCGACGCGGCGGCCGCCGGACGCGTCGACGCCGTCCACCAGGCGATGCACGACGCCATCCGCTCGATCTGCACCCGGGTCATGCAGGGCCAGCCGGGCAGCGAGGCCGACCTGGAGACGTTCGAGCAGTCGCAGGGCGAGCTGATCGGGCTGCTCGCCCGCTTCAAGACCCTGATCCTGTCGAAGGCCGTCCAGCTCGACCCGCTCACGCAGCTGCCGCTGCGCTACGGCATCGAGAACGACTTCCGGCTCTACCAGAAGGAAGCACGCCGCAACCGCACGCAGCTGTATGTGGCGATCATCGACGTCGATCACTTCAAGCCGATCAACGACACCTACGGCCACCCGGTCGGCGACCGCGTGCTGCAGCAGCTCGCCGCCACGCTGAAGGCGGCGCTGCGCGCGGACGAGCCGCTCTACCGCTACGGCGGGGAGGAATTCCTCTGGCTGCTGAAATGCAAGTCGGGGGCCGAGGCGCGGCAATCGGCCCGCCGCCTGCTGGCGACCGTCGGCACCACGCCGGTGCCGATCGACGACGAGGAGACGCTGCGGCTGACCGTCACGCTCGGGCTTGCGCTGGCCGGCGAACAGGAAGACCTCGCGAGCGTGATCAAGCGCGCGGACCTCGCGCTCTACGAAGGCAAGGCGGCCGGCCGCAACCGCTACGTCATCGCCGAGGGCTGAGCGGCCGAAAGCCGGCGACGCCGGCTCAGATCAGCAGTTCGTCGCGCGCCTGCACCAGCGCCTGCGCCAGGCGCATGCCGCTTTCCCATGCCCGCTCGACGCCGACGCCGGCGATGCCGTCGCCGATCAGTGCGACCCGGTTCTCGCGGTCGCCGACCCAGAAGCCCCCCACCTCGGAGTGCGGGCGCGCGTAGCGCCATAGATGCGACGCCTCGACCTCGACCGGCCACGGCAACCCCAGCAGACCCATCAGCGCGGAAGCCGCCCGCGTGCTGGCCTCCTCGACCGACGCCTCGAGATAGGTCTCGGCGAATTCGTGGCTGCTGTACACCGACCACACCCCGGGGCCGTTGGTGGGCTGGCGTACCGCCAGATTAAGCAGATGGTCGTCGAACTTGATGACGTCGGCGGCGGGACCGCCCTCCCAGCGCATCAGGAAGGACCAGATCGGCCGGTAGCGCACGCCGCTCACGCGCTCGCGCAGGAGCGGCAACGCGTCGAGCATGGGGATCGCCTGCGGACTCGGCACGCTGCAGATCACGCAGTCGTAGTCGCCTTTCAGGTCGCCGTTTTCCATCACGAGCGTGCGCGGCTGCAGCGCGGCGACGCGCGACTTGGTGTGCAGGCGGGCCTGGCCGAGCAGCTGGCGCACCAGCTGCGAAGGCTCGATCGTGGGCCGGTAGTGGTTCTGCAACTGCGCTTCGGCCCAGGAGATCGTCGCGCGCCCCTGCCAGATGGTGCCGCGGACCGGCGCCACCCAGCCCTGCCGAGTCCACTCGCGCAGCTGGCTGCGGAACGGTTCGCGCTTGGCGGAGATGAAGGGCGTGCCGAGCGTGGCCCATCCGTGATCGGTGCGGCGGGTCGACAGCCGTCCGCCGGCGCCCCGCGCCTTGTCGAATACCTCGACGTCCCAGCCGGCCGCTGCCAAGGTGCCGGCGCAGCTCGCGCCGGCGACCCCGGCGCCGACGATGGCGGCCCGGAGCGGCGCGCGCGATGCCTCGGCAGTCGGGGAAGCAGGGCCTGCGCCCTGCGGGTCGGTTGATGTCATGCGTGTGTGTCCTCGTGATTCGTCGCGCAGCCCGGGGCGTGCCCCCGGCCTCGCATGCCGCACTCTATCAGCAAATTCCGGCACGTCGCTGCAACGGCGCGGCGGCACGCGCTGCCGCCGTGCTCAGGCCAGCACCTTCTGCATCGCGACGTGAGGGATGCCGGCTTCCTCGTATGCGCTGCCGACGGCGACGAAGCCGGCCGCTGCATAGAACGCGGTTGCGTGGGCCTGCGCGCTGAGCTGCAGCAGGCGGTGGCCGCGCGCGCGGGCCGCAGCCGTCGCGGCATCCAGCAGCGCCCGGCCGATGCCGCGCCCGCGCCAGGGCGGCAGCACCGCCATGCGGCCGATGTGTCCGTCCGGCAGCAGGCGGGCACAGCCGACCGCGTGGCCGTCTGCTGCGAGCGCCAGGAAATGCAGCGAGACGGCGTCGTGCGCGTCCCATTCGAGTTCCTCGGGCACGCCCTGCTCGTCGATGAAGACCGCGCGCCGCACCGCGCCGAGACGCGCGGCGTCCCGTTCCCAGTCGGTCGCGACGATGCGGAAGTCCGCCACGGATCAGGCCCCGACGCGGGCGAAGCGCCGCGCGGCGCGGTGGCCGCGACCCGCACGCACGCCGCGCAGCGTCCACAGGCCGGCGACGAAATAGCTGCCGGTGACGAGCAGCGACTCGCGGTGATCGCCGCGCGTGATCCAGCTGGCGGCACCGTAGGTCAGCGGGCCGAGGATGGACGCGAGCTTGACCGCGAGGCCCCAGAGGCCGAAGAACTCGGCCTGCTGCGCCGGCGGCGCTAGCAGTCCCACCATCGCGCGCCCGGCCGACTGCGAGGCCCCCATGCAGAGCCCGGCGAGGTTGGCCGCGATCCAGAACATGCGCTCGTCGGGCGCGGCCCAGGCGATCGCCACCATCGCGATCCAGCCGATCAGCGTCCAGGCGATGGCGCGCACATGGCCGATGCGGTCCTGCACATGGCCGAACACGAAGGCGCCGGCCGCCGCCGTGACGTTGACCACCAGCACCAGGAGGATGGTGTGCGGGGTGTCGAAGTGGAACACCTGCGCGGCGTAGATCGCCGCCAGCGTGATGACCGCCTGGATGCCCGCCTGGTACAGCACGGTGCAGACGAGAAAACGCCGCAGGTCCGGCAGCTGGCGCAGGTGGCCCAGCGTGTGGCGCACCTGCGCCCAGGCGTTGCGCGCGGGGCGCCCGGGCTGCGGGACGGCGCGTTCGCGCAGCAGGAAGAGCGTGGGCAGGCTCGCCAGGACGAACAGCGCGGCGGTGATCAGCATCGTCGCCGGCACGAAGGCAGTGGCCTGCTGGCCGTGCGCCTGCGCCCGGTTGATGTAGGCGAGGCAGGCGCCGAGCGAGGCCAGGCCGCCGACGTAGCCGAGCGACCAGCCCCAGCCCGACACCCGCCCCATCGCGCGCGGGCGCGCGAGCTCCGGCAGGAAGGCCGCGATCAGGTTCTCGCCGGTGCCGAAGAAATAGTTGGACAGCACCAGCGCGACGATCGCCAGCACGAGTGCGCCGGGGCCGGCCCAGTACAGCGCGACGGTGAAGCCGACGCAGCCGAGCGTGGTGAGCACCAGCAGCCGCTTCTTGCGCGCGTGGGCGTCGGCCCAGGCGCCGACGAGCGGCGCGGTCAGCATCACGAGGCCGTAGGACACCGACAGCGCGAGCGTCCAGGCGAAGGTCGCCCACGGCGCATTGCCGGCGACGACGGCGACGAAGTAGGCGCTGAACACGGCCGTGATGACGACCGTCGTGTAGCCCGAGTTGGCGAAGTCGTACATCGCCCACGCCCAGACTTCGCGCCGGCGCACGCCGGGCTGCAGCAGCAGCGCGGCCATCAGGCGGGTTCTTCCTCGGCCTGCTGCTGCAGCGCCCACATGTGCGCGTAGACGCCGTTTTTCGCGAGCAGCTCGGGATGGCACCCGCGCTCGACGATGCGACCACCCTCCATGACGAGGATCTCGTCGGCCTCGACGACGGTCGACAGGCGGTGCGCGATGATGAGGCTGGTGCGGCTCCTCGCGATCTCCAGCAGCTCGGCCTGGATCGCCTTCTCGGTCTGGGTGTCGAGCGCGGAGGTCGCCTCGTCGAGGACCAGGATGGCCGGATTCTTGAGGAGCGTGCGCGCGATCGCGACGCGCTGCTTCTCGCCGCCGGAGAGCTTCAGGCCGCGCTCGCCGACCACGGTGTCCCAGCCCTGCGGCAGGCTCTCGATGAAGCGCAGGATGTGCGCCGCGCGCGCGGCTTCGATGATTTCCTCGCGCGTCGCGTCGGGGCGCCCGTAGGCGATGTTGTAGTAGATGCTGTCGTTGAACAGCACCGTGTCCTGCGGCACCACGCCGATGGCCGCGCGCAGCGAGTCCTGCGTGACGTGGCGGAGGTCCTGCCCGTCGATGCGGATGCTGCCGGCGCCGACGTCGTAGAAGCGGAACAGCAGCCGCGCCAGCGTCGACTTGCCGGCCCCGCTGGAGCCCACCGCGGCGACCGTCCTGCCGGCCGGGATGACGAAGCTGACGTCATGCAGGATCGGCCGGTCCGGGTTGTAGGCGAAACCGACGTGCTCGAAGCGCACCTCGCCGGCGCGCACGGCGAGCGGACGCGCGTCGGGCAGGTCCTCGATCTCGCGCGGCCGCTGCAACAGCTGGAACATGCGCTCGACGTCGGTGATCGACTCCTTGATCTGGCGGTACATCACGCCGAGGAAGCTCAAGGGCTGGAACATCTGCAGCAGGAAGGCGTTGACCATCACCAGGTCGCCGAGCGTCAGCGTGCCGTGCACCACGCCGTTGGCGGCGCGCAGCACCATCAGCGTGACGCCGATGGCGATCGTTCCGGCCTGCGCCGCATTCAGCAGCCCCAGCGAACGCTGCGATTTCAGCGCCATGTCTTCCCACTGCACGAGGCTGCTGTCGTAGCGCTCGGCCTCGTATTTCTCGTTGCCGAAGTACTTCACCGTCTCGTAGTTCAGCAGGCTGTCGATCGCGCGGCCGTAAGCCTCGGAATCGAGTGTGTTGGCGCGGCGCACGAACTGGGTGCGCCACTCGGTGATGGTGACGGTGAAGCCGATGTAGGCCGCCAGCGTGACGAGCGTGATGACGCCGAACACCCAGTCGAGCTTGACGAACAGGATGCCGGCCACCATCACGATCTCGAGCAAGGTCGGCGTGATGCGGAACAGCAGGTAGCCGACCAGGCTCGACAGGGCCTTGGAACCGCGCTCGATGTCGCGGGTGATGCCGCCGGTCTGGCGTTCGAGATGGAAGCGCAGCGACAGGCCGTGCAGGTGCTTGAACACGGCCATGCTGATGCGGCGCATGGCGCGCTGGGTCACCTTGGCGAACACCACGTCGCGCAGGTCGGCGAAGGTGGTGCTGGCGAAGCGCAGCAGGCCGTAGCTGACGATCAGCGCCAGCGGCAGCACCACCTCGGGCCGCGGCCCGTTCAGCGAATCGATGATGTCCTTCAGCACGATCGGCACCGCCACCGAAGCGAGCTTCGCGCCGATCAGCAGGGCCAGGGCCAGCAGCACGCGGCCGCGGAATTCCCATAGATAGGGGAAGAGACGGCCGATCGAGCGCAGGCTGGGCTCGCCGGGCGGCGGCGGCGGTGAATGGGAGTGGACGGCAGGATGCATCGGCTCAGGTAGAATTGCGGATTCGGTTTTCTGCGATTTTACGTCCACGCGGCGGATTCGGGCGCCGGGCGACCCTACTGGCATGAAGCTTTACGGCATTCCAAACTGCACGACGGTCAAGAAGGCACGCGCATGGCTGGCCGCGCACGGCCACGACGTCCCCTTCCACGACTTCAGGAAACAGGGCGTCGACGCCGCCTGGCTGAGGCAGGTCTGCAAGCAGGCCGGCTGGCAGGCGCTGCTGAACACGCGCGGCACGACCTGGCGCAAGCTCTCCGACGCCGACAAGGCGGCCGCCGGCGACGAGGCCGGCGCCATCGCCCTGATGCTCGCGCAGCCCAGCGTCATCAAGCGTCCCGTGCTGGAGCGCGACGGCCATTACCACCTGGGCTTCGCCGAAGCCCAGTACCAAGACCTGTTCGGAGCCTGATCCCGCATGGCCAACGAGACTTTCGATCTGGCGCTTGAACTGCTGAAGCGCAAATCGCTCACCCCGGACGACGCCGGCTGCCACGACCTCATCGCCGCCCGCCTGGAGAAGCTCGGCTTCCGCATCGAGCGCCATCGCCACAACGGCGTCGACAACCTGTGGGCGCGCAAGGGCTCGGCGGCGCCGGTCGTCTGCTTCGCCGGCCACACCGACGTCGTACCCACCGGGCCGCTCGAGCAGTGGGCCTCGGACCCGTTCGAGCCGACGGTGCGCGACGGCAAGCTCTACGCCCGCGGCGCCGCCGACATGAAGACCTCGGACGCCGCCTTCGTCACCGCCACCGAGCGCTTCCTCGCCGCGCATCCCGGCCACGCCGGCTCGATCGCCTTCCTGCTCACCTCCGACGAGGAAGGTCCCGCCACCGACGGCACGGTGCGCGTGGTCGAGGCGCTGAAGGCGCGCAACGAGCGGCTCGACTACTGCATCGTCGGCGAGCCGACCAGCGCCGCCGAGTTCGGCGACACCATCAAGAACGGCCGCCGCGGCTCGCTGTCGGGCACGCTGCGCGTCAAGGGCGTGCAGGGCCACATCGCCTACCCGCATCTGGCGAAGAACCCGATCCACCTCGCCGCGCCGGCGATCGCCGAACTTGCCGACACCATGTGGGACGAGGGCAACGCCTACTTCCCGCCGACGACCTGGCAGATCTCGAACATCCACGGCGGCACCGGCGCCACCAACGTCATCCCCGGCGTGGTCGAGATCCAGTTCAACTTCCGCTTTTCGACCGCGAGCACGGCCGAGGGCCTGATGGACGCGGTGAACGAGATCCTCGACAGCCACGGCCTCGACTACGAAATCGACTGGACGCTCTCCGGCAAGCCCTTCCTCACGCCGCGCGGCCCCCTCTGCGACCGGCTTTCGGAGGCGATCCGCGAGGTCACCGGCATCACCCCCGAGCTCTCCACCACCGGCGGCACCTCCGACGGCCGCTTCATCGCCGAGATCTGCCGCGAGGTGGTCGAGTTCGGGCCGCTCAACATGAGCATCCACAAGCTCAACGAGCACGTCGCCGTCGAGGACATCGAGCGGCTGGCGGCGATCTACGAAAAGACCCTGGAAAAGCTGCTCGCCGCATGAAGCACTTCGACGACACCGAATCCCTCGTCACCGTGCGCGACTGGCTGCGCTTCGCGGTGTCGCGCTTCAACGAAGCCGGCCTGTTCTTCGGCCACGGCTCGGACAACGCGTTCGACGAGGCCGCCTACCTGATCCTGCACACGCTGCACCTGCCGCTCGACCGCCTCGAACCCTTCCTCGACGCCAGCCTCACCCACGCCGAGGCCGAGCAGGTGCAGGCGGTGCTCGAACGCCGCGTGCGGGAGCGCATCCCCGCGGCCTACCTCACGCACGAGGCCTGGCTCGGCGCGCACCGCTTCTACGTGGACGAGCGCGTGATCGTGCCGCGTTCCTTCATCGCCGAGTTGCTGCACGAGCAGCTCGCGCCCTGGGTCGACGACCCCGAAGCTGTCGGCAGCGCGCTCGACCTCTGCACCGGCTCGGGCTGCCTCGCGATCCTCGCCGCGCTCGCCTTTCCCCATGCCACCGTCGACGCCGTCGACCTGTCGAAGGATGCACTCGCGGTCGCGGCGAAGAACGTCGCCGACTACGGGCTCGACGACCGCATCGAGCTGGTCGAGTCCGACCTGTTCGCCGCGCTCGCCGGCCGCGCCTACGACGTGATCGTCAGCAACCCGCCCTACGTCAACGCCGAGTCGGTCGCCGCACTGCCGCCCGAATACCGCGCCGAGCCGGCGCTGGCGCTCGGCTCGGGCGAGGACGGGCTGGACGCGACCCGGCAGGTCCTGGCCCAGGCGAAGGCGCACCTGAACCCGGGCGGACTGCTGGTGGTCGAGATCGGACACAACCGCGACGCCCTCGAGGCCGCCTATCCCGACCTGCCCTTCACCTGGCTCGATACGGAAAGCGGCGACCAGTTCGTCTTCATGCTGCGGCGGGAAGACCTGCCCTGACGCCCTAACGCCTGCCGCGACGCGGGCGGCTGCCGAGGCGCGCCGCGAAGTCCGCCGCGTCCAGCGGCCGGCTCATCAGGTAGCCCTGGCCGAACTCGCAACCGTGCTCGCGCAGGAAATCGTATTGCGCCTGGGTCTCGATGCCCTCGGCGACCGTTTCGAGCTCGAGTCCCTTCGCCAGCGCCAGGATGGTGGTGACGATCTGGGTGTCGCCGGCCTGCCCCGGGATGCGGCTGACGAAGGACTGGTCGATCTTCAATGAATGGAAGGGCAGCTGCTTGAGGTAGCTCAGGCTCGAATAGCCGGTTCCGAAGTCGTCGAGCGACAGCCGCACGCCCATCTCGCGCAGTGCCGCAAGGGCCAGGCGCACGTCGTCGTTCACGATCAGCATCACGTTCTCGGTGATCTCGAGCTCGAGATGTGCGGGCGCGAGGCCGGTGCGCGCGAGCGCCCGCTCGACCGACTGCACCAGGCGCCGCCCTTCGAACTGGCGCGTCGACACGTTCACCGCGAGCGTGATGTCGTCCGCCCAGCCCTGCTTTTGCCACGCGCGCATCTGCGCGCAACCGGCCTCCAGCACCCACTCGCCGAGCGGAACGATGAGCCCGGTATCCTCGGCCGCCGGCACGAAGGCGCCGGGCATCACCAGGCCCTTTTCCGGATCGTTCCAGCGCACCAGCGCCTCGGCGCCGACGATGCGGCGGTCGTCGAGCGCGACGATGGGCTGGTAATGCAGTGTCAGCTCGCCCTGCTCCAGCGCCTGGCGCAGACGCGTTTCGAGCGTCAGCCGCTCGACCACGCGGGCGGTCTGCTGGGCGTGGTAGAAGAGGAAGCGGCTGCCGCCCTGCTCCTTGGCCTGGTACATCGCGGTGTCGGCGTGCTTGAGCAGCGTGTCGGCCGTGGTCGCGTCGTCCGGATAGAGCGCGATGCCGATGCTGACGCTGCTGTAGATGTGGGTCGGGCCGATGTCGATGGGCAGGGCCAGGCTGCTCAGCAGCCGGCTTGCGACGAGCTCGGCGTCGCACGATTCGCCGATGTCGGAGACGATCGCGACGAACTCGTCGCCGCCGAAGCGGCTCAGGTAGTCGTGCGCGCGCAGCACGCCGCGCAGCCGCGAGGCGACCTGCTGCAGCAGGAGATCGCCGGCGCCGTGGCCGAGGCCGTCGTTGACGTTCTTCAGGCGGTCGACGTCGATGAACAGCAGCGCGAGGCGTTCCTCGGTGCCCTGCCTCTCGGCCAGCATCGTGTCGAGTTCGAGGCGGAAGGCCTCGCGGTTCGGCAGTTCCGTCAGGCTGTCGTGGTAGGCGATCCGGTTGAGATGCTGCTGCGCGCTCCTGCGCTGCTCGATCTCGGACTGCAGCTGTTCGGCACGCTGCTGCAACTCGCCGGTCTGGCGCCGCACCTGGCGCCGCAGGAAGGCCGCAGCCGCCAGGGTCAGCCCCAGCAGGCCGGCGGCACCGCCTGCCGCCCACGGCAGCCAGACGGGGTAGCGCTCGGCGGGAGCGGCCTCGAGCCAGCGGCTCAGCGACGCGTAGTAGGCGGATTCCGGATCGGCCTTGAGGGCGGCGAGGTGCTTGTCGAGTGCGGCGAGCAGGGCCGGGCTCGCCTGCTTCGGCGCCGCGAAGTGAACGAAGATCGGGTTGTAGACGATGCTGGTCGCGACCACGTTGGCGTCGTGCGCATGCACGGCGGCGAACACCCGGTTCACCGCGCCGGCGTCGGCGCGGCGCTCGGCGACCGCTTCCAGCACCTGCGCGTAGGAATCGACGTAGACCGGCGTGAATGCCGCATCGAATTGCGCGGCCAGCTCGACCAGCGCCTGGCTGTGGGTGCTGCCGCGCATGAGCGCGACGCGCCGGCCTTTGAGATCGGGCAGCGACGCGATGTCGGACTGCGCATTGCGGAACACCATGCCCCAGTTTGCGAGCAGGCTCTGGCGGGTGAACTGGAAGCGGCGGGCGCGCTCCTCGCTGTAGGCGATGCCGACGAGCAGGTCGATCTCGCCCTTGTCCAGCCGCGACAGCAGGTGATCGAAACTGTCGGGAACGAAGCTCACCTGCCAGCCCTCGCGCTCGGCCACCCAGCGGATCACGTCGATCGCGATGCCTTCGGGCGCTCCGTCACGCGGCGTCGCGACGATGGGGGCATTGTCGAAGACCCCGACCTTGACCGGGATGGCCCAGGCCGCCGGTGCGGCGAGCCCCCACAGCAGCCAGGCCAGCAGGAGGAAACGGCGGGTCACGCGATGGGTTGTCCTTGTGATTGGCGCGAACGGAATCGGTCTTGCGCTTGCCTGAAAGTATAGGCGGCAGGCGCACCGCGAACCATGGTACAGGCTGCGCCGCCGGCCATGACCTCGTGCGCTCCATGGGGATGCGCGCGGATCAGGCCCGCTCGGCGACGCTGCCGGCAATGCGCTGCGCCAGATGGCGTGCGCTGGCGCGGACGGCCGGCCCGGGCTCGGCCTGCGGCATGGCCGTGCCGAGTTCGATGCCGTAGAGGTCGATGCGCGGCGGCAGGCTGCCGAGCGCACGCGCCAGCGCCAGCGCCTCGGCCACGCCGAAGCCATGGCTCGACACGCCTCGCGCATAGCCGGGCCAGTCGTCCTCATCGAAATGCCGCACCTCGCCCGGCGTGCCGCCACCCTGCATGGCATCGACCAGGATCAGCCAGTCGCAGCGTTCGAGATGCGGAACCAGGCTCGCACCCGGACGGTCGAGCTTCGCGACGACGACGCGTTCGCCGGTGCCGACGCCCGCTTCCAGCAGCGCATCGACCACGAGCCAGCCGGCCTGGTCGTCTCCGGCCGGCGAACCGACGCCGAGGATGCGCACCTTCATCGCGCGACGTTCAGCGTGAGGAAATGCGTCGCGCAGGAAATGCAGGGATCGTAGTTGCGGATGACCTTCTCGCAATGCAGGCGCAACACGTCGTCCGGCCGGTCGAGGCCGAAGGTCAGCAGCGACAGCCGCAGGTCCTCCTCGATGCGCGCCTGGTTCTGGCTGGTCGGCGGCACGATGCGCGCGTTGACGACGCGGCCCTCCGCGTCCATTTCGTAGCGATGCCACAGGAGGCCGCGCGGCGCCTCGGTGCAGCCGGTCGCCACGCCGGCGCGCGGGGTGACCTCGACCCAGGGCGAATCCGGCACGCGGTAGTCCGCCAGCAGGCGCAGCGCCTCGTGCAGCGCGAGCAGGATCTCGACCGCGCGGGCCAGCAGGCTGTGGAACACATTGCGGCTCGGCAGTGCGAGTCCCGTCTCGGCGAGCAGCACCCGCATGCCCTGCGGCAGGTGGGTGTGATTGAGGTTCAGGCGCGCCAGCGGACCGACCAGGTAGGGGCGTCCGCGGTAGCTGCTGAACAGGGCCGTCGAGTGCGGCTCGTGGCGCTCGGCGAAGTGCGCGTCGAATTCGTCGGCGCCGATGCGCAGCCCGTCGCTGGTGCCGATGTCGCCGAGCTCGACCGCGTAGTCGCCGGCGTGCCGCATGGCGACGGAGACGAATTCCTGGTCGTCCGGCGGCATCGGGATTGCCGCCGCCCAGCGCACCAGTGCCTCGGCCTCGGGCAGCGCGGCGTGCAGCTTCTCGCGCAGTTCGCGGACGCGCGCCGCGGCCGGCGCGCCATGGAAGCCGCCGATGCGCACGCCGACCGGATGCACCGAACGCGCACCGAACAGGTCCATCAGCTCGTTGCCCAGCGCCTGCAGGCGCAGGCCGCGGCGGACTTCGTCCGGCGCGATCCGTGCCAGCTCGATCGCGTTGCCGCAGCCGAAGAAGTCGGGGGCGGCAAGCAGGTGGATGTGCAGGCTGTGGCTCTGGATCCATTCGCCGCAGTAGAACACCCGGCGCATGGCACGCGCCCACGGCGTCAGCTCGACGTTGAAGAGGCGTTCCAGCGCCTGCGCCGCCGTCACCTGGTAGGCGACCGGGCAGATGCCGCAGATGCGTGCGACGAGGTCGGGGATCTCGGTGTAGTGGCGGCCTTCGAGGAACTTCTCGAAGAAGCGCGGCGGCTCGAAGATGCGCAGCCGCAGCTGGGTGATGTTGCCCCCCTCGATGCGCAGGTCGAGCGCGCCCTCGCCTTCGACCCGCGCCAGCACCGGTACGTGGATCGCCACGCTGCGCCGCGTCTCACTCATCGCCTTCGACTCCTGCATGGATCCGGGCGGCCGCGGCGAGGAAGACCGGCGCCTGGCTGTTGATCGACTGGAAGCGCCGCACCACCGCCTCCGGCGCGAGCCCGAGATGGCGGAACTGCGCGGCCAGCGCATCGGTGTTCGCGTTCTCGGCCGGCCCGTAGCAGCCGTAGCAATCGCGCCCGAGGCTCGGGCACAGGGCACCGCAGCCCGCGCGCGTCACCGGCCCCATGCAGGCGATGCCGCGGCTCACCAGCACGCACGGATAGCCGAGGCGCTTGCATTCGGTGCACACCTTGTCGGCGTTGTCGCGCGGCGCCACGCCCAGCAGCAGCGCGTTCACCACCGCGAGCATCTGCGGCCCGCTGACCGGACAGCCCCACAGCTCGAAATCCACCTTGACGTGGCTCGCGATCGGGGTCGAGCGCTCCAGGCTCGCGATGGCCTCGGGATGTTCGTAGATCTGCGCCAGCCATTGCGCCGCGTCCGCGCCGTTGCGCAGGCCCTGGATGCCGCCCGAGGTGGCGCACGCGCCGATGGCGATCAGCATGCGGCTGTGTTCGCGGATGCGGCGGATGCGCTCGAGGTCCTCGGGCGTCGACACGCTGCCCTCGACGAAGGCGACGTCGACCTCGGTGTCGGGGTCGAGCGGCCCCGCCTCCGCGAAATGCACCAGGTCGACCCGCTCGGCCAGCGCCAGCAGGTCCTCGCCGAGATTGAGGAAGGCCAGCTGGCAGCCGTCGCACGAGCTGAACTTGTGCACCGCAACGCGGGGCTTCGGAGTCGGCTGCGCGTTCATCAGTAGCCCCGGTGCGCGAGCAGGCCCTTGACCTGGCCCCAGTTGAACACCGGGCCGTCGCGGCAGACGAAGGCGCCGCCGAACTGGCAATGCCCGCAGCGGCCCACTGCGCACTGCATGTTGCGCTCCATGCTGAGATAGAGGCGCGACTCCGGAAGCCCGCGTCCCAGCAGGCTCTCCGCCGCGGCGCGCATCATGCCTTCGGGCCCGCACATCAGTGCGACCGCACAGTCGATCCTGAAGTTGGCGAGCCCGAACAGGTCCGTCACGCGGCCCACGTGCCAGGGCCACAGCGAGCCGCCCTGGCTCGCCGCGACCAGCACCTGGGTGTCGGGCAGCTTCGCCCAGCGGTCGTACTGCTCGCGCCAGATCAGGTCCTCGGCGTGCTTGACGCCCTGCACGATGACGAGCTTGCCGAAGCGTTCGCGCCGCTTCAGCACGTAGTGGATCACCGACACCACCGGCGCGCAGCCGAGTCCGCCGGTCACCAGCACGACGTCGCAGCCGCTCACTTCCTGCAGCGGCCAGCCGCGGCCGAACGGGCCGCGCAGCCCGACGCGGTCGCCGGGCGCGAGCGCGGCGAGCCCGCGGGTGACGCGTCCCTGCGCGCGGATGGTGTGGCCGATGACGTCCCGTTCCTCGGGGTCCGACATGATCGAGATCGGCACCTCGCCGACGCCGGGCAGATAGAGCATGTTGAACTGGCCGGGCGCGAAGCGGTAGGCGGCCTGCGCGGCCGTATCGTCGAGGCGGACCTGCAGCGTGAAGATGCTCGGCGACTCCTGCGTGCGCGCGACCACGGTCGCCGCGTGCGGCGTGCCGGCGTCAAGCACGGCGGGTGCGCTCACGGCTCGCTTCCCACCGTCAGCGCCGCGACTTCCTCGGTGAGGTCGATGCCGACCGGACACCAGGCGATGCAGCGGCCGCAGCCGGTGCAGCCGCTGCGGCCGAACTGGTCGTGCCAGGTCGCGAGCTTGTGCGTCAGCCACTGGCGGTAGCGGGCGCGGATGTCGGGGCGCACGTTGAAGCCGTGCAGATGCCCGTGCGCCTCGCCGAAGCACGAGTCCCAGATGCGCTCGTGGCGGCTGCTTTCGCCGTCGAGCGAGGGCGCGTCGAGCTCGGCATGGCAGAAGCAGGTCGGACAGACGGCGGTGCAGTTGCCGCAGGCGAGGCAGCGGGCCGCGACCACATCCCACTGCGGATGTTCGAGCCGCGCCATCAGGGCGTCGCGCAGCGTTTCCCCGGTTGCGGCGACGGTCTGCGTCAGGCTGCGCACCTGCGTCGCCGCGGCGGCCTCCCCCTGGGCGCGCGCCGCGTCGATCTGCCCGGACGTGGCCGGCACCAGGTCGAGCGCGTCGTACACGGCCTGCCCGGCTTCGCTCCCGGCCACGACGACGAAGCCGTCCGGCAGTTCGGCAAGCGCGAGATCGTAGCCGGCGGTCGGCGTCGGGCCGTCGCCGGTCGACGCGCAGAAGCAGGTCGCCGCGGGCACCGCGCACTGCACCGCGACGAGGAAGAACTGCGCGCGCCGCGCGGCGTAATGCAGGTCGCGCCGGTCTTCGCGCAGGAAGTGCGCATCCTGCAGGGCCAGCGCCGCGAGATCGCAGGCACGCACGCCGATGAGCGCCTTCTTCTCGGCAGGCGGCGGAACCGCGGCGAACTGCAGCCGCCCGGCCGCGTCGCGCTCGACGCGCCACAGCGTCTCCTGCGAAGCGAAGGCGTGCGGCTTGATCGCCTGCGGGCCGTTGACCCAGGCGAAATAGCGATCCTGGGGATCCCGGGTCAGCCGATAACGGCCTGCGCCCTGCTCGGCCTGCAGCCCCCGCGTCAGGCCCTCGCCCGCCGCCAGTTCGCGCAGGACGATGGCGCCGTTTTCCGCCGCGGGCCTGTAGCACCGGTACCCGAGGTCGGCCAGCGCCGACAGCAGCGCGGGCAGGCGACCAATCGGCAGGAATCCAGCGCGAGCGGGACAGGCGAACATGGGCCGGGAAGTGAGCGTCGTTTGTTTGTTACAGTGTAAGCATAAAATCGCCGGGCCGACAGGCGGCCGCGCGGCGTGCCGGCGCCCCGCGGGCCGTCATGATGCGTTCGTTATAATGCGGCATGTCCGCGGTTATGGAGGAGTGTTCCATGCAGCAACAACTCGATGTGTTCGTCGCCTCGCTCACGTCATTCTGGACCCAGCTCGCCGGATACGTGCCGCAATTGCTGGCCGCGCTGGTGCTGCTGTTCGTGGGCTGGCTGTTTGCCAATCTGGTGCGCACCGGCGTCACCAAGCTGCTCGACGTGCTCCGCTTCGACACCCTCGCCGAAAAGACCGGCATCGAAGCCTTCCTCAAGCAGGGGAACCTCAACATCACGCTGTCGCGCCTGCTCGCGCGCCTCGCCTACTGGGTCGTGATCTTCATCGTGATCGTCACCGTGGCCAACAGCCTCGGCCTGCACATGGTCGCCGACCTGTTCAACAAGATCGTGCTCTACATCCCCAACATCATCGTCGCCATCCTGGTGCTGGTGTTCGGCGTGCTGGTCGCACGCTTCATCAACCGCATGGTGTTCGCCTACCTGAACAACATCGGCGTGCAGGGCGCGCTGACGATCAGCACGCTGTCGGAATATGCGGTGATCATCTTCGTCGTGTTCGTGGCGCTGGAGCAGCTGCAGATCGGCACCAGCCTGCTCACCGCCGCCTTCCAGATCGGCTTCGGCGCGGTGGGGCTCGCCTTCGCGCTGGCGTTCGGCCTCGGCGGCCGCGAATGGGCGGCGGGCGTCATCAAGAAGATGACCGAGAAGTAACGTCGACGACGGCGGGCAAGCGCCCGCCGCTTCAGCGTATCCGCGGCTTGCGGGTGTGCTTGTCCGGTACGCCGCGCGTTTGCCGGCGCGGGCTGGCCTTCATCCCCGCCCATTCCAGCACGCGCGCGACGAGATCGTCGTCGAGCTCGGTCTTCTGCCCGCGCTTCAGCTGCGGCGGCAGCGCGATCGGGCCGAAGCGGATGCGGGTCAGGCGCGACACGGTGAAGCCGAGATGTTCGAAGATGCGGCGCACCTCGCGCTTGCGGCCCTCCTTGATGACGACGCGATACCAGCGATTGGCCCCCTCGCCGCCCGCGCGGAAGCAGCTCTGCAGCTGCGCCGGGCCGTCGTCCAGTTCGACGCCGTCGAGCAGCTGCTGGATCTGCTCGTCGGTGAGCTCGCCGAGGATGCGCACGGCGTATTCGCGCTCGACCTCGAAGCGCGGGTGCATCAGCTTGTTCGCCAGCTCGCCCGAGGTGGTGAAGATCATCAGGCCGTCGGTGTTGTAGTCGAGCCGGCCGATCGAGATCCACTTGGCCCCGCGCAGCTTGGGCAGCGCGTCGAACACGGTGGCGCGCCCCTTGGGGTCGTCGCGGCTGACGATCTCGCCTTCCGACTTGTGGTAGATCAGGATGCGCGTGCGGCGCGTGTCCTCGAAGCGCAGGTAGACGCGCCGTCCGCTGACCTTGACGATGTCGCGCGGGCCGACCTTGCTGCCGAGCGTGGCGGTCTCGCCGTTGACCTGCACGCGGCCCTCGGCGATCCATTCCTCCATTTCGCGGCGCGAGCCGAGGCCGGCCGAGGCCAGCGCCTTGTGCAGGCGCTCGGCCGGCGCTTCCGGCGCGGTGGCCTGCTGCAGGCGGGCGGCGGCGCGCCCCTTGGGGGCGGCCGGCGCGCGCCGGATGGGGGATGGACGGGACATGTCAGGCGGTCTCTGTAAGGGTGGGGGCAGCGGTTTCGATCACCGCGCCGAACATGGGGGCTGGGTGGGTACCGGCCACTTCGATCAGGGCGCCGAAGGCTTGGACCTCGCCCGTTTCGCGCAGCTCGGGAATCAGCGCGGTCTCGCTCGGCGCGACCAGGTTGCCGAGCTCTTCCAGCGGCGGCAGCTCGGCCAGCGTGCGCAGGCCGAGGTCGGAGAGGAAATGGCTGGTCGTGCCGAACAGCGCCGGACGCCCGGGCACGTCGCGATGGCCGATCGCCTCGATCCAGCCGCGCTCTTCCAGCGTCTTGATGATGTTGGGGTTCACCGACACGCCGCGGATGTCCTCGATGTCGCCGCGCGTCACCGGCTGGCGGTAGGCGATGATCGCCAGCGTCTCCAGCACCGCGCGCGAATAGTGCGGCGGCTTTTCGTCCTTCAGCCGCGAAATCCACGGCTGCATCTCCGGCCGCGTCTGGAAGCGCCAGCCGTCTGCGACCTGCACCAGCTCGACGCCGCGGCCGTGCCAGGCCTGCTGCAGCGATTCGAGCGAACGGCGCAGCACGTCGTTGGCCAGGCTTTGTTTAGACCCATCCGCCTCGAACATGCGCTTGAGGTCGGCGAGCGTCAGCGGCTCGGGCGCGGCCAGCAGCGCGGCTTCGAGCACGCGCGCCAGGTCGTCCGGATTGTCATTCGGCTGAAGATTCATGGAGCTTCACGTAGATGGGGGCGAAGGGTTCGGCCTGCGTCACGTCGAGCAGGGTTTCCTTGGTGAGTTCGAGCACGGCGAGGAAGGTCACGACGAGCTCGTGCACGCTCGCGGCAGCCGGGAACAGGTCCTTGAATTCGGCGAATTCGCCCGGCGTCAGCTGCTTCAGGATGCGTGTCATGACCTCGCGAATCGACAGGTCCTGGCGGCCGATGCGGTGGTGGGTGCGCGTCTTCGCGCGCGACAGGATCGCCAGCCAGGCGGCGGCGAGCTCCTCCGGATGCACGCTCGGCAGGCGCTTGGCCGCCGCCGGCAGGAACACGCTCACGGTGTCGAAGTCGCGCCCGGCCTGCGGCAGCGCGTCGAGGTGCTGGCCGGCAAGCTTCATCTGCTCGTATTCCATCAGCCGGCGCACCAGCTCGGCGCGCGGGTCCTCGCCCTCGCCCGCCTCCTCGGCCTGCTCGCGGCGCGGCAGCAGCATGCGCGACTTGATGTCGATCAGCATCGCCGCCATCAGCAGGTATTCCGCCGCGAGCTCCAGCTTGGTCGCCCGCGCCGCCTCGACGTAAGCCATGTACTGCCGGGTCAGGTCAGCCATCGGGATGTCGAGGACGTCGAGGTTCTGCCTGCGGATCAGGTACAGCAGCAGGTCGAGCGGGCCCTCGAAGGCTTCGAGGAAGACCTCGAGCGCATCGGGCGGAATGTAGAGATCCTGCGGCAGCTCGGTGAGCGGCTCGCCTCGCACCTTGATGACGGGCGCGGCGGGGGCGGCTTCGGGGGCGGGATCGAGAAGCGCGGCTTCGGTCATGGGCGGCATTTTACCCGAGGACCCTGCCCGGCCCGGGGAATTTGGCCACAGTTTCCCGGCTGAATGAGCAGGCCTCGCCCCCCGGCTTGCATTTTACCGAACGGTCAACTAGCATCCGGCTCATGAACGCTGCCACCGATACCCGCTCCCGCATCATCGCCGCCGCCAAGCCGCGCTTCCATTCGCGCAGCTATGCCAACGTCGGCATCCAGGAAATCTGCGAGAGCGCCGGTGTGCAGAAAGGCAGCTTCTACCACTTCTTCCCGTCCAAGCGCGACCTCGTGCTCGCCGTCATCGACGAATTCGCCGACGAATGGGCCCACGGCTTCGTCGCCGAGGCCTTCGACCCCGCCCTGCCGCCGATGGAGCGCATCGACTACCTGGTCGACGCCGCCTACTTCTGGCAGAAGTCGATCAAGCAGGTGCACGGCCGCATGCTCGGCTGCATCTTCGGCAACCTCACGCTCGAAGTCAGCACCCAGGACGACATCCTGCGCGCCAAGCTGCTGGCGATCTTCTCGCGCGCCAAGACGCGCTTCAAGGCGACGCTGGAGGAAGCCGTGGCCGCCGGCACCATCGCACCTCTCGATTCGGATCTGACCGCCGAGGCGATGCTGGCCTACCTCGAAGGCGTGATCCTCTTGGCCAAGTCGCAGAACGACCCCGAGGTGATCTACCGCCTCGGCCCCGCCATCAAGACGCTGCGCGTCGAAACGGCCCGCGACTGAGATCATGCACGCGGACCGGTTTTTTTTCGCCTGCCACTTAACCGACCGGTCTAGCAACGCAAAAACGTTGCCGTTCGTCCTGAGCTTGTCGAAGGACCTGTTCACTATTTCCGTAAGGACCCGGCTGCTCCTTGCCTGCCATTCCCGCTTTTCCCCCGGCAATTTTTTTGCCGATTCTCTTGACCGTACGGTCATCTACTAGAGGAGGTTTCACCATGAGCACGCACGCAACCCAGACCCTGGACGCCCGCGGCATGAACTGCCCGCTGCCCATCCTGCGCACCAAGAAGGCCCTGACCGGGCTCGGCAAGGGCGACACCCTCGCCGTCGTGTCGACCGACCCCGGCTCGCTCAAGGACATGCAGGCCTTTTGCAAGCAGACCGGCAACGAACTGGTCTCGTCGAGCGAGAACCAGGGCGAGTTCGCCTTCCTGATCCGCAAGAGCTAAGGAGACCATCATGGGCGCCCCCGAAAAAATGCTTGCCGAACACCTCACACCGGCGCTGCTCGACCAGTGGTTCGACCAGCGCTTCGAAGCAAAGATGGCCGAGCGCGAAGCCGCGCACGTGCCCTCGCTGTCGATCATCGCCACCAAGGGCACGATGGACTGGGCCTACCCGCCCTTCATCCTCGCCTCCACCGCCGGCGCGCTGGGCTGGGACGTGTCGGTGTTCTTCACCTTCTACGGCCTCGAACTGCTGAAGAAGAACCTGCACCTTGAGATCAGCCCGCTCGGCAACCCCAGCATGCCGATGAAGATGCCGTTCGGCCCGCAGTGGCTCAAGGACATCAACTGGCACATCCCCAACGCCGTCATGGCCGGCGTGCCCGGCTTCGAGAAGGTCGCGACCGGATTGATGAAGCAGACGGTGAAGAGCAAGGGTGTGGCCAGCATCGACGAACTGCGCAGCGCCTGCCTCGAAGCCGACGCCAAGCTCTACGCCTGCCAGATGACGGTGGACCTGTTCGGCTATTCGCAGGACGAGTTCATCCCCGAGATCGCGGGGTGGATCGGCGCGGCGAGTTTCCTGCCGCAGGCGCAGAAGTCGGATGTATGTCTGTTTATCTGAGTCGTGTCATGCCGCGGTCGCGCTGATGCATCGGTGCGGCCCGGGCAATCGGGGTAATAGGGATGTCGTTTGACAAGACCTAACCCCGATGCTCGTGCTCGCGAGCCCGTATTGATGAATGGGTTAGGACTACGAGGCACATCTTCACCAAACTTCGAGAGGTTCGCGTCCCGCATACAAAGCAGATTGCGCAACTCTCCCGGGGAATCCCAATTGTTCCTTCAAAAAATGTTTGTACGCCCTGACATATGGATCAGGGGCACGAGGGTCGATCAAGACACTTTCAATAAGCACAAATGGATCAATTGGAACCCTAATGCCTAGTGACGTTTCGTTTGTATCAGCACCTTGCTTATATATGGCGACTCGCACCTCCGACTCATGCTTAAACGCGAGGCGTTTCATGAAAAGTGAATCAAATGCGACAGATAGCCGGAATGATTGTGCGAGCTCGTCGGCGATTGCTTCAATTTCGTAGTTAAGTTCGCTCTCTCGCTTGTATTTCACGTCCTTTAGGCGAAAGTCCATTCCACTTGCTTTGAGTTGCTCGCGTAGCTTTTGTTTGTTGGTTCGGATTCTCACCCCAAGCTGGTTTGGTGAGTAGATACGCCACATGGCGTCAGACACACCACTCTTGCACCAGCACTGAGCAAAGATGTTCGGCGAAAGCCGATGCTCGAGTAGCTTTTCACAGGGATCTTCCCATGCGGATGGGTGAGAAAAATACAATTGCTTTGACTCAAACAAATCTACGAGTCGATCAAATCCGAGTATTCGATAAAGCGAAGAGTCACCTCGACGTGGAGCTTCAACCATACGGATTCCTAGATACTTGGGTAACTTGGACGGCGCGCCATCTACATCGGCAAGATCGTCAAAGCATGGGCGAAAGTTGTTTGATTAGGCAGAACTTTACGCCCTGCCCGTTCGCTCCAGCAAACCTAAAAAATCACGGATCGGAGTTCACGCAATACTTCAAATTCGCCTTCCTCACCCGACCCCCCCCCCACATCCTGCTACCGCTTCGCAAAATGCAGCGTCAGCCCGGCATTTCCCTCAGGCCTGACCAATCTTCTCGCGCAGGCTGTCCAGATCCGCCTGTTCGCCGCGGACGCGGAAGAATGCGCCGTCCTCGTCGGCGCGCTCTTCCAGCACTTCGCAGCGGGCGAAGACCTCGCCACGCAGCTGCTGGGCGGCCCAGGGCAGGAAGAGTTCGGTTTCGACGAGATCCTTCTGGAAGAACGCGACGATGGCGCGGTGCAGCTTCGCGACGTCCTGCGGGCGGCGCGCGCTCATCACGATGCAGCCCGGGTAGCGGGCGTGCAGTTCGGCTGCGCGTTCGGCTTGCGTCGTGGCGCCGCCGACGTGGTCGATCTTGTTGAAGATGCGCAGGCGCGGCACGTCCTGCGCACCGATCTCGTTCAGCACGTCCTCGGTGGCTTCGATCTGCCGTTCGAAGCCGGGGTCGCTGGCGTCGACGACGTGGAGCAGCAGCGAGGCGTCGAGCGCCTCTTCGAGCGTGGACTTGAACGACGCGACCAGCCCGTGCGGCAGGTTCTTGATGAAGCCGACCGTGTCGCTGACCAGCACACGCGGGATGCTCTCGGGGTGCAGGGTGCGCACGGTGGTGTCGAGCGTGGCGAAGAGCTTGTTGGCGACCAGCACTTCGCTGCCGGTGAGGGCACGCATCAGGGTGGACTTGCCGGCGTTGGTGTAGCCGACCAGCGCGACGCTGGCGAGGCCCTGGTGCGCCTGCCGCCGTGCGCGCTGGGTCTTGCGCTCGGCGTCCATCGCGGTGATTTCGAGCTGCAGTTCGGCGATGCGGTCGCGGATCTTGCGCTTGTCCAGCTCGGTATGCGACTCGCCGGCCCCGCGGCCGCCGACGCCGCTGCGCTGGCGTCCCTGCGGCCCGGCAAGCTTGGCCGCCTCGCGCAGGCGCGGGGCCATGTAGCCCAGGCGGGCGATCTCGACCTGCGCGCGCGCGGCGCGGGAGCGCGCGTTGCGGTGGAAGATCTCGAGGATGACCATGGTGCGGTCCATTACCTCGCAGCCGGTTTCCTTTTCCAGGTTGCGCGCCTGCGACGGCGAGATTTCGTGGTCGACCAGAAGGGCCTCGATCGGGACGGGCGAGACCGCGTCGGCCGCGTCGTCGGCGCCGGCGACGAGCGTGGAGAGCCGATACAGGGGGTTCAGCGGCGCGCGCTCGGCCTCGGACTCGTCTGCATCAGAGGCCGATTCGCCGCGGACGAAATGGCGGATCTCCTGCCGCTTGCCGACGCCCAGGTAGGCGGTCGAATCGAAACCCGCGCGTTTCTGCGTGAAGGTGCGGGTGACGGTGTAGCCCAGCGTCTTGGCGAGTTCGCGCAACTCGGTCAGCGAGGCCTCGAACTCAAAATCGCTCACGCCCGGCAGCTGCACGGCCGCCGCGATGGCGTAGCGGGGTTTTTCATTGACGTCGTTGGGCATGCGGCGGCACTTCTGTTGTGGAGGCGAAGGCGGATAGTACCCGCCATTGCGGGACTCAACGGCATTGCCCGTGCCCGCGCAGCGGGAACACCCCTCGCCCGCTTCCGTCGCCGGCCCATGCCCCGGAGAGGCGGACTGGAGCGTTGACGCGCCCCAACATGCGCGCATAATGCACAAAGTTTTGTACAACCCAAGGAGCCGTCATGGCCTTCTCGACACAGGACGTGATTCCCCTTTCGCAGGCACGCGCCAACCTTTCCGAACTGGCCGACCAGGTGAAGGCCGGCGCGGAAAAGATCGTGACGAAGAACGGCGAAAGCTACGTCGCGCTCATCGACGCCGCGCGCCTCGACTACTACCACCAGCTCGAACGTGAACGCATCCATCTGCTGATCCTTGAAGACGCGCGCCGTGGCCTGGAAGACATCGCTGCCGGCCGCGTCGAAAACGCCGACGCCGCCCTGGCCCGCCTGCAGAAAGCGCGTGCCGGCAAGGTCGGGCGCAAGCGTGGCTGAACACGATTACGCGGTCGAGCTTGCCGCAAACTTCCTGGCCTGCTTGGACAGCATTGTCGACTTCCTCACCGCAGCAGATATTGCCCATGCATACGACGACCTGCTGACCCAACTCCGGATGGAGGTCATCCCGACTCTACACCGCTTCCCCAATCTCGGGCGACACTATCTGGACACGCCGCCCCGCTCAGTAGAGGCGCTGGCCCTGCTAGCGGCCCTGCCTCAGAGCACGGCTGATAATCTGCGGATCTACCTTTCAGGTGATTACCTGATTCTTTACATCAGCGATGACACCCGTCGTGCAGTGGTTCTGCTATCCATCCGGCATCACCGGCAGTTATCCTTCGACTTCGCGCGAATCTGGCATGGCGATGTCTGACCTCATAACAACCCAACCATTCGTCGTCGACCAACTTCCATGAGCTACCTTTATCAGGCACTGTCTGACCGGGTCGATACCTGGCGCACGGAAAATTATCCATGTGCCGACTACCCGGCCATCCGTGAAATTCTGGAGTTCGCTGTCGAGGACGACCAGAGCAGCCAACTGCGCTACCTGCGGCGCGCCCAGTTGCGCGCCCTCGAAACCTATTGGTACCTGCGCCTGATCCTCGGTACTCCGACGATCCCGGAACTGTATGCCGAGCTGTTTCCCAAGCGGCAAGAGCGCCTGCGCGCCATGGGTGTCGGTGCCAAATTGTTCGAGGAGACGGATTACGACTACGACGTGCTGGTCGAGCGCATCAAGACCGACAACACCTTCGTCCGCACACACCAGCTCGAAAGCCTGCGCGAATCACTGACGCTGGATTACGCCAGCTACATCCTCGCGCTCGCCATGGGTGCGGGCAAAACCATCCTGATGGGGAGCATTGTCGCCACCGAATTCGCGCTCGCGCAGGAATATCCAGACGGGCCCTTCGTCCAGAACGCGCTGATATTCGCACCGGGCAAGACCATCCTCAGCGCCCTGCGCGAGCTGGCCGACGTCCCCTACGAGCGCATCCTGCCGCCGCGCTTTCACAAGCCCTTCGCGGCCAGCCTCAAGCTGACCTTCACGCGCGACGGCGACAAACAGATTCCCATCGTCTGGGGCAGCAGCTTCAACATCATCGTTACCAACACCGAGAAAATCCGCATCCAGAAACCGAACGTGCGCAGCGGCGGCGGGCAGATCGCCCTGCTTGCAGGCACCAAGGCCGAAGAGGCGGCCGAGCTCGCCAACCTGCGGCTGCAGGCGATCGCCTCGCTGCCGCACCTCGCTGTCTTTTCAGACGAGGCGCATCACACCTACGGTCAGAAACTGCTCGGCAAGTGGGAAAAGGACAAGGACACCGGCGAAGAAATCTTCAAGGCTGATGGCATCAAAAAAGTCCGCCGCACCATCGATTACCTCGCGCAGGAAACCAACCTCATCGTCGTCGTCAACGCAACCGGCACGCCCTACTTCGAGCGCCAGCCCCTGCGCGACGTCGTCGTCTGGTACGGCCTGGGCGAAGGCATCCGCGACGGCGTGCTCAAGGAACTCGCCAACAACATCAAGGTATTCGACCTCGACGACGGCGAAGCCGACAGCCTGGTCTCCAGCGTCGTGACCGATTTCATTGACGACTACTGGCCAGTCAGCCTGCCCAACGGCGCTCCTGCGCGGCTGGCCATCTACTTTCCCAACATCGAAACGCGCGATGAATTGCGCGCTGCGGTCGAATCCGCCCTGGCGCTGCGCGGCCTCGGCACCGACACCGTGCTTGCGGTCGACGGCAAATCGCCGGAGGCGGTCAGGCAGGCTTTCTACGCCACCGGGTCCGACCCCAGCGCCCCACATCGCATCCTGCTGCTGGTCAACATGGGCACCGAAGGCTGGAACTGCCCCAGCCTGTTCGCCACCGCCCTGGTGCGCAAGCTCGCCAACAGCAACAACTTCGTCCTGCAGGCCGCCACGCGCTGCCTGCGCCAGGTGCCCGGCAACCGCCATCCCGCCCGCGTCTATCTCACGCCCAGCAACAGGAAAACGCTCGAATCCCAGCTGGCCGAAACCTACGGCACCAGCCTCAAGGAACTCGACGCCCAGCAGGCCGAGCGCGTGGAAAAGGAAATCGTCCTTCACAAGCCCCACCTGCCGCCGCTGCTGATCAAGAAGCGCGTCTTGCGCTATCGCCGCAAGGAAACCGGCATCGCGCCGCTGTCGTTCACGATTCCCGACGTCGCCGCCCCGGCAGCCCCGGGCATCCAGACCCTGGACATCGTCGAAACCGCTTCCGGGAAAACGACCTTGCAGCGCGTGGACGCCGGCGACGACAGCCTGCCCGCCGCGCCGCCGGAACGCGACGTCTACGCCGCCGCGGCCGAGCTCGCCGCCAACTACCACCTCGAAACCCGCGCCGTGCTCGCGGCGCTGCGCATCGCCTACGGCACGGACAGCCTGGTTCCCGATCATCACCTCGACCACCTGGGGAAACAGATCGAAACCCAGCGGGCACAGTACGAGGAACACTACGAGGAAGTCGACGTCGCCGTCGCCCTCGTCAAGCCCGACGGCTTCGACCAGCGCGAGAAGAACGGCGCCACCGTCTACACTGCCCGCATCAGCTTCGCCAAGGAACGCGAAGCCCTCTACAAGACCGCGCGCGACACCGCCGATGAAACCCTCGCGCGGGCCAGCAGCTTCCATTACGAAGGCTACAACTTCGATTCCGGCCCCGAGGCCGAATTCCTCGACTGGACGCTCGCCCTGCTCAAGAAGGAAGCGCACCGTATCGAAGGCCTGTGGTTCACCGGCGGGCTGACCGACCCGTCCAAGACCGACCTCTGCGCCGAATACCTCGGCGAAGATGGACGCTGGCACCGCTACACCCCGGATTTCGTGCTGCGCCGCGCCGACGGCAAGCACCTCGTCGTCGAAATCAAGAAGGACAGCTTCAGCCCCGACATCGCCGCTGACATGGAACGCTTCGCAAAGGGCGACGAACCGCAAACCCCCGAGGGCCGCAAGGCCGTGGCCCTCAAGCGCTGGGAGGCGCTGAACCCCGACACCCTCGCCTATCACGTGATGTTCGCCGACACCCAACTGGCCGATGCCGGCAAGCAACAGGTGCGCGACTTCATCCTGGGCAAGTGAGCGCCTCAACGAGAAAAACCATGACCGAGAAAACCAAGAAATCCCACGACGTCACCATCGCCAAGGCCAAGGGCCGGCCCATGCTCACCTGGGTCGGCAAGAAACCCCTCGCCCGCGTCACCGCCTTTCCGGCTCAGGCCATCGAGCGCTTCGAGCTCCCCGCGCCCGCAGATAAGAATGCGGCCGGCAGCGCAGACTGCGACTGGAGCGACTGGCCCCGCAACCTGCCGCAAGGCGGCCTGCTCTACCACGGCGACAACAAGGACGTGCTCGCCCACCTGCTCGCCAACGGCTTTCGCGGCAAGGTCAAGCTCATCTACATCGACCCGCCCTTCGACAGCGGCGCCGACTACGTGCGCAAGGTGCAACTGCGCGGCGCCAAGGGCACCGTCAAGATCGATGGCGAGGACTACACCCTGGGCGAACAGGTGCAGTACAGCGACATCTGGGCCAACGACAACTACTTGCAGTTCATGTATCAGCGGATACAGATTTTGTATTCACTACTCTCTGACGACGGCGTCCTGTGCTTACACTGTGACCACAATGTCTCATACATGCTGCGCTGTGTCCTTGATGAGATCTTTGGAAGGGACAGATTCATTAACGAAGTAATTTGGCAACACGCGGTAATTGGAGCCGGTCGTGGCATATATGTCCGACTACCTAAAGCACACGAAACAATCCTTATCTACTCGAAGGGAGATAAGTACACATTCAATACGGATGAGAAAGATGTAAGGGTTCCATACAAAGACCGCATTACTGAAAACCTCCAGCAAGATGAGAAAGGGTGGTACTACACCCGCGGAAGGACTGGGACGGACAATCCATGGTCAAAAGACCCCCGTTATCTCAGAACTTACGTCGATATAGAGAAAGGAAAGCTCGTACACGATAGCTGGGATGACATCACGACTTATCGGGCCCAAGGAGATGAGTACGCCGGATATCCCACGCAAAAGCCGGAACAGCTTGTCAGGAGATTTATCTCCCTCTTGTCTTCTTCTGGCGATCTCATTCTGGATTGTTTCATCGGCTCAGGAACAACAGCTGCCATCGCCCAAAAACTCGGCCGTCGCTGGATCGGCTGCGACATCAACAAGGGGGCGATCCAGACCACGGCCAAGCGTTTGCAGGGCGTGATAGAGCAGCAGCGCGACGCGCTGGAAGCCAAAGGCAAGCAACGCAAGCTGGTGGCCGACGAAGCCGCCGCGCCCGCGCCCTGCCAGTTCGGCTTTACCACCTGGCGCGTCAACGACTACGACCTACAGATCCAGCACAACGAGGCGGTCGAGCTCGCCTGCCAGCATCTCGGGGTGACGCGCACGCGCACCGACGCCTATTTCGACGGCACGCAAGGCGGCCGGCTGGTGAAGATCGTGCCGTTCAATCACCCGCTGACGCCGCTGGACCTGGAAGCGCTGCGCGCCGAGCTGAAGACGCGGCCCGACGAGGAACGCGATATCCTGATCGTGTCGCTGGGCATCCAGCAGGACGCCCAGCAATGGGTGGACGATTACAACCGTAACCGCCCGGTGAACCGGCTGCACGTGATCGAACTGCGCACCGACGGCAAGTACGGCGGCTTCATCAAGCACGAGCCGATGAGCGCGGAGGTGTCCGTCTCGCGCGAAGGCGATCAGCTGATCGTCGACATCCGCGACGTGCTGTCGCCGACCATCCTGCAGCGCCTGAACCTCGACCAGGGCGTGTTCCGCGCCAGCATTCCCGACTGGCGCGCAGTAGTGGACTGCGTGCTGATCGACAGCCGCTACAACGGCGAGCTGTTCAATGTGGCGCTGTCCGACGTGCCCGAGCGCAAGCAGGATTTCGTCATGGGTCGCTACGAATTGCCCGCCCCACCCTCTGGCAGCCGTGTCGCGGTCAAGATCATCGACATGCTCGGCGAGGAACTGCTGCTGACGTTCGACGTGTAAGCGCGGCGGGATCGGCGAAAGAGGGAAAGACGCGTGGGCATTTACGACCGTGACTGGTACAAGGACAAGAAGGCGCAGGACAAGCTGAAGGAAAGCCTGTACGACCCGAAGCAATTCAGGGGCACCCGGGGCCAGCGGGCGTATGGACACGAGTCATCCCCGGGTGCGTCCGGCAACACCCCGAACCGACCCCAAAGCCCGACCCGGCGCGCGCTCATCTGGCTGGTGGTGGTTGCCGCGCTCGCCCTGCTCTTCCACTATGGCCCGCGGCTCAAGCGCAACGACACGCAAACAGCGGGACTCGCGCCGACCCAGCCGCTATTCACCGGCTATCAGGCCTGTACGCCCGCTGCTCTCCCGGCAAACGGCGCCGTCCAGCTCGCCGACCCCTCGCGTATGCGGCGGTCCGATGTTCTGTATTCCGGGCTGGAAATCGCCAATCGGCATCGCTTCCATGTAGTCGCCTATCTGACCGACCCCGGCACGGGGAAGCGCATGCTGGGCTTGTCCGTGCTCGCCGGCCAGACAGCACAGGCCAGTGTCCCGGTCGGCCATTACGGTTTGTTTATTCTTGCCGGGTCGTCATGGTGCAACGACCAGGCAGGTTTCCAGGACGGTGCGCGGGTGAACATCCGGGGCGGTGTCGAAGTGCAAGCCGGCGGGGCGAGCGTCCTCTCGCTGACGTCCTCTGACGCCGCCCGGCCCGAGGGCTTCCGTATCTCGGTGGGACGCCGACAACCTCAACCCCATGCGGCCTCACGACCGCAACCCAACGTCAAGGGGCCTGGCTTCGTGGATTTGACACAACGACCCGACGGCCACTATTACGCGGCCGGATACGTGAACGGAACAGCGACCGTTTTCATGGTGGATACGGGCGCCACACTCACCACGTTGTCGCCGGAAACCGCCTACAAATCCGGCATCGCTTCGTGCGCCAGCCGCACCTTCAACACGGCAAACGGTCCCGCCCAAGGCTGCGTAGCCAAAGTGTCAACAATCCAGATCGGGGACTTCGTCCTGCGGGATTTCGACGTGGCCGTCATGCCGAATTTGCCCACCGATGCGCTGCTGGGCATGAATGTAATGCGCATGCTCCGGCTTGAACAGCAGAACGGCGTGATGCGCCTGTCGATTCGCTGAGAACCAAAATCAGCATCAGCCCGCAGCCAACGGCGTCCCGCTTCACCCGAACACCACGTCCGCCACATCCTGATACCGCTTCGCGAAATGCACCGTCATCCCGGCGCGGATGTGCTCGGGCAGCTTGTCGAAGTCGCGCCGGTTGGCTTCGGGCAGGATGAGTTCGTGGATGCCGATGCGGCGCGCGGCGATGACCTTTTCGCGGATGCCGCCGACCGGCAGGACCTGGCCGGTGAGCGTGAGTTCGCCGGTCATCGCGAGCGGGCGCGGGATTTTCCTGTTCTTCGCCAGTGACAGCAGCGCGGTCGCCATGGTGACGCCGGCGCTGGGGCCGTCCTTGGGCGTCGCGCCTTCCGGCACGTGCAGGTGCACGAAGCTCTTGTCGAAGAAGGTCTGGTCGGCGCCGTAGGCCTTGAGGTGCGAGGCGACGTAGCTGTAGGCGATCTCGGCCGACTCCTTCATCACCTCGCCGAGCTTGCCGGTGAGCTTGAATCCGCGGTTGAGCGTGTGGACGCGCGTGGCCTCGACCGGCAGCGTGGCGCCGCCCATCGCCGTCCACGCAAGACCGGTGACGACGCCGACGCCGGTGATGGGCTTTTCCTTGGTGAACACGGGCTTGTCGAGGTAGGCCTCGATCTCCTTGGTGCCGATCTTGATCGGCGTGGCGGCGCCGCCGAGGATTTTCACCACGGCCTTTCTCGCGACGCGGCCCAGCTGCTTCTCCAGGTTGCGCACGCCGGCCTCGCGGGCGTAGCCCTCGATGACGTGGCGGATCGCGCCTTCGGTGATCGTGAGCTGGTTCTTCTTGAGCCCCGCCCGTTCGAGCACGCGCGGCCACAGGTGGTGCTTCGCGATCGCGAGCTTTTCCTCGGTGATGTAGCCGGAGAGGCGGATGACCTCCATGCGGTCCAGAAGCGCCGACGGGATGGAGAAATCGTTGGCGGTGCAGATGAACAGCGCTTTCGATAAGTCAAAGCGCACGTCGAGGTAATGGTCGAGGAAGTCGGCGTTCTGCTCGGGGTCGAGCACTTCGAGCAGCGCGCTCGCCGGGTCGCCCTGGTAGCTGGCGCCGATCTTGTCGATCTCGTCGAGCATGATGACGGGGTTGGCCGAGCCGACCTCCTTCAAGGCCTGCACGAACTTGCCCGGCATGGCACCGATATAGGTGCGGCGGTGGCCCTTGATCTCGGCCTCGTCGCGCATGCCGCCGACCGAGAAGCGGAAGAACTTGCGGCCGAGCGCCTCGGCGACCGACTTGCCGATCGAGGTCTTGCCCACACCCGGCGGGCCGATCAGCAGCAGGATCGAGCCGGCCATCTCGCCGCGCATGGCGCCGACGGCGAGGAATTCGATGATGCGGTCCTTCACGTCCTCGAGCCCATCATGGTCGCGGTCGAGAATCTTGCGCGCGCGTTCGAGGTCGATCTTGTCCTGGGTGTGCACGCCCCACGGCAGCACGGTCAGCCAGTCGAGGTAGTTGCGCGTGACGGTGTATTCGGCCGAGCCGGTCTCCAGCAGCGAGAGCTTGTGCATCTCCTCGTCGATGCGCTTGGCGGCCTGCTCGGGCAGGTTCAGCTTGGCGATGCGCTCGCGGAAGGTGTCGAGCTCGGCGGTCTTGTCGTCCTTGGCGATACCGAGTTCCTTCTGGATCGCCTTGAGCTGCTGGCGCAGGAAGAACTCGCGCTGCTGCTCGGTCATCTTCTCGTCGACGCGTTCGCGGATCTGCGACTGCAGGCGGGCGACATCGAGTTCCTTCTTCAGCAGGACGAGCACCTTCTCCATGCGCTTCTTCAGCGCGAACGCCTCCAGCACGTCCTGCAGCTCCTGCTTCGACGCGGTGGTGAGGCTGGCGGCGAAGTCGGTCAGCTGCGACGGCTCGTTGGGCCCGAAGCGGTTGAGGAAGAACTTCAGCTCCTCCGAATACAGCGGGTTGAGCGGCAGCAGCTCCTTGATCGTGTTGATGATGGCGACCGAGTACGCGCGGATCTCCTCCGACTCGGGCTTGCCGGGCTCGTTCGGATAATCGACGCGCACCTTGTAGGGGGCCGTGTCCGACAGCCATTCGACGATGCGGAAGCGCCGCACGCCCTCGGCGATGAACTGCATCTTGCCGTCGGCCCTCACCGGATGATGGATGCGCACGGCCGTGCCGATCGTGTGGAAGTCGGCGCGCTTGACGTCGTCGGTGTCGTCGGGCTTGACGACGACAAGGCCGACCATGTGGTGTGCGGTTTCGCCGATGGCCTCGACGGTGGAGAGCCAGGGCGCCTCGTTCATCAGCAGCGGCAGGGTCTGCGCCGGGAAGAAGGGCTTTTCGGTCAGCGGCAGCAGGTAGAGCTCGGCCGGCGGCACCGGGGTGGCCGGCAGCTGGCGTTCATCGGGAAGGACTTCCCCTTCGAGCGGGTCATTGGGCATGGTCTGATCTTCTCAATTCGTTCCGGACAGCGGAACTGGAAGTATCGGGCCTGCCCGCCCGATTTCAAGAGGCCGGGCTGCGGGGCGGGGCTTCGGGCTTCGGCTGGACCGGGATTTCCTCGACGGTGTCCGGCATGGTCGACAGGATCATCAGCTCGACGCGGCGATTGCGCGCGCGGCCTTCCGGGGTGTCGTTCGACGCCACCGGCTGGCTGGCCTCGCGCCCGACGGCGGCGAGCCGCTCGGGGGCGATGCCGTTCGCCGCCAGCAGGCGCACCACGCTGGTGGCACGCACCGCCGACAGCTCCCAGTTGGAGGCGAACGTCGAATTGGAGATCGGCACGTTGTCGGTGTGGCCGGACACCTCGAGGTTGAACGGCTCGTTTTTCAGCTTCCCGGCGACCGTGCGCAGGACCGCCAGCGATGCCGGTTCGAGTTCGGCGCGCCCCGGGGCGAACAG
Source organism: Thiobacillus sp. SCUT-2 (assembly GCF_035621355.1). NCBI lineage: Bacteria > Pseudomonadati > Pseudomonadota > Betaproteobacteria > Nitrosomonadales > Thiobacillaceae > Thiobacillus > Thiobacillus sedimenti. The sequence goes on along the minus strand of NZ_CP141769.1, from coordinate 1,300,339 downwards.
CACGTTCGCGTTGATCTCGATGCTGACGCCGCGGCGGCTCTGGGTGACGCGCACCTGCCCTTCCTTGACCAGCGGCGCCATCGCCTCGAGCAGGCTGCTCGCCACGGTGGTCATGTGCTCGCGTTCCTCGATCGCCTGCTGCTGCTTCAGCGTGCGCTGCCGCACTTCGGGCGGCAGCGGCGCCGGCGACACCTGCGGCACCGCCACCTCGGCTGCCGGATTGCCGAAGGCGCTGCCGAGCGCGTTGGCGAGGAGCCGGTACTTGTTCTCGTTGACGGCCGAGACCGCGTACATCACGACGAAGAAGGCGAACAGCAGCGTGATGAAATCGGCGTACGACACCAGCCAGCGGTCGTGGTTGTCGTGGTCGTAGGCGATGCGGCGACGCCGTCGCATGGCTCAGAGATACCCCTTGAGGCGGGCTTCGATGATGCGCGGGTTGTCGCCCTGCGCGATGCCGACGAGGCCGTCGCAGACGATCTCGCGCTCGGCCACGCGACGGGCGATGGTGAACTTGATCTTGTTGGCGATCGGCAGGAACACGAGGTTGGCGAGGCCGACGCCGTAGATCGTGGCGACGAACGCGACGGCGATGCCGGTTCCGAGGCGGCCCGGCTCGGCCAGGTTCTCCATCACGTGGATCAGGCCGATGACCGCGCCGAGGATGCCGAGCGTCGGCGCGTAGCCGCCCGCCGCTTCCCAGACGCGGGCGGCCTGGCGCTCGGCGGTCTCGAAGCCGACGATCTGCACGTCGAGCGTCTCACGCAGCTTCGCCGCGTCCGCGCCGTCGATCAGCAGTTGCAGGCCGGCGCGGTGGAACGGGTCGTGCGTCATGCCGAGGTGCTTTTCCAGCGCCAGCGGGCCGTCCTGGCGCGCCGTATGCGACCACTGGACGATGCGGCGGATCAGCGTGCCGCCTTCCGGCTCGGGCGGGCGGAAGGCCCATTTCGCCATCCGCACGCCGCGCACGAACACGGGAAAGGGATGGTGGATCAGCACCGCGGCCAGGGTGCCGCCCACGACGATGAGGAACGCGGCCGGCTGCATGAACAGCGCGACGTTGCCGCCTTCCATCGCCTGGCCGCCGAACACGGCGGCCGCGGCCAGCCCCAGCCCGATCAGGCTCCCACGATCCATGCGTCTTCCTTGAGCTTGGCACGCAGGCGCGCGATGGCCTGGCCGTGCAGCTGGCAGATGCGCGATTCGGACACGCCGAACACCTCGGCGATCTCGCGCAGGTTGAGTTCCTGCTCGTAGTAAAGGGACATCAGCAGCTGTTCACGCTCGGGGAGGTTCTCGATGCCGGCGATGATGCAGGCGCGCAGGTTGGCGTCGAGCAGCTGCGGCAGCGGCATGCTCGCCTCGTCGGCCGACTGCTTGTCGAGGAAGGAGTCGTCCTCGTCGGATTCGCCGAAGTCCTCGAAATAAAGCAGCTGGTGGCCGCGCGCGTCGCCCAGCATGGCCTGGTATTCGGCCAGCGGCACCTTCATGTACTCGGAAATCTCGGTCTCGCTCGGCTGCCGGCCGAGCCTGTGCTGCAGCGTGTTGATCGCCTGCTCGATCTTGCGCATCGACTGCCGCGCGCTGCGCGGCATCCAGTCGATCTGGCGCAGCTCGTCGATCATCGAGCCGCGGATGCGCTGGATGGCGTAGGCCTCGAACTGCGCGCTCTGCGCCTCGTCGTAGCGGCTGACCGCATCGAGCAGGCCGATCATGCCGGCCTGCACCAGGTCGTCCTCCTCGACGCTGGGCGGCAGGCGGCCCATCATGTGGTGCGCCAGGCGCTTCACCATCGGCATGTACTGCGTCAGCAAATCGTTCTTCTCGCTCTTCTCGCTTTTGCCGGTTGCGGTATACATGTGCCTTATCCCCTTCTGCAGGCTTCCACCAGACGGCCACCCTGGATCACGCGCTGCATGAAGCCGCCCACGCTGCCCACGCTGCCCAGGCTGGGCGGCTGCGGCCAGCGCAGCAGGCCGTCGGCCAGCTTGCGGAACTGCGAGGTCGACTGCGCGACCGGAAAGGCGTCGACCACCGAGGTGCGCAGATGGCCGGCGCGGCTGAGACGCTCGTCGAGCGGAATATAGCCGAGATAGTCGACCGCGACGCCGAGATACTGCTCGGCCGTGCGCGCGAAGTTGCGCGCCACGGCCTGCGCCTGCTCGGTCGAGGTCATGCGGTTCAGCAGCAGGCGGAACCGGCGCTTGCCGAAATTCTGCGCCAGCCGCTTGACCAGCGTGTAGGCCTGCGTGATCGCGGCGGTTCCCGGAGGCAGCACGACCATGATCTCGGACGCGGCGAGGCCGAGCGGCAGCGCGTCGGGGTCGGTCGCCTCCTCCATGTCGACGAGGACGACGTCGACGCCGCACTGCAGGCGGTTGAAGGCTTCCGCCAGCCACGCCTGGTCGCGCTCGGAGAGCCGGCCCAGCTTGTTGAAGTCGCCGCCGAGCGGCAGCACCTGCACGTTGTCCGGCCCGGCCAGCAGGAGGGCCTCGAGCGGGCAGCGGCCGGCGAGCACGTCCGCCACGTCGTAGCGCGGCGTCAGGCCGAGCGCGGCGGTCGCGCCGCGGCCGTTGTGCGCCTGGTCCACGATGAGCACGTCGCGCCCCGAGCGCGCGAGCGCCACCGCCAGGTTGGCAGTGGCGGCGGTCTTGCCCGCACCCTGCTGGCCCGACATCACGGTGATCACCTGGAAGCCGGTCTGCCCCAGCAGACGGCGCAACCCGGCGGCCTGATCGCTGACGAATTTATCCAAGGGTCACCGCGCTTTCGTGTTGGGTTGCGTGCATGCCGGAGAGCGCGAAGGCCAGCTCGTTCTCGTCCAGCTCCCAGGGCGACGCCACCGTGCGCGCCTTGAACGCGCGGTGGATCAGGTACTGGCGGTTGGCCAGATGCAGGTCCTCCGGGACGCGCTGACCGGTGGCGAGGTAATGGACGGTGAGCTGGTGGCGGATCGCGCAGTCGAGCGCGGGGCCCAGGCTCGCGGCCTCGTCGACCTTCGACAGGATGCAGCCGTCGAGGCCGCGCCGCTGGTAGGCCTGCACCACCTCGTTGAGGGTGTCGCCATGGCTGGTGGCGTTGAGGAGCAGCAGCCGCTTGATCGGCTTGCCCGCCTGGCACAGCATCTCGACCTGTTCGGCCACGGCCTGGTCGCGCTGGCTCATGCCGACGGTGTCGATCAGCACGGTGTGCTTGTTGCGCAGCTCGGTCAGCGCGAGGCGCAGGTCGGCGGCGTCGCGCACGGTATGCACGCCCACGCCGAGGATCTTGCCGTAGATGCGCAGCTGCTCGTGGCCGCCGATCCGGTAGCTGTCGGTCGTCAGCAGCGCCAGCTTGTCGGCGCCATGGCGCACCACGAAGCGCGCGGCGAGCTTGGCGGTCGTCGTCGTCTTGCCGGCGCCGGTCGGCCCCATCAGGGCGAACACGCCGCCGGCGTCGAGCATCTCGGTCTCGCTCTGCATCACCTGCAGGCGCGTCATCAGGGTGTTGCGCATCCAGGCCTGCGCCTGCTCGCCCTCGCCGCGCGGCAGCGATTCGAGCATCTCGCGGGCGAGCGTGGCGCTGAAGCCGGCTGCCAGCATGTCGCGCATGACGCCGGCGCCGGCGGGGTCGCGCCCCGGCAGGTCGCGCCACGCGAGGTCGGCGAGCTGGTTCTCCAGCCGCGCCTGCATCGCCTTGATCTCGCTGATGACGCTCTGCGCCAGCTGGGCGCTGTCCTCGGTCGGCACCGCCACGCGCTCGATCAGGCGCCGCTTGATCGTGACCGCCGGCGCAGGTTCCGCCCGCTCGTCCGGCTCGGCGACCACGCGTTCGCGCGGGCGTGCCGGCGCGGGCGCGGGGGTTTCGACGACCGGCGGCGCCATCGCCGCGATGTCCTCGGCCGGCAGCGCCAGCACCTCGACGCCGCCCTCGACCTGGCGGTTGGACAGGATGACCGCGTCCGGTCCGAGCGTGTCGCGCAACTGGCGCATGGCCTCGCGGGATGTTTTGGCGACGATGCGTTTGACGTTCATGCTGCTCCTCCTACCAGGGAAGTCACTTTGATCTGTTTGCCTTCAGGCACTTCGGCGTGTGAAAGCACTTTGAGCTGCGGCACGGTGCGCCGCAGGAAACGGGCGAGCAGCGGACGCAGCACGGCCGGCGTCAGCAGCACCGCGGGATGGCCGAGCGCCTCCTGGCGCTGCGCCGATGCCTGGGTCCGCTCCAGCAGGGTGTCGGCCAGCCCCGGCTCCATGCCGGCGCCGTCGTGCCCTGCCTGCAGCGTCTGCAGCAGCAGGCGCTCGAGATTGTGGTCGAGCGCGATCACCGGCAGCTCGCTCGAGGGGCCGTAGATCTGCTGGACGATCGAGCGGCCGAGCGCGACGCGCACCAGCGAGGTGAGTTCGCTGGGATCCTGCACCCGGCCGCCATGCTCGAGCAGCGTGTCGATGATGGTGCGCATGTCGCGGATCGCGACGCCCTCGACGAGCAGGTTCTGCAGCACCTTCTGCACCACCGACAGCGACAGCATCTTGGGCACCAGGTCCTCGACCAGCTTCGGTGCGCTCTTGCCGAGATGGTCGAGCAGCGCCTGCGTCTCCTGCCGCCCGAGCAGCTCCGCCGCGTGCAGCGTGACCAGATGGTTGAGATGGGTGGCGACGACGGTACCGGGGTCGACCACCGTATAGCCCATGGCCTGTGCCTGGTCGCGCAGCTCGGCGTCGATCCACACGGCCGGCAGGCCGAACGCGGGATCCTGGGTGGCGATGCCGGGGAGCGCCGTGACGACGTTGCCCGGGTCGATCGCGAGGAACTGGCCGGTGCGCACCTCGCCGCTGCCGATCTCGACGCCCTTGAGCGTGATGCGGTAGCTGTTCGGGTTGATCTCGAGGTTGTCGCGGATGTGCACCGCCGGCGGCAGGAAGCCGATCTCGCGCGCGAACTTCTTGCGGATGCCCTTGATGCGGCGCACCAGTTCGCCGTCGGCGGAATGGTCGACCAGCGGAATCAGCCGGTAGCCGACTTCCAGCCCCAGCGTGTCGATCGGGGCGACGTCCTCCCAGGTGGCTTCCTGCGACTCGACCGCGGCCACCGGCGGCGCCTCCACCTCGGCTTCGGCCTGCTGCGGCTGATGGCTGCGCCGCCAGGCCAGCCAGGCGAGGCCGCCGGCCAGCAGCAGGAAGGCGAAGTTGGGCATGCCGGGGATCATCCCCATCAGGCCGAGGATGCCGGCGGTGATGTAGAGCGCCTGCGTCTTGCTGAAGACGTTGGACAGCATCTGGCCGGCGATGTCCTCCTCGGTGCTGACGCGGCTGACGATGGCGCCCGCGGCGATCGAGATGACCAGCGCGGGAATCTGTGCGACGAGGCCGTCGCCGATCGCCAGCAGGGTGTAGTTCGACGCGGCATCGGCGAGCGACAGGTCGTGCTGCAGCAGGCCGATGACGAGGCCGCCGACGATGTTGATCAGCAGGATCAGGATGCCGGCGATGGCGTCGCCGCGCACGAATTTCGAGGCACCGTCCATCGAGCCGTAGAAGTCCGACTCCTGGGCGATCTCGGCCCGGCGCCGGCGCGCCTCGTTCTCGTCGATCAGGCCGGCGTTGAGGTCGGCGTCGATCGCCATCTGCTTGCCCGGCATGGCGTCGAGGGTGAAGCGCGCGCTGACCTCGGCGATCCGGCCCGCGCCCTTGGTGATGACGACGAAGTTGATCACCACCAGGATGACGAAGACGATGATGCCGACCGTGTAGTTGCCGCCGACCAGGAAATGGCCGAAGGCCTCGATCACCTTGCCCGCTGCGTCGGGGCCGGTGTGGCCGTGCAGCAGGACCACGCGGGTCGAGGCAACGTTGAGCGACAGGCGCAGCAGCGTCGACAGCAGCAGCACGGTCGGGAAGGCGGCGAAGTCGAGCGCCTTCTTGGTCGACAGGCTCACCAGCAGCACCATGATCGACAGCGCGATGTTGAAGGTGAACAGCATGTCCAGCGCGAACGGCGGCAGCGGCAGCACCAGCATCGCCAGCACGAGGACGATGAAAAGCGGCGCCGCCAGCGTGCGGGCGTTGGCGGGGTTGAAGATGTTCGAAAGACTCAGCGTACCGTTCATGCGCTAGCCCCCATGCCGGACTGCAGCGGGTCGAGTTCGGGCGGAACCGGCAGGGCCGTCGGCGCCTCGGGATGGACGCCGCCGGCCTGGCGGAAGTGGCGCAGCTGGAAGACGTAGGCCAGCACTTCGGCCACCGCTGCGTACAGGGTGGCCGGGATCTCGTCGCCGAGCTCGGTATGGCGGAACAGCGCACGCGCCAGCGGCGGCGCTTCCAGCAGCGGCACCTGGTGCCCGGCCGCGATCTCGCGGATCTTCGCGGCGACGGCGTCGGCGCCCTTGGCGACGACGCGCGGGGCGCCCATCTTGCCCTCGGTGTACTTCAGTGCGACGGCGTAGTGGGTCGGGTTGGTCACCACGACGTCCGCGGTGGGAATCTCGGCCATCATGCGGCGGCGCGCCATCTCGCGCTGCTGGGCGCGGACGCGGGCCTTGATGTGCGGATCGCCTTCGGATTCCTTGGCTTCCTGGCGCAGCTCCTCCTTGGTCATCTTGAGCTTGTTGTAGTAGCTCCAGAGCTGGTAAGGCAGGTCGAGGACGACGATGAAGATCATCGCGCCGGACGCGAGCAGGAAGATCTTGCCGAGCAGCGCGCCCATGTGCTGGATGGCGCGGGCCGGCGATTCCAGGCCCAGCGCGAAGATCGCGTCGACGTTGGACCAGATCAGCCAGACGGCGACGATGCCCAGCAGGCCCACCTTGGCGAGCGACTTGACCAGCTCGACCAGGCCCTGGGTGGAGAACATGCGCTTGAAGCCGGTGAGCGGATTGAGGCGCTTGAAGTTCGGCACGAGCGCCTTGGTGCTGAACAGCCAGCCGCGCACCAGCAGCGGCGAGGCCAGGGCCGCCAGCATCACCAGCCCGAGGAAGGGCGCGAGCGCCAGTGCGGCCTGCGTGAACTGGTCCGACAGCTGCGCCATGACGTAGGCGCTGTCGCGCCCGACCGCCGGGTCGAACTGCATGCCGCCGCGGACGATGCGGGACATGGCCTGGCCAAGCCCGCTCGCCATCATCCAGAGTGCGCCGCCGCCGACCATCAGCACGACGAACGTCGCCAGCTCGCGCGACTGCGGCACCTGGCCTTCTTCGCGCGCCTTCTCCAGCCGCTGTTGCGACGGGGCTTCTGTCCGTTCCTGATCGCTTTCCTCAGCCATCCCTGAATTCGCCTGGTTGATGAGTCCGTCCCCGCCTGGATGCCGGACGGGCTTTCTTCAGGCTGAATTATTGGACGTGTCCGGTGCGGACGATCAGGGGAATAAGGGTGGATTTGCCCCGCAATTTCGCGCCAGACGTCGGCGCCGGGGGATTACTTCGGCGCGCCCGCCTTGTCGAGCTCGTCGCGCGCCGCGTCGGCGTCGGCGACGTTGACGCCGCTGGCCTCCTTGGTGATCGCGTCCTCGGTGCGCTTGTTCATCACGATGATGCTGATGCGCCGGTTGACGGGATCGTGGGGCCCCGCGTTGTTGAACGGCACCGACGAGGCCAGCCCGACCACGCGCAGCATCTTCGATTCGGCGAGCCCGCCTGCGATCAGCTCGCGGCGCGACGCGTTGGCGCGGTCGGCCGACAGCTCCCAGTTGCTGTAGCCGCGCTCGCCGCTGGCGTAGGGCGTGGCGTCGGTATGGCCCGACAGGCTGATGCGGTTGTCCACCCCGTTCAGGACCTGGGCGATGTCGTGCAGGATCACCTTGGTGTAGGGCTGCAGTTCGGCGCTCGCCAGGTTGAACATCGGCCGGTTCTGCTCGTCGACGATCTGGATGCGCAGGCCTTCGCTGGTGATGTCGATCAGCAGCTGGCGCTTGAACTGCTTGAGCGTCGGGTTGGCGTCGATCGCGACCTCGAGGCGCTTCTTCAGGTCCCTCAGCTTCGCCGCCTCGATGCGCTCGATCTCGGCCTGGGCGGCCTTGAGGTTGTAGGTCTTCTTTTCCGCCTGGGTCTGGCCGCGCTGGATCTGCCCGCTCTTGCGGGTCAGGTCGGTGCCGCCGCCCTTGATGACGCTGGAGCTGTCGCCGCTGCCCGATCCGCCCTGCATGGCGACCTTGAGCGGCGTCTTGAAGTATTCCGCGATGCCCTCGAGGTCGCCCTTGGTGGTCGAGCCGAGCAGCCACATCAGCAGGAAGAAGGCCATCATCGCGGTCACGAAGTCGGCGTAGGCGATCTTCCAGGCGCCGCCGTGGTGGCCGCCCGCCTTCTTGCGCACGCGCTTGATGACGATGGGGGCTTTCTGCTCGCTCATATCTCGATCACGCCGCTCGCTGCCGGATGATTGGCGATCAGCGCGACTTCGCGCCCTTGACGTGCTCTTCCAGCTCGCTGAAGGACGGCCGCTCGGTCGAGAACAGCACCTTGCGGCCGAACTCCACGGCGATCGCCGGGGCATAGCCGTTGATGCTCGCCAGCAGCGTCACCTTGATGCACTGGAACACCTTGGTCGACTCGTGCAGCTTCTGCTCGAGCAGGGTCGCCAGCGGCCCGACGAAGCCATAGGCGAGCAGGATGCCGAGGAAGGTGCCGACCAGCGCGTGCGCGATCAGGATGCCCAGCTCCGCCGGCGGCAGGCCGACCGACTCCATCGTGTGGACCACGCCCATCACCGCCGCCACGATGCCGAACGCGGGCATGGCGTCGCCCAGCTTGGCGATGACGTGCACCGGCACCTCGCCCTCGTGATGATGGGTCTCGATCTCGTTGTCCATCAGGTTTTCGATTTCGAATGCGTTCATGCTGCCGCTGACCATCAGGCGCAGGTAGTCGGTGAGAAACTCGATGAGGTGATGGTCCGCCATCACCGCCGGATACTTGGCGAACAGCGGGCTGTCCTGCGGCGCGTCGACGTCGGCCTCGACCGACATCAGGCCCTCCTTGCGGATCTTGGTCAGCAATTCGTACAGCAGCGCCATCAGGTCCATGTACAGCGCGCGCGTGTACTTCGAGCCCTTGAGCACGGTCGGCAGCGCCTTCAGCGTCGCCTTGACCGCCTTGCTGTTGTTGCCGACGAAGAATGCGCCCGTCGCGGCGCCGCCGATCATGAGGAGCTCCACCGGCTGGAACAGCGCCGCCAGATGGCCGCCCGCCAGCGCGAAGCCCCCGAAGACGCTGGCCAAGACGACAAGATACCCAACGATGACTAGCACGAACGTGTCTTCCTTCCGATTGATCCAGGGGGTGGGGAGCAAACCCGCCTTGGCCGGGTCGCGCAGGATGCGAAGCCGATGCCCTCAGGTAGAGAATTCGACCGGATCGCCCGAAACTTGATGGCGACGCGCGAGTATTTCGGCGGCACGCGCGTCACATCCGCCAGGCGTAAAGCGTGTGGCGGCCGCCCGCCTCCTCTGCCTCCACGCGGTCCGGCAGACGGCCTTCGACCGGAAACGCGAGGCTCAGGAACAGCGTGCCGCGGCGCATCTGCGCCTGCGCCTGCCGCCAGAGGTCGGGCATCGCGGCCGGCGAGAGAAAGGCGAACACGACGTCGAATTCGCCCAGGTCGAGGCTCGCGTAGTCGCGGCGCAGGAACTCGACGCGGCTCCCCTTCAGCCATGCGCGCAGGCGGCTGATCAGCCAGGGCGCCGGCGCGATTTCGGTGCCATACAGCCTTGCCTGCGGGAATTCCCGCTCCAGGAAGAGCGGCACGCCGCCGAGTCCGCTGCCCAGGTCGACGAAGGCAAAGGGACCCGCCTGCGGCAACAGCGTCGCCAGCGTCCGGCGCGCCCGTTCGCCCGACAGGAAAAGCGGGACCCGGGTACGGACGGTGCTCCAGTAGAAAAGGAGGAGCAGCACGAAGCCCGCGAGGTAAACGCCTCCCGGCAGCGTGGCCTGGGTCGCCGCGAGGGCGCCCGGCAGGAAGCCGAGGTGCAGCACCTGCCACCACGGGGGCTGGCGCCAGGACCGGCTCAGGGCCGCGGCGAGCGCGCCCTGTGCCAGCACAAGCGCCGTGAGGGAGTCAGGAAAGGGAAATGACGGCGGCAGCAGCCGCGCCAGCAGGACAAGCGCCGCAAGCGCGGCGCACTGGATGGCGAGCGACTGGACGCCGACCGGCAGGCGCGCCATCGGGATCACCGCAGCCGTCGCCCTCAGGCGGCGGCAGTCAGTGCGGTCGCGGCCTCGGCCTTGGCCTTGCGGGTCTTGCCGGCGCGTGCCGGAATGTTGCACAGGCCGCAGACGTAGTGGGTGTGGAGATCGTCCGGGTGGACGACGAAGTGGCCGCCGCAATGGCTGCAGACGGCGGTGTCGAGCATGCGGCTTTCGAAGAAGCGGTTCAGCGTCCACGCGCGGGTGAAGCTCAGCACTTCCTCGATCTGGTTGGTATGCAGGTATTCCTGATACAGGCGGTAGCTCTTCAGCACGGCCTCGATGCCGCTGCAGTCGCTGTTCTTCGTGATGTAGCGGTGGATGTTGATGAACAGCGAGGAATGGACGTTGGGGAGCCAGGTCAGGAACCAGTCGGTCGAGAACGGCAGCATGCCCTTCGGCGGCGACACGCCCTTGACCTCCTTGTAGAGCTTGAGCAGGCGCTCGCGCGACAGCGAGGTCTCCGACTCCAGCACCTGCGGGCGGGCGCCCAGTTCGATCAGTTCGATCGCCAGCTGGGTGTCGCGCATCTCGTTCAACAGGCTTTTCTTGCTCATGCTTCCCCTCCCCCCGCGTGTTTCTTTTTTCGGCGCCGGCCGCGCTTCAGGCGAAGGCCTCGACGGCCTGGCCGGCCATCAGGATGGCGGCGTGGGACTGCGCCAGGGCGCGGTCCTTGGTGTAGCTCGTCAGCATGTTGAGGACGGCGCCGTCGTCGAAGCGGAAGCGCGAGACCATCATGCCGGAAGCGGCCAGCTTCAGGATCTGGGCAGGGGTCAGGGCCTCGATCAGGTCGGCGACGTCCTGGCTGATGCCCAGGCGAAAGACGGCGGTGGCCTTGTCGTGTTGGATCATGCTCTGCGCCAGCATCAGGTAGTTCAGGTTGACATCGCGCATTTCATCCAGCATTTCTTCGAGTTTCATGGTCCTGCCCTCTTTCGTCGAAATTTTTTCGAAAGCCACACTTAAGTCGGCGTGGTGAATTCGTTTTCGGACGACACCCCGGAAAGTTAATGTGGACGGACGCTGTATTGCGTGACGGCGTTTTCTTACCCGCCTGTGTAGGGGTTTGCCCTACACGTTCTCATTGCCACCCGAAGCGCCGGCTATAGAAGCCCTTCATCGCCTGCGTGAGCGCCATGTAGCCCAGCAGGATGCCGGGCAGGAACCCGAAGTACAGCGGGGGCAGCGCCTGCAGCTTGAAGTAGTGGGCGAACGGACCCATCGGAATGAACAGGCCGAGCGCCATGATGAACGCGGTCATCGCCAGCAGCGGCGGCGCTGCACGGCTCTGCAGGAAGGGGATGCGGGGGGTGCGGATCATGTGCACGATCAGCGTCTGCGTCAGCAGGCCCACGACGAACCAGCCGGACTGGAACAGGGTCTGCCGCGCCGGGCTGTCCGCGTGGAACACGAACCACATCAGGGCGAAGGTCAGGATGTCGAAGACCGAGCTCACCGGGCCGAAGAACAGCATGAAGCGCCCGATGTCCCCGGGTTGCCAGCGCTGCGGCTGCCTGAGCTGCTCGGGATCGACGTTGTCGAACGGGATCGCGATCTGCGAGACGTCGTAGAGCAGGTTCTGCACCAGCAGGTGCATCGGCAGCATCGGCAGGAAGGGAATGAAGGCGCTCGCCACCAGCACCGAGAAGACGTTGCCGAAGTTGGAGCTGGCGGTCATCTTGATGTACTTCAGCATGTTCGCGAAGGTGCGGCGTCCCTCCAGCACGCCCTCCTCGAGCACCATCAGGCTCTTCTCCAGCAGGATGATGTCGGCCGCCTCCTTGGCGATGTCGACCGCCGTGTCCACCGAGATGCCGATGTCGGCCGTGCGCAGGGCGGGCGCGTCGTTGATGCCGTCCCCCATGAAGCCGACCACGTGGCCGTTCTGCTTGAGCAGCCGCACGATGCGCTCCTTGTGCCCCGGCGTCAGCCGGGCGAACACGTTGGCGGCCTCGATGGCCCTGCCCAGTTCACTGTCCTCCAGACGTTCGATGTCCGAGCCGAGCAGCACGCCGCGCTGCTCGAGCCCGACTTCGCGGCAGATCTTGGCGGTGACCCGCTCGTTGTCGCCGGTCAGCACCTTCACCGCGATGCCATGCTCCGCCAGTGCCCGCAGTGCGGGCGCGGTGCTCTCCTTGGGTGGGTCGAGGAAGGCGACGTAGCCGACCAGGGTGAGGTCGCGCTCGTCGGCGACGCCGTAGGTTTCGCGGGACGGCGGCCCCTCCTTGACCGCCACGGCCACGACCCGCAGCCCTTCGTCGTTCAGCTCGGTCGTCACGTTGCGGATCCGCGCCAGCACCGCCGCCGTCAGCGGCTCGATGCGGTCGCCGTGGCGGACGGTGGTGCACGCCGCCAGGATCTCCTCGACCGCGCCCTTGCAGATGAGCTCGTGGTGATCCTCGCGTTCGCTGACCACGACGGACATTCGGCGCCGCTCGAAGTCGAACGGGATCTCGTCGACCTTGCGGTAGTTGCTGGCGACGTCGAGCTTGCGCTGGACGTCGACATGCTCCAGCACCGCGACGTCGAGCAGGTTCTTGAGTCCCGTCTGGTAATGGCTGTTGAGGTAGGCGAACTGCAGGACCGCGTCCGATTCGAGGCCCCACACATCGGTGTGCCGCGCAAGGAAGATCCGGTCCTGCGTCAGGGTGCCCGTCTTGTCGGTGCACAGCACGTCCATCGCGCCGAAATTCTGGATCGCGTCGAGCCGCTTGACGATCACCTTCTTGCGCGACAGGAATACCGCCCCCTTGGCGAGCGTCGAGGTGACGATCATCGGCAGCATTTCCGGGGTCAGTCCGACGGCGATCGACAGCGCGAACAGCAGGGCTTCCATCCAGTCGTGCTTGGTGAAGCCGTTGATCAGCAGCACCAGCGGCGCCATCACGAACATGAAGCGGATCAGCAGCCAGCTCACCTTGTTCACGCCGGCCTGGAACGACGTCGGTGCCCGGTCGGTGGCCGTCACCCGGCTCGCCAGCGCGCCGAAATAGGTGCGATTCCCGGTCGCGATGACGACGGCGGTCGCGGCGCCCGACACGACGTTGGTGCCCATGAACAGGATATTGTCGAGTTCGAGGGGATTGAGCGTCGCGGCGACGCGCTGCTCGACGAACTTCTCCACCGGCATCGATTCCCCGGTCATGGCGGCCTGCGACACGAACAGGTCCTTGGCCGCCAGCACCCGGCAGTCGCCAGGGATCATGTCGCCCGCGGACAGCACGATCAGGTCTCCGGGCACGAGCTGGCGAATGGGCAGCTCGAAGCGCCGGCCGGACACCCCCTGCGCCGCGTCGGCGGACGCCGCCCCGCCCGCCTCGGCGCGCCGGATGACGGTGGCAGTGTTGCTGACCATCGCCTTGAGCGCGTCGGCTGCCTTGTTCGACTTCGCCTCCTGCCAGAAACGCAGCAGCGTCGAGAGCACGACCATGGTCGAGATCACCAGCGTGGCCTTCATGTCCTCGGTCAGGTAGGAAATAACGGCGAGCAGCGTCAGCAGCAGGTTGAACGGGTTGCGGTAGCAGTGCCACAGATGGAGCCACCACGGCAGCGGCTTCTCGTGCTCGATCTCGTTCACGCCCACCCGCTCGCGGACGCTTTCGACCTGGGCTTCGGTCAGGCCGTCGGCGCGGCTGTCCAGCTGTCCCAGCAGGGCGGAAGGCGTTTCCCTGGCCGCCGCGACCAGCGTCCTGGCAAGGCTGGCGGGCACCTCGCGGCTGACGCCCGTCTGCGTCAGCGTGTCGAGCAGGGCCAGCCGGTGGAAATGGCGTGCGAGATGGCGGGTCCGCAGGAATCCCGCAAAAACCTCTTTCAACAGCGTGAAGCGCATCGTGTTCCCCTGGGTTGCCCGCGCCCCTGCGCTGTCGCGCGAGGGTTATGCAGGCGAACGTCTGTCAGTGTCGTTCTGCATGGCGTGTGTCGATCCTGTGAGCGGTCCGGGACGTCACCATCGCACGCCCGTGGCGGCGCGCGTGCGCGGGCGCTGCGGCGGCCGGGCGGTGGCGGTGCATGATGCGTGCTGACGAACGATGCTCACGATCCTTCTTCCCTTCTTCATGGGGCGGGATCCCGATCGGCAACTTCCGGCCTCGGCCCCGCGCGTCAATGGACGGCGCAGCGCGATGCCGGTTCCCGTGCCGCTGGCAGCAGGGGCGTTCGGGCCGCCACCCACAGGATGGCGACGCCAGGAGATTCGACGGAAGCCGGCGCGGACGGCCGGCGGAGAGGTTTTCCGCGTCTCGCTTTCGGCGAGACGGCGGCAGGGGGACCTGCGCGTTATCTTGCCGAGGGCTTGCCGGCTGCACGCGCCGGCCGACTACCGTCACTCGAACAAGTGCCCACGTGGGGTCTCCGCAGTTGATCAGGCGCGCAAGTCTACCCGGCACGCCATGCCGCGTAAACCCGTGCGCCGAAGAAGGGCGCGCGGCCTCAGCTGCGCTTGTAGACGTCCTCGAGGCGGACGATGTCGTCCTCGCCGAGGTAGGTGCCCGACTGCACCTCGATCATGTGCAGGTCGATCTTGCCGGGGTTCTCGAGCCGGTGGGTCGTGCCGAGGGGGATGTAGGTCGACTGGTTCTCGCTCAGCAGTTCGACCTCGCCGTCGCGCGTCACGCGTGCCGTGCCGGAGACGACGATCCAGTGCTCGGCGCGGTGGTGGTGCATCTGCAGGCTGAGCTTCTCGCCCGGCTTGACCATGATGCGCTTGACCTGGAAGCGCTCGCCCTCGTCGATGCCCTCGTACCAGCCCCAGGGGCGGTAGACCTGCTTGTGGACGAGGTGCTCGCAGCGCTTCTCGGCCTTGAGGCGGTCGACCAGCTTCTTCACGTCCTGCACCTGGTCCTTCTTCGCGACCAGGACGACGTCGGCGGTCTCGACCACCACCAGGTCCTCCACCCCGAGCAGCGCCACCATGCGGCCCTCGGCGCGGACGAAGTTGTTGCGGGCGTTTTCCAGCATGACGTCGCCGCGGATCGCGTTGCCCTGCTCGTCCTTGGAGGCCACCTCCCACAGCGCCGACCAGGCGCCGATGTCGTTCCAGGCGATGTCGGCCGGCACGACGGCGGCGCGGCGGGTGCGTTCCATGACGGCGTAGTCGACCGATTCCGACGGACAGGCCTCGAACGCGGGCGGGTCGAGCCGTACGAAGTCGAGGTCGAGCGTGGCGGCGTCCAGCGCCGCGCGGCTGGCCCCGAGGATGTCCGGCCGCAGTGCCTTCAGTTCGTCCAGGAAATCCGAGGCGCGGAACAGGAACATGCCGCTGTTCCAGAAGTATTCGCCCGATTCGACGTATCGCCCGGCGGTCGCGAGGTCGGGCTTCTCGACGAAGGCGGCGACTTCGTGGGCGCCGGCCACGCCGGCAAGCGCGGCCCCCTTGCGGATGTAGCCGTAACCTGTCTCCGGCGTCGCGGCGACGATGCCGAAAGTGGCGAGGTGGCCGCCCTGCGCGGCCTGCGCCGCGGTGCGAATGGCGGCATGGAAGGCTGCCACGTCGCCGATCAGGTGGTCCGCCGGCAATACCAGCATCAGGGCGTCGGGGTCGTCGCGCGACAGCATCAGGGCGGCCACCGCGATCGCCGGCGCGGTGTTGCGCCCGACCGGCTCCAGCACGATCGCCCGCGCCTGCGTGTCGATCTGGCGCATCTGTTCGGCGATCATGAAGCGGTGCTCGACATTGCAGACCATCAGGGGCGGCGCCATTTCCGGCATGTCTGCCAATCGGCCGACAGTGTCCTGGAGCAGGCTGCGGTCGCTGGCGAGGGGCAGCAACTGCTTCGGGAGCGCTGCGCGGGACAGCGGCCACAGGCGGGTGCCCGAGCCTCCGGAAAGAACGACGGGGTGGATGGCGGTCATGTCGAATGCTCTTGTCTGGTTATTTTGTACGAGCAGGGCAAATTCCGTTCCCGACGTCCGCGTTCACCAGGGCCGGCCGGCGCGCCGCGCGCTCGCGTCGGCTATGGTGCGGGATTCCCGGCCTTTGGGCAAGCGCGCGAAAACGCGATTGCGGGGCCCTAAAGAAACCGGCGCGTGCGCCGCTAATTCAAAATAACTGGGATGGATTGGGTCAATCTGCCGATGGCAGTGGTTGCGATTTGGCCTATATTCAAACCATGCTTGTTTCCCTTGTAGATATCCCGGTAGGGACTCGTCCCTAGGCGCTCCTCCTCCTGCCATCCGGGTTTTTCACGGCGCCCTTCCGGCGCCGTTTTTGTTGCCTCTTCCCCGGGGCAGGCTGCCCCGGGGGACCTGCTATTCGGTAAACGCCTTCGGACCCGCCGACGCACGCGCCTTCCGCAGTGCCTCGGCCGCGCGGGCCTTGGCACTCTGGCGGTCATCCGCGAACGCCCGCGGTGCAGACGATGCACGCGCCGCCTGCAAGGCCTCGGCGGCACGGGCGCGCGCCTCCTGCTCCTTCTGCGCCTCCAGCTGCTTGGCACGCAGGGCCGCCTGGCGCTGCCGCTCGGCCTCCGCCGCGGCCTCGCGGCGGGCGCGCTCCTGCGCCGCGAGCTGGGCCTCGCGCTGCTGCTTTTCCTTGAGGGCCTGCTGGCGCGCCAGTTCCTCCTGGCGCCGGCGTTCCGCCTCCTGTGCCTTCTCGGCCTCGAGGCGCGCCCGCGCCTGCTTCAGGTCTTCACGCATTTTTTCGCCGGTTTGCCGGATGCGTTCGCTGACCGAAGTCAGGTCGTCGCCCGAAAGCGCCGGCTTCGCCTCCTGGGCGCCGGCCGCAACGGCACTTCCGCAAAGGGACAAGCTACAGACCGCAGCCACGACAGCGCGCCGCGATGCGAGGGGAAATTTCATGGGTGATCCTCCGTCCAGTTCACGAGGGACAGGCGCACCGCCGTCCGGCGCCGCAACGTGCGTCCGGCCGGGATGCGTCTATCTCTGGAACGGCTTACGACCACCCATGCGGAAACTTGATGGGTAATTGGTGCGAAGGCGCTAGGCGGCGACGGTTTCCTCGAACTCCAGGCAGACCTTGCCGTCGGCATCGACGTCGATCGTGACGCGCCCGCCGTTGGCGAGACGGCCGAACAGCAGTTCGTCGGCCAGCGCCTTGCGGATCGTATCCTGGATCAGGCGTGCCATCGGGCGAGCGCCCATCTGCGGATCGAATCCATGCCGGGCGAGATAGTCCTTGAGCGCGTCGGTGAACACCGCCTCGACCTTCTTCTCGTGGAGCTGCTCCTCGAGCTGCATCAGGAACTTGTCGACCACCTGCAGGATCACCGGCTCGGTCAGCGACGCGAACGGGATGATCGCGTCGAGCCGGTTGCGGAATTCCGGCGTGAACATGCGCTTGATCTCGCCCATCTCGTCGCCCGCCTCGCGGCTGCTCGAGAAGCCGATCGCCGCCTTGTTCAGCACCTCGGCACCCGCGTTGGTCGTCATGATCAGCACGACATTGCGAAAGTCCGCCTTGCGGCCGTTGGTGTCGGTCAGCGTGCCGTGGTCCATGACCTGCAGCAGCACGTTGAAGATGTCCGGATGCGCCTTCTCGATTTCGTCCAGCAGAACAACGGCATACGGATGCTTGTTGATCGCTTCGGTGAGCAGGCCGCCCTGGTCGAAGCCGACGTAGCCGGGCGGCGCGCCGATCAGGCGCGAGACCGCATGGCGCTCCATGTACTCCGACATGTCGAAGCGGATCAGCTCGACGCCCAATACGTAGGCCAGCTGCCGCGCGACCTCGGTCTTGCCGACGCCGGTGGGGCCGGAGAAGAGGAAGTTGCCGATCGGCTTCTGAGGGTTGCCGAGCCCGCTGCGCGACATCTTGATCGCGGTCGACAGGGCATCGATCGCCGCATCCTGGCCGTAGACCACGGCCTTGAGGTCGCGGTCGAGCGTCTTCAGCGAGTTCTTGTCGTCGGCCGAAACGGTCTTGGGCGGGATGCGCGCGATCTTGGCGATGATGTCCTCGATCTCCTTCGGCGTGATCACGCGCTTCTGCTTCGACTTCGGCAGGATGCGCTGCGCGGCCCCCGCCTCGTCGATGACGTCGATGGCCTTGTCTGGGAGATGCCGGTCATTGATGTAGCGCGCCGACAGCTGCGCGGCGGTGCTGAGCGCCGCGGCGGTGTACTTCACGCCATGATGGTCCTCGAAGCGCGATTTCAGCCCGCGCAGGATCGCCACGGTCTCGTTGACCGAGGGCTCGGGCACGTCGACCTTCTGGAACCGCCGCGACAAGGCGTGATCCTTCTCGAAGATGCCGCGGTATTCGGTGTAGGTGGTCGCCCCGATGCAGCGCAGCTGGCCGGAGGACAGCGCCGGCTTCAAGAGGTTGGAGGCATCGAGCGTGCCGCCCGAGGCCGCGCCGGCGCCGATCAGCGTGTGGATCTCGTCGATGAAGAGGATCGCCTTGGGATTGTCGGACAGCTGCTTCAGCACCCCCTTCAGGCGCTGCTCGAAGTCGCCGCGGTACTTGGTGCCCGCCAGCAGCGCGCCCATGTCCAGCGCGTAGACCGTGCTCTGCGCGAGGATGTCGGGCACCGACGATTCGACGATGCGGCGCGCCAGCCCCTCGGCGATCGCGGTCTTGCCGACGCCGGCCTCGCCCACCAGCAGCGGATTGTTCTTGCGGCGGCGGCACAGGGTCTGGATGACCCGCTCGAGCTCCTGGTCGCGTCCGATCAGCGGGTCGATCTTGCCCGCCAGCGCCTGGGAATTGAGGTTCTGCGCGAAGCTGTCGAGCGGCGAGCTGGCCGGCGCTTCGGCGCTGGTTTCGCTGGGTTCTTCGGGGCGCGGCGCGGGCTCGCTCTGCGGCGTCTTGGTGATGCCGTGGGAGATGTAGTTGACGATGTCGAGCCGCGTGACGCCCTGCTGGGTCAGGAAATACACCGCGTGCGAATCCTTCTCGCCGAACACCGCGACCAGCACGTTGGCGCCGGTCACTTCCTTCTTGCCGGAGGACTGCACGTGCAGGATGGCGCGCTGGATCACGCGCTGGAAGCCGAGCGTCGGCTGGGTGTCGACTTCGCCCTCGCCCCCCACCTTGGGGGTGTGCTCCTCGATGAACTTGCCGAGCTGCTCGCGCATCGCGTCGATGTTGGCGCCACAGGCGCGCAGCACCTCGGCGGCGGAGGGGTTGTCCAGCATCGCCATCAGCAGGTGCTCGACCGAAATGAATTCGTGGCGCTTCTGCCGCGCGTCCATGAACGCCATGTGCAGCGTGACTTCGAGTTCCTGGGCGATCATCTAACTTTCCTCCATCGTACATTGCAGCGGGTGCTGGTGCTGCCGCGCGAAATCCACAACCTGCTCGACCTTCGTATGCGCGATATCCCTCGGGTAGACCCCGCACACCCCTACGCCCTCAGTATGCACTTTGAGCATGATCTGTGTCGCCCGTTCTTGGTCGATGCCAAAAAACTTCCTGAGCACATGCACGACGAACTCCATCGGCGTGTAGTCGTCATTGAGCAGCAGCACCTTGTACAAGGGCGGAGGCTTGACCTTCGCCGCGGACGGTTCCAGTAGGGTAGTACCTTCTCGCTTGGTTGCCATAGCTCGAATAAACCTGAATTACTGGCCTTATTTTGATGTCATGGGGGGAATTTTCAAGCCCGCAGGAAGTAGGGCCAAAGCCCCCTGCAACGCCCTGCCCGATGCCGCCCCCCCTCGCCCCGAAGCCCATCCGCCGGCCTGCCGAACCGTGCCCCTCCGTCGCAACCTGCTTTTTCCATCCTAGGTGAATTTGGATCGCCCGGCGCGGGCACCGTGCGGCGAAGGCCGCGTGGTCGACTCCGAGGCGGCCCCCGATGCACGGAGTCCGGTCCGCCGGACTGCCGATCTGTCCGGGGCTCGGCGAAGCCTGTTGCGGCATGCTCCCGGCGTGCCGCGGCCGACGGCTTCCGCGGCGCGCCAAAAGCGGGGCGCACAAAACAAAAAACCCGCCAAGCGGACAGCTGAGCGGGTTTCCTGGTGACCGTGGCGGAGAGGGTGGGATTCGAACCCACGGTAGGCTTGCACCTACGCCTGATTTCGAGTCAGGTACATTCGACCACTCTGCCACCTCTCCGGCGGCGCGTATTGTAACCGAGTCGGCCGCTTTGCGCGCTGCTGGACGAAAATTTCGCGCTCGGTCAGACTGTGCTCATGCCCCGCCTGACAAAAAAAATGGGACGAATCGGGAGACAAGCGGCCGCACTGCTGCTGGCCGCGGCATTGGCGGCATGCAGCCGCCCGCTTCCGCCGCCCGAGGCCACCGGCGAGCTGCAGGTCGGCACGCGCAACAGCCCGGCCACCTATTACATCGCTCGCAACGGCGAAGCGGCCGGCTTCGAACACGATCTGCTCGAGGCGTTCGCCCGTTCGCAGAACTGGAAGCTCGAGTGGACCGAGAAGCCGAACCCCGACGCGCTGTTCAGCCTGCTCAAGGCCCAACGCATCCACCTCGCGGCCGCGGCCCTGCCGCAGGCCGTGGTCAAGGATCACCACCTGATCGCCGGGCCGGTCCTGTTCGAGACGCCGGTTCACGTCGTCTACCGCACCGGCGACGCGGCGCCGCGCACGGTCGCGGACCTGGTCGGCAGGAAAGTCGCGCTGATCGTCGGCTCGGGGCATAGCCCGATGCTGATGCGCCTGAAGCGGAAGTATCCGAAGCTCAGCTGGGCGGCGCTCGAGAACGTCTGGCCGGACGAACTCCTGGACCAGCTGCAGGCCGGCAAGTACGACGCGGTGATCGTCAACGGCATGGACTTCGATCCCATGCGCACCTTCTATCCGGATCTGGCGGTGGCATTCGACCTTCCCGACGTGCAGAAGATCGTCTGGGCGCTGCCGACCCGCAGTTCCCTGGTGCTGCGCAACGCGCTGGCGCGCTTCATCGAGCAGGCGAACCGGGACGGCACCATCCGGCGCACCTACGAGCGCTATTTCGGCCACGTGAAGCGGCTCGACAACAGCGACATCCTCGGCATCATGCAGCTGCGCCCGGAGCGCCTGCCCACCTTGCGCCGCTACTTCCAGGAGGCGCAGACGCTGACCGGCATCGACTGGCGGCTGCTGGCCGCGATCGGCTACCAGGAATCGAAGTGGGACCGTTTCGCAACCTCGCCGACCGGCGTGCGCGGGCTCATGATGCTGACCGCCGAGACGGCCGACCGCATGGGCATCACCGATCGCCTCAACGCCCGCCAGAGCATCGTCGGCGGCGCCCGCTACCTGGCGCTGCTGAAGGACGCGCTGCCCGAGCGCATCTCCGAGCCGGACCGCACCTGGCTCGCGCTGGCGGCCTACAACCAGGGTCAGGGCCACCTCGAGGACGCGCGCCGCATCGCCCAGGCGCGTGGCGGCAATCCCGACAGCTGGGCCGACGTCAAGCAGGCCCTCCCGTACCTGGGGCGGGGCAGCTATGCGCGGGTGATGAAATATGGCTATGCGCGCGGGGCGGAGGCGCTGATCTTCGCGGAGAACATCCGCAACTACTACGACATCCTGCTGCGTCTGGAACCCGACTACAACCCGCTGCTCAACCTGGGCGCCGGCGAGGATGATGCCCTGCCCCCGGGCTGAGCGACGCGCCCGTCAGCGCGCCGGCTCGAGCACCTCGACGCCGCCCATGTAGGGCACCAGCACGGCCGGGATCGCCACGCTGCCGTCGGCGCGCTGGTAGTTCTCCAGGATCGCCACCAGCGTGCGCCCCACCGCCAGTCCCGAGCCGTTGAGCGTGTGCAGCAGCTCCGGCTTGCCCTGGGCGTTGCGGGTGCGGGCCTGCATGCGGCGCGCCTGGAAGGCCTCGAAGTTGGAGCAGGAGGAGATCTCGCGGTAGGTGTCCTGCGCCGGTAGCCAGACTTCGAGGTCGTAGGTCTTGGCCGACGAGAACCCCATGTCGCCGGTGCACAGCAGCATCTTGCGGTATGGCAGGCCGAGCTTCTGCAGGATCGCCTCGGCGTTCGCCGTCAGGCCTTCCAGCGCAGCATAGGAATCCTCCGGCTTCACCATCTGCACCAGTTCGACCTTGTCGAACTGGTGCTGGCGGATCATGCCGCGCGTGTCGCGGCCGTAGGAGCCGGCCTCGGAGCGGAAGCACGGCGTGTGCGCGACGAACTTCAGTGGCAGCGCCTCGGGTGCGACGATCTCGTCGCGCACGAGATTGGTCACCGGCACCTCGGCGGTGGGGATCAGGTAGAGCCGGTCGGCGTCGCTGCGCGGCACATGAAACAGATCTTCCTCGAACTTCGGCAGCTGGCCGGTGCCGCGCATCGAATCGGCGTTGACCAGGTACGGCACGTACACTTCCGTATAGCCGTGCTCGCGGGTGTGGACGTCGAGCATGAACTGCGCGAGCGCACGGTGCAGGCGCGCAAGCCCGCCCTTCATGACGGTGAAGCGGCTGCCGGTGATCTTCACCGCCGCCGCGAAGTCGAGCTGGCCCAGGCCCTCGCCGAGGTCGACGTGGTCGCGCACCGGGAAGTCGAATGCCTTGGGCGTGCCCCAGCGGCTGACCTCGACGTTGGCGGTCTCGTCCTTGCCGACGGCGACCGACTCGTGCGGCAGGTTCGGCACGCCCATGAGGAAATCGTTGAGTTCGCCCTGCAGTTCGGACAAGCGCGCTTCCAGCCGCTTCAGCTCGTCGCCTAGCCCCGCCACCTCGGCCATCACCGCCGTGGTGTCCTCGCCCTTGCCCTTCATCATGCCGATCTGCTTTGACAGGGTGTTGCGGCGGCTCTGTGCGTCCTGGGTGCGGGTCTGGATCGTCTTGCGCTCGGCCTCGAGCGCCTCGAAGCGCGCCGTATCGAAAACAAAACCGCGCGCGGCCAGGCGCTCGGCGACAAGCGCTGCGTCCTTGCGCAGCAACGGGATATCAAGCATGGGAGATCACACGCATTACGTAAAAAACAGGATTGTCCCTGATCGTGCCGGGCATTTCCATCAAATGCCGCTCGATTCGTCCAGCAGCCACGCCGGAATATCCCGCTGACCATGCAGCACCCGCCACACATCGATGTGATCGGCGCGCTCGACGTAGAAAACCCGATACGGGTAATTTTTCAGCGGCCAGCTTCGCAGCCCGGGGAGATTCAGTTCGAGCGCGTATCGCGTCGAACCCGTGGCCGGGTGGCGGGCAATGTGCGAATAAGCCCGTTCGAGCGCATCGACCAGACCGAGTGCCGCCTGCGCCGCGTCCTCATTCAGATACCAGGCGATGGCCTCGTCCACATCCCGGTTGGCAAGTGCACGCGGGATGACGGGCTTTGCATTCACCCGCCGTGTCCGCCGGCGCGGCGGCGCAAACGGTCGAAATACGCGGCGTCTGCCGGGCCGGCCGGTGCGGAGGCCGCACCTTCAAGCAGCAGGCCACGCAGATGCTGGCGCTCCTGGTCCTTGCGGATCAGTTCGCGTACGTATTCGCTGCTGGTGCCGTAGCCACGCTGCGATACCTGTTCGTCGACGAATGTCTTGAGCGAGTCAGGCAGGGAAATATTCATCGTGCTCATGGCTTGATGCTAGGCAGTTTGGCAAATTTTGGCAAGAAGCCGTGAGCAACAATCTTGTGCCGTTCATTCCGCCTTCTCCCAACATTGTTTAATGCTGCGGCGTATGAATAGGCTCCGGCACAAAGAGTAGCCAGCGTGCCAAGAGATCTATCGCGTGCTCAGGCCGCCTCGACCATCCCCGCCGCCTCTTCCACGTCCACCGCGACGATGCGCGACACGCCCTGCTCCTGCATGGTGACGCCGGCCAGGTGCTGCGCCATCTCCATGGT
Organism: Thiobacillus sp. SCUT-2; assembly: GCF_035621355.1. Taxonomy (NCBI): domain Bacteria; kingdom Pseudomonadati; phylum Pseudomonadota; class Betaproteobacteria; order Nitrosomonadales; family Thiobacillaceae; genus Thiobacillus; species Thiobacillus sedimenti. Next base: position 1,276,481 of record NZ_CP141769.1, on the reverse strand, counting down.
GACGCGGTTGTGGGTGATGAACAGGAACTGGGTCTGGTCCGACATCGCCTTGACGAGATTGCAGTAGCGCTCGGTGTTGGCGTCGTCGAGCGGCGCGTCGACCTCGTCGAGCAGGCAGAACGGCGCCGGGTTGAGCTTGAACATCGCGAACACCAGCGACAGCGCGGTCAACGTCTTCTCGCCGCCCGACAGCAGGTGGATCGACGCGTTCTTCTTGCCCGGCGGCTGGGCGAACACCTGCACGCCGGCGTCGAGCAGTTCCTCGCCGGTGAGGATCAGCTTCGCCTGGCCGCCGCCGAAGAGCTGCGGGAAGAGCTCGCCCATGTGCCGGTTGACGGTGTCGAAGGTGTCCTTGAGCCGTGCGCGCGACTCCTGGTCGATGCGGCGGATCGCGTCCTCCAGCGTGGTGACGGCTTCCAGCAGGTCGGCGCACTGCGCGGCGAGATACTCGGCGCGCGCCTTCGCCTGGGTGAGCTCTTCCAGCGCGGCGAGGTTGACCGCGCCGAGCCCGGCGATCTCGTTCTGCAGCCGGTTGATCTCCGCCTGCAGCTGGGAAGGCCTAGGGCTGTCGGCCAGCCCCGATTCGAGGCTCGCCTCGTCGGCTGCCGCCTCGCGCAGCTGCAGTTCGAACTGCGCCTGCATCAGCATGGCTTCCTGGTCCTTGAGCTTGAGCTGCTCGATGGTGCGGCGCAGCGGGTCGAGACCCTGCTCGCACGCCAGCCGCGCCTCGTCGTGGCTGCGCAGCTGGGCGCTCAGGCCTTCGAGCGCGTCGCGCGCGGCGGCGAGCGCGGCTTCGCATTCGGTGCGCGTCGCCAGCGCCGCCTGCAGCTCGGCGTCGAGCGCATCCGCCGGCAGGCGCGCGAGCTCGTCGCGCGCCTCGATGAGCCGCGCCGCGTCTTCGTCGATCTCCTGCTCGATGCGCGCCAGCGTCTCGGACAGTTCGCGGATCTTGTTGGTACAGGTGGTCAGCGCGAAGCCGGCTTCCTGATGGCGGCGCTCGGCGGCGCGCTGCAGTTCGCGTGCCTCGAAGACGGCGCGGTCGGCCTGGTCGCGCTGCTGGCGGGCGGCGTAGAGGGCCTCGCGCGCGGTCTCTTCCTGCCCGCGATATTCCTTCAGGCGCGCCTCCAGCGCCTCGACCTCGGCGCGCGCGCCCTCCAGCTGGGCCGCGACTTCCTCGAGTTCCTGGGCGATCTGCGCGGCGCGACTCTGCACGCGTTCGAGCGCCTGCTGCAGGCGCAGCAGCTCCATCTGCGCCGTATGGTGGCGGCCCTGCATCTGGCCGGTCTGCGCGCGCAGCGCCTGGATCTCGCGCTGGCGGTCGCCGTATCCGGCGTGCGCTTCGTTGTAGGCGGCCTCGTGCTGCGCCGCCTCGTCGCGCAGCCGCACGGCGTCGTCGGCGAGCCGGTCGAGCTCGCGGCCGCGCGCGAGGATGCCCTCGACCGCGGTATGCGGGCCATGGAAGGTGACGCTGTGCGGCGTGAAGACGTGGCCCTGCGGGGTGACGACGCATTCCCCCGAAAGGAGCGTCGAAGCGCGCGCGCGTGCGGCGCCGGCATCGTCGGCCCAGTACACGCCGGCCAGCCAGTCGGCCAGCGCGGCCTGCGCGGCGAGGTCGTCGGTGCGGACCTTGCTGGCGAGCGTTTCGGCAGGCGCCTCCGCGGCGGCGACACCCTGTGCCGCCCAGACGGTCAGCCGCGCCGGCGGCGCCTCGGCGAACCAGTCCGCCTGCGCGTCCGCCGCGACCGCCTGCAGCCGCTCGCGCAGCACCGCCTCGACCGCGGCCTCCCAGCCCGGCGCGACGCCGAGCTTTTCCCATAGCCGCGCGGCGTGCTGCAGGTTGCGGCGCGACAGCCAGGCACCCAGCTTCTCGTCGGCCTTGAGGCTTTCCTGCAGCTTCTGCAGCGCGGCGAGTTCGGCCTCGGTCTGGTGCAGCGCCTTGCGCGCGGTCTCGAGCTCGCGCATGTGCCCGGCTCGCGCGGCGTCGAGCTCGGGCAGCGCGGTCTCCGCTTCCCTGAGCCGCGCCTGCGCGATCTCCAGGGTCTGCGCCAGCGCCTCGACGTCGACCTGCTTCTGGGCCAGTCCGCCGGCATCGGGGCGCGGCAGCTGCGCCTGCTCCTGCTCGAGCCGGCGATGGCGGGCCTCCAGCTGTTCGATCTGCCGGCGCGTGTGGCCGAGGCTGTTCTCGTCGACCTGGCGCGCCTGGTCGAGTTGCGACACCGCGCGCTGCGCCTCGCCGACCGCCTGCTGCGCGGCGCGCAGGGCGGATTCCTTCTCGGGCAGCGTGCTGTCGGTGGCCTCGCGGGCCGCCGCCTCGGCTTCCATCAGCGCGGCCTCGAGTGCGGGCTGCTGCGCCGTGACTTCCTCGAGTGTCTCCGCGGTGGCGGTGCGGCGGGCCTGCTGCGCCTCGACCCGCGCGCCGAGATCGTGCACCTGGCGATGGAGCCGCTCGCGGGTGGCGTTCTGGTGCGCCATCGTCTGCTCGATGCGGGCGACCTCGGACTGCGCCTGGTAGTACGCAGCCTGCACGGCGTTGAGCGTGTCCTGACCGGCGAACTGGCTCTGGCGCGCGGCTTCGAGTTCGGCTTCGATGTGGCGCAGGCGCGCCGTCTCGGCGTCCAGCTTCGTCTGGGCTTCGGTGAGGTCGCGGTCGATGCGCGCGCGCTGCTGCGCCGCGTCGTGCTTCTTCGCGTACCACAGCCGGTGCTGCGCGTAGGTCAGGTCGGCCTGCAGCTGCTTGTAATGCTGGGCGACCTCGGCCTGGGCGGTGAGCTTCTCGACCTGGCCCGTCAGCTCGCGCTGGATGTCCTCGACGCGGTTGAGGTTGTCGCGCGCGTCCTTGAGGCGCGCCTCGGTCTCCTTGCGGCGCTCCTTGTACTTGGAGACCCCGGCCGCCTCTTCCAGGTAGCCGCGCAGTTCCTCGGGCTTGGCCTCGATCAGCTTGGTGATCATGCCCTGCTCGATGATGGCGTAGGCGCGCGCACCGACGCCGGTGCCGAGGAAGAGGTCGGCGACGTCGCGCCGCCGCACCCGCATGTTGTTGATGTAGTAGGTCGACTCGCCGCTGCGGTCGAGCACGCGCTTGACCGAGATCTCGCCGTACTGCGACCACTGGCCGGCGGCGCGGCCGAGCTCGTTGTTGAAGGCCAGTTCGACCGAGGCGCGCGAGGCCGGCTTGCGCGTGCCGGAGCCGTTGAAGATCACGTCCTGCATGGTCTCGCCGCGCAGGTGCTTGGCCGACGATTCGCCGAGCACCCAGCGCACCGCGTCGATCACGTTGGACTTGCCGCAGCCGTTCGGGCCCACCACGCCGGTCAGCTGCGCGGGCACGGGTATCACGGTGGGATCGACGAAGCTCTTGAAGCCGGCGAGTTTGATGTGGGTCAGACGCAAGACGATGCAACCTTCGCTTTTATAATGTATGTCTCCCGACGTCCCCACGGGGACGCCCTGTTTCAGCCCGCCATTCTACACCGAGCCTTTTCATGCCCTCCACGCCCTCCAAGACCCTCGAGACCTTCCCCAACCCGAAGCCGGGACGCGACTTTCACATCCACATGGAAGTCCCTGAATTCACGTGTCTTTGCCCCAAGACCGGTCAGCCCGATTTCGCTACGCTGATCCTCGACTACATCCCCGACCAGGCCTGCGTCGAGCTGAAGAGCCTCAAGCTCTACATGTGGAGCTTCCGCGACGAGGGCCATTTCCACGAGGACGTCACCAACCGCATCCTCGACGACCTGGTGGCGGCGACCCAGCCGCGCTACATGCGGCTCACCGCCAAGTTCTACGTGCGCGGCGGCATCTTCACCAACGTCGTCGCCGAGCACCGCAAGGAAGGCTGGCAGCCGGCGCCGCGCGTCGACCTCATGCAGTTCGAGCATCAGTCGAATACACGCGGATAAGCCATTGTACTTTCTCGGAATAGACTTCGGCACCAGCGGCGCGCGCGCCTGCGTCATCGACGCCGCCGGCACCATCGTCGCCGAGGATGCGCGCGACTTCGGCGAACTCGCCGAGCACGAGCGCGCCGGCATCTGGCGCGAGGCCCTGTGGGACCTCGTCGCCACGCTGCCGGCGCCGATCCGCACCCAGCTCTCGGACATCGCGCTCGACGGCACTTCCGGCACCGTGCTCGCGTGCGACGAGGAACTGTCGCCACGCCATCCGCCGCTGCTCTACAACGACGACCGCGCCGTCGACGAGGCGGCCCTGATCGCCAGGACTGCGACGCCCGGCCATCCGGCCGCCGCCGTCACCTCGGGGCTGGCGAAGATGCTGTGGCTGAAGAAGCGGCTCGGCCTCACCGGCGCCCGCCTCTACCTCAACCAGGCCGACTGGCTGTCAGGGCTGCTGACCGGCCGGGTCGGCATGAGCGACTACCACAACGCCCTCAAGCTGGGGCTCGACCTCGACACCCTGAAGTGGCCGGCCTGGGTCGAGTACCTCGCCGACATCGACTACCTGCCGGTGCCGATCGCGCCCGGCGCACGCCTCGCCACGGTGTCGCGCCCGCGCGCGCGCTATCTCGGCGTCTATCCCGGCTGCATGGTGCACGCCGGCACCACCGATTCGATCGCCGCCTTCCTCGCCGCGGGTGTTTCGGGCAGCGGCGACGCGGTCACCTCGCTCGGCAGCACGCTGGTGCTGAAGCTGCTGTCCGACACGCGGGTGGAATCGGTCGAGCACGGCGTCTACTCGCACTGGTTCGGCGACCGCTGGCTCGCGGGCGGCGCGTCCAACGCCGGCGGCGCGGTGCTGCGGCAGTTCTTCGACGACCGCCAGCTGGCCGTGCTGTCCGAGCGCATCGACCCGGCGGTCGCCAGCCCGCTCGATTACGTCCCGCTGCCGAAGGCCGGCGAGCGCTTCCCGGTCAACGATCCCGCGCTGGCGCCCCGCCTCGTGCCGCGCCCGGCCGACGACGCCGAATTCCTGCACGGCCTGCTGGAAAGCCTCGCGCGCATCGAGACCCGGGGCTACCGCCTGCTCGCCGAGCTCGGTGCGACGCCGGTGCGCCGGATCGAAACCGCGGGTGGCGGCGCGCAAAACCCCGCCTGGATGCGTATTCGCCAGCGTCTGCTGGGGATTCCGGTCGCGCGCGCCACGCACACGCAAGCCGCCTACGGTGCCGCCCTGCTGGCGCGCGACGGCCTGCAAACCTTCGCCTCCCCTGCGACCCGGGGCCAAGGGCTATAGTCAGGACCATGCATCAAGCCTGAATCCGGACATCTTCGTTATTCCGGCAAGGAGCGTTCATGGCCATGACCCACGCAGCATCCGGCGAGCTGATCGACGTCCGCCCACTTGGCCCGGCATTGCGCCAGGCGCGTTCGAGCACGCTGGTCAGGGCCGATCACCTCGAAGTCTTCCGGTTCGTACTGATCGCCGGGACGGCCGCCCCGGATCACAAGGCGTCGGGCGCCCTCACCCTTCAATGCCTGGAAGGCGCCGTGGAACTCGATGCCCACGGACGAACGCAGATCCTCCGCGCAGGAGACATGGTCTACCTTGCCGACGCCGAGCCGCACGCCGTCAGGGCACTGGAGGACGCCTCCCTGCTCGTCACGGTCCTGCTGCGACGCGCATGATCCCATGACGGTCGCGATGCTCAACCGGGCGCCAATCGATGGGGCGCTGCCCAGGGCGCGCGCCTGACGCTCATGCGGGCCGCCGACACCCTCAGTGATATTTTTCCATGCTGACATGACCGGGCTCGCGCCGGCGATGCCGCTTCAACCCGCGTTTTTCCAGGCTGGCCAGGGTGTCCTGCAGCATGCCGGCATTTCCGCATAGCATCACGTGGGCAAGCGCCGGGGTCAGAGCCAGGCCCGTTTCCCGCTCCAGTGCGCCGCTTTCGATGCTGGCGGGAATCCGCTGACCTAGAGGGCCGTCGCCGGGTTCTCGGGTGACGAACGGAACATACTGGAATTGCACGGGGTGGCGCTGCTGTATTTCCTGGATGGTCTCCTGGTAACTCAGCTCGTCCCGTGTGCGAACCGAATGACCCAGCACGACTTTTTCAAACCGCGACCAGGGCGCCGCGGTCTTAAGGATGGAGAGGAAAGGACCGATCGCGGTACCCGTGGCGAGGAGCCAGAGGTGTCGGGCGTCGGGAATTTCATCCAGGGTGAGGAATCCAGTGGGCGCGGGCACGACCCAGAAGCGTTCTCCTGGCTGAAGCTGGGCCAGACGGGGCGAAAGCGGGCCTTCGCGAACGACGTTGAAATAGATCTCGTGCGGCCTCTCGTCGGGCGCATTGACCATGGAATACGGGCGCCCGATGCGTTCGCCGGCAATGTCCATCCCCGCGCGAATGAACTGGCCCGCATTGAAAGGGGCCAGCTCGGCCTCGAAACGCAGCGAAATCAGTGCATCGTTCCAGCGTATGCGTTCGACTACGGTTGCCTCGACCCACTCGCTCATCGTCTGCTCCTCGAAGGCAATACGGGATCTATATGGGGGGCACGGGCCTGCATTCAACCCGCCTCCCGGCAGGGCATGCGTGCCGCGAACCGGCGTTGCGCCGACCCGCCCGACCGCCATGCATCCACCTGCGCGTGCGGATGCCGCGTGGATGGCCTCGCCGCCCGAGAACGGTGCGCTATGCTACGGAGCTACGCGGGACGACGCCCGTCGCGGAGGCCATGAGCACAAGACCCGACCCACGCGGTCCATCAGCCCGACGCGAGTCGCGGGGCCGGCGCTCGCTCGCCGAGCTGGCCGGCATGTCGCCCGCCTATTTCGGCATGGTCATGGCGACGGGCGTCGTCTCGCTCGCCGCTCACTTCCTGGCCATGCCGCGCGTCGCGCACGCGCTGTTCCACCTCAACGTCGTCGTCTATGCCGCGCTGTGCGCGCTGACCGTGCTGCGCATGGTTCGCCATACCCGCCCGTTCTTCAGCGACATGCTCGATCACCTGCGCGGCCCCGGGTTTTTCACCACGGTCGCCGCAACCGGCATTCTCGGCAACCAGTTCGTCGTGCTCTCGGCGGACTACCGCACCGGCATCGTGCTGTGGGGCGTGGCGATCGTGCTCTGGATTGCGCTGACCTACACGATCTTCGCGGGCTTCACCGTCAAGGACCATAAGCCGACCCTCGACAAGGGAATCAACGGCGCCTGGCTGCTCGCCGTCGTGGCGACCCAGTCGATCGCGGCGCTCGGTGCACTGCTCGCTGCCCACGTCGATCAGCCCGGGAAGCTGGAGATGAACTTCCTCGTGCTCTCGATGTGGCTGTGGGGCGGCATGCTGTACATCTGGATGATGTCGCTCATCTTCTACCGTTACACCTTCTTCGGGCTTGCCCCCGGCGACCTGACGCCGCCGTACTGGATCAACATGGGCGCCATGGCCATTTCGACCCTCGCGGGATCGCTGCTCATGATCAACGTGTCCGGCGCCCCCTTCCTCGACTCGCTGTTGCCGTTCATCAAGGCGTTCACGGTCTTCTACTGGGCGACCGGCACCTGGTGGATTCCCATGCTGCTGATACTCGCCCTGTGGCGCCACGTGTACAAGCGCTTCCCGATGAAATACGACCCGCTTTACTGGGGCGCCGTTTTTCCGCTCGGCATGTATGCGCTCGGCACCGACCGGATGCGCCAGGCGATGGGATTCGACTTCCTCGGATTCCTGCCGCCGGCCTTTCTTTACATCGCGCTTGCCGCGTGGACGGCGACATTTGCCGGATTCATCCTGGGGCTGCTGCGCCGCGTGCGTTCGCTCACATCCCAGGGAGCGTCCGATCCGCCCCGATGAACGCCAGGATATTCATGTCCGGGTGCAAGCAGCGACTCGGCGGGTGCGCAGCACCTGGGGCGGGAGCGCGAAGCCTGGCCCGGCTAGCGGATTTCGACGAACTCCAGGGTGTTCATGTCCGGGTGCAAGCGGCGACTCGGCGGGTGCGAAGCACCGGGGGCGGGAGCGCGAAGCCTGGCCCGGCTAGCGGATTTCGACGAACTCCAGGGTGTTCATGTCAGGGTCACGGCAGAACAAGGCTGCGCGGCCGGACTGGCTGGCGGTGTACGTCACCCCTGCCGCGTCGAGCCGGCTCTTCAGCCCGGCCATCTCCTTCACCCCCAGCGCGATGTGGCGGTCGCGGCCGCCGTGCGCCGGGCGCGCAATGCCCGCGTCCGGGTTGGGCAGGCACATCAGGTGCAGCTGCTGGCCGCCGCCGAGCTCGTACCACGCGCCGGCATACGGCAGCTCGGGGCGCGGACAGGGCTTGAGCCCGAGCACCGACTCGTAGAAGCCTCGGGCGCGCGCCAGGTCGGACACCAGCAGGCCGGCGTGCAGCAGGCCGTTGATCTGCCCTGAAGGAAGTGAATCAGGCATGGGCTGTTTTCTCCTCGTGTTGAGCGTTTTCCATGTGTCCCGAAAACAGGCTGGCGGTGACGATCATGGCCGCGCCGGCCCATTCCTGGGCGCTCATGCGCTCGTCGGACAGGAAATAGGCGGCAATCGCCGCGACCACCAGTTCGAACAGGAAGATGACGATGGCCTGGTTGGCCGGCACGCGCGCCAGGCCGTACTGCACGGCATAGGTCATGCTGCCGATGACGGCCCCGACGCCGACCAGCAGCAGCCACGCGTGCGCGGAAGCCGCGCCCAGGAAATCGAGCTCGGCCGGACGCCAGGCGAGACCGGCGGCGGTCCAGACGACCACGCCGCCCCACACCGCCACCGCCTTGGCGCTCTCCGCGACGCCGTCGAGATGGCGGCTGATGACGTTGCTCGCGGCGAACATCACGCCCGCCGACAGCGCCAGCCATTCGGCGCGGCTGGCCGGCAGCGGCCAGTCGCCGGGCTGCCACAGCATGACCAGCGCGCCGCCGGCCGCCAGCGCCATCACCGCCCAGCCGGCGCGGTTGAGCTGCTCGCCCAGCAGGATGCGCGCGAACAGCACGGTCCACAGCGGCGACAGGTAGAACAGCAGCAGCACCCGCACGACCTCGCCTTCGAGCACCGCCAGCACGTAGGCGAGATTGGTCCAGCCCGCCGCGAGGGCCAGCGCCGCGAGCCAGGCCCCGCGGCCGCGCGCGGCGCGCAGCGCCCGTCCGTGCGCCCAGCCGAGCGCCAGCAGCGGCACGGCGTAGGTGACGAGGCTGGAGGCGATGCCGCCGACGCCGGCCTCGCTCAACAGGCGGTAGGGATACCACACCAGCCCCCACATCGAGGCGGCGTAGACAAGGCTGGCGACGGCGAGCGTGCGCCGCAGGGGAATCGACGGCATGGGGCTTTATAATGCGTGGCTGCGTTAAATTTCGACCTGCAATGAACCCGCGTCTCGACCTCCTCCATCCCTACCCGTTCCAGAAGCTGCGCGAGCTCTTCGCGGGCGTGACGCCGAATCCCGGGCTGTCGCCGATCAACCTGTCGATCGGCGAACCCAAGCACCCGACGCCGCAGTTCATCAAGGATGCGCTGGTCGCGGGGCTCGACGGGCTGGCGAATTATCCCATCACTCAGGGCACCGATGCGCTGCGCCAGGCCATCGCCGCCTGGGCGGGCCGGCGCTATGGCGTGAAACTCGACCCGGCGACCGAAGTGCTGCCGGTGAACGGCTCGCGCGAGGCGCTGTTCGCGTTCGCCCAGGCGAGCGTCGACTCGACCCGCCACGGCCGCCGCACCGTCATCTCGCCCAACCCGTTCTACCAGATCTACGAGGGCGCGGCGCTGCTGGCCGGCGCCCGCCTGTTCTTCCTCAACACCGTCCCCGAGAACGGCTTCCGCATGGAGTGGTCGCGCGTGCCGGAAGACCTGTGGGAGCAGATCAACCTGGTCTACGTCTGCTCGCCCGGCAACCCCACCGGCAAGGTCATGTCGCTCGACGACTGGAAGGAAGTGTTCGAGCTGTCCGACCGCCACGGCTTCGTCATCGCGGCCGACGAATGCTATTCGGAGATCTATTTCCCTCTCCCCCGCCCTCTCCCGCAGGCGGGAGAGGGGGCGAAGGCGATGGCCGACCCGACCGCTTCGCGCCCTCTCCCCGACCCTCTCCCGCAGGCGGGAGAGGGGGCGAGCGTGATGCCCACACCGATTGACGAAGGCACGCCGCCGCTCGGCGCGCTGACCGCCTCGCAGCAGCTCGGCCGCGGCTTCCGGAACCTCGTCGTGTTCAACTCGCTGTCGAAGCGCTCCAACGTCCCCGGCCTGCGCTCGGGCATGGTCGCCGGCGACGCCGAGGTGATGAAGAAATTCCTGCTCTACCGCACCTACCACGGCAGCGCGATGAGCCCGGCGGTGCAGGCCGCGAGCATCGCGGCGTGGAACGACGAGGCGCACGTCGTCGAGAACCGCCGCCAGTACGCGGCGAAGTTCGCCGCCGTGATGCCGATGCTCAAGGACGTGCTGTCCTTCGACGCGCCGGACGCCGCCTTCTACCTGTGGGCGCGCGTGCCGGGCGGCGACGACGCCGCGTTCGCGCGCGGCCTCTACGAGCAGGAGCACGTCACCGTGCTGCCCGGCAGCTTCCTCGCGCGCGACGCCGGCATGGCCAACCCCGGCAAGGGCTACATCCGCATCGCGCTGGTCGACCACCTCGACGCCTGCGTCGAGGCGGCCGGCCGCATCGTCCGTTTCGCGGGCAAGGCCGCATAAGGTCCGCCCCTCATTCGATTCAACCTTCAACAACAGGAAAACGCCATGCAAGACCTGCAGAAAATCATCGAAGACGCCTTCGAGCGCCGTGCCGAACTCAACCCGCGCAACGCCCCGGCACAGGTCAAGGACGCCGTCATGGCCGTGATCGACCTGCTCGACATGGGCCAGCTGCGCGTCGCCGAGCGCGTGCAAGGCCAGGAATGGAAAACCAACCAGTGGGTCAAGAAGGCCGTGCTGCTGTCGTTCCGCCTCGAGGACAACGCCTTCATCAAGGGCGGCTACACCAACTACTACGACAAGGTGCCGTCGAAGTTCGCCGACTTCAACTCCAAGGACTTCCGCGAAGGCGGCTTCCGCGTCGTGCCGCCGGCTGCCGCGCGCAAGGGCTCGTACATCGCGAAGAACGTCGTGCTGATGCCCTCCTACGTCAACATCGGCGCCTACGTCGACGAAGGCGCCATGGTCGACACCTGGGCCACCGTCGGCTCCTGCGCGCAGATCGGCAAGAACGTGCACCTTTCGGGCGGCGTCGGCATCGGCGGCGTCCTCGAGCCGGTGCAGGCCAACCCCACCATCATCGGCGACAACTGCTTCATCGGCGCCCGCTCCGAGGTCGTCGAGGGTGTCATCGTCGAGGACAACTGCGTGATCTCGATGGGCGTCTACATCGGCCAGAGCACCAAGATCTACGACCGCGAGACCGGCGAGGTCCACTACGGCCGCGTGCCCGCCGGGTCGGTCGTGGTGTCCGGCAACCTGCCCTCCAAGGACGGCAAGTACAGCCTCTACTGCGCCGTCATCGTGAAGAAGGTCGACGAGAAGACGCTGTCCAAGGTCGGTATCAACGAACTGCTGCGCGGGATCTGAACCCGGTGCCGTCTCGCCACGAGGAGCTGCCATGAAAACCCGACTGCTGCTGACCGCCCTGCTCGCCGCCACTCTGGCAGCGTGCCAGACCAACCCCGTGTCGGGCCGCAAGCAACTGGTGCTGGTCTCCGAGGAACAGGCGCAGGCCTCGTCCGCGCAGGCCTACGCGCAGACCGTCAACGAGGCGCAGCAGAAGGGCAAGCTCAGCACCGACGCCGCACTCAACGCGCGCGTCAAGCGCATCACCGACCGCCTGATCGTGCAGGCGGAGAACATGTACCCGCCCAGCCGCAGCTGGAAGTGGTCGGTCACGGTGATCGACGAGCCGACGCTCAACGCCTGGTGCATGCCCGGCGGCAAGATGGCGATCTACACCGGCATCGTCCGCAAGCTGAACCTCTCCGACGACGAGATCGCGCAGATCATGGGCCACGAGATCTCGCACGCCATCCTCGGCCACGGCCGCGAGCGCATGTCGCGCGCGATCGCCACGCAGGGCGGGCTCGAGCTCGGCTCCATCCTCGCCGGGCGCGACCTCACCGTGCTGGCGCCGGTGGCCGACATCGCGCTGACGCTGCCGAACAGCCGTGAAGCCGAAAGCGAGGCCGACCGCTACGGCATCGAACTCGCCGCCCGCGCGGGCTACAACCCGCACGCCGCGATCAGCCTGTGGGAGAAGATGAGCCAGGCCAACGGCAACGGCCCGCCGCAGTTCCTCAGCACCCACCCGTCGCCGAGCAACCGCATGCAGGCGCTGAACGCGCTGGTGCCGAAAATGATGCCGCTCTACGAAAAGGCGCGTAACTGATGAATGCTCCCGCCGACGACAAGCTCGCGAGCCTGAAGACGCTCGCCACCGTCATCTACGCGCTCTACGCGCTGTCGCTGTTCGCCGGCATCACCGCGATCGTGGCAATCGTGCTCGGCTACATCAAGCGCGACGACGCCCGCGGCACCTGGCTGGAAAGCCACTTCAGCTGGCAGATCCGCACCTTCTGGTGGAGCGTCGTGTGGTTCGTGCTCGGCGCGCTGACCTGGATCATCCTGGTCGGCTGGGTCGTGCTCGGCGTCGCCTGCGTCTGGTTCATCTACCGCATCGCCAAGGGCTGGCTCAACCTCAACGAGAACAAGCCGATGCCGCTGTAGGCGTGACGTTCTGGGTTTATCTCCTGCGCTGCGCGGATGGTTCCTACTACGCAGGCCATACCGACGATCTGGAAAGGCGCGTCGGCGAACACATGACGGGGGCATGCGGCGGCTACACTGCGACGCGCTTGCCCGTTGACCTCGTGTGGAGCCAGGAATGCCCAACGCGCATCGAAGCACTGACATTCGAACGGCAGATCAAGGGTTGGAGTCGCGCCAAGAAAGAGGCGCTGGTGCGCGGAGATTGGGCGGAGATTTCGCGGCTGGCGAAGTGCAGATCCAAGAAGGAGATTTGAGCGTTGCCAAAATGTGGTTCGATCGTTCGACAAGCTCACGATCACCACGAACGGAACAGCGGCCAGCACCAAGTAGCAACGTCCGCAAGCGATCAACTCCCGGCCCGTTCGCCCTGAGCCCTTCGACGTCGCTCAGGACAGGCCTGTCGAAGCCCGCCGTGAGCCTGTCGAATCGGGGCTGCGCCGCTACAGGTCCCGGTGAACTGACCTGTGGTTCGACAAGCTCACCACGAACGGAACAGCGGCCAGTACCAAGTAGCAACGCCCATAAGCAATCAACTCCCAGCCCGTTCGCCCTGAGCCCTTCGACGTCGCTGAGGACAGGCCTGTCGAAGCCCGCCGTGAGCCTGTCGAATCGGGGCTGCGCTGTTACAGGCCCTGGTGAACTGACCTGTGGTTCGACAAGCTCACCACGAACGGAACAGCGGCCAGTAGCAAGCAGCAACGCCCGTAAGTAATCAACTCCCAGCCCGTTTGCCCTGAGCCTGTCGAAGGGCTGCCATGCGCTGGCCCCAGCATAGACAGCTGCCAGCACCAAGTAGCAACGCCCATATGCGATCAACTCCCAGCCCGTTCGCCCTGCACCCTTCGACTTCGCTCAGGACAGGCCTGTCGAAGCCTGCCGTGAGTCTTTCGAATCGGGGTTGCGCCGCTACAGGTCCCCGTGAACTGACCTGTGGTTCGACAAGCTCACCACGAACGGAACAGCGGCCAGTATCAAGTAGTAACGCCCATAAGCAATCGACTCCCAGCCCGTTCGCCCTGAGCCTGTCGAAGGGCTGCCATGCGCTGGCCCCAGCATAAGTGGAATGTAGTTCGACAAGCCTGTCCTCGATTCATCGAAAGCCTCACCACGAACGGAATAGCGGCCAGCACCAAGCAGCAACGCCCATAAGCAATCAACTCCCAGCCCGTTCGCCCAAAGCCCTTCGACTTCGCTCAGGACAGCCCTGTCGAAGCCTGCCGTGAGTCTTTCGAATCGGGGCTGCGCCGCTACAGGCGCAGGTGAACTGACCTGTGGTTCGACAAGCTCACCACGAACGGAACAGCGGCCAGCACCAAGCAGCAACGTCCGTAAGCGATCAACTTCCGGCCCGTTCGCCCTGAGCCCTTCGACTTCGCTCAGGACAGGCCTGTCGAAGCCTGCCGTGAGTCTTTCGAATCGGGGCTGCCCGGCCCCCGACCTCAGAAAATCCTCACCTCCGTCCCCACCTGCACCAGCTCGAACAGCTCCGCCACGTCCGCATTCTTCATGCGGATGCAGCCGTGCGACGCCGGCTGGCCGATCAGGTGTTCCTCGCTGGTGCCGTGGATGTAGATGTATCGGTCGTGGCTGTCGACCGTGCCGCCCTTGTTCTTTCCGGGTTCGAGGCCTTCGAGCCAGAGGATGCGCGTGAGGATCCAGTCGCGCCCCGGGTGTTCCGCGTCGAGCGCGGGCGTCCAGATCTCTCCGGTCGGCTGGCGTGCCTTGAACACGGCATGGAGCGGCGTGCCGGCACCGATCTTCTCGGCGACGCGGTGGCGGCCGCGCGGCGTGCAGTAGCTGCCGCTCTGCTCGCCGAGCCCGTTCGCCGCGGTGGACACCGGATACTGCCGGATCAGGCGGTCGCCGTCCGGGTCGGGCTCCCACAGATAGAGCTGCTGCAGCCGGCTGTCGACCTCGATGAAGGGCTTGCCCATGAACGGCCCGCTCATTGCGTCGTCTCCTTCTTCTGCTGCCGGCGCGCCTCGAAGAAGCCCGAGATCATCGCCGCGCATTCGTCCGCCAGCACGCCGCCGGTGATGTCGCAATGGAAATTGAGGCGCGGCTCGGCGAACACGTCGACGATGCTGCCGTGCGCGCCGGTCTTGTACTCCTTCGCGCCGTAGACCACCCGTGCCACGCGCGCATGCAGGATCGCGCCCGCGCACATCACGCAGGGCTCCATCGTCACGTAGAGCGTGCAGCCCACCAGCCGGTAGTTGCCGACGCGCGCCGCGGCGTCGCGCAGCGCCACCACCTCGGCGTGCGCCGTCGGGTCGAAGCTGGTGATCGGCCGGTTGAACCCGCGGCCGACGACCTCGCCCCCGCACACCACCAGCGCGCCGACCGGCACCTCCCCCGCTTCCCAGCCCCGGCGCGCCAGCTCGAGCGCCGCGCGCATGTAGTCCTCGTCCGTCATCACATATCGAGCGGGCTGGTCACCCCGCGCCCGCCCTTGTTCAGCACATGCGTATAGATCATCGTCGTCGCCACGTCCTTGTGGCCCAGAAGCTCCTGCACCGTGCGGATATCGTAGCCACTTCCGAGCAAGTGAGTCGCAAAGGAATGACGCAGTGTATGTGGCGTGGCCGGCTTGGCAATGCCTGCGTCGCGCACGGCCTGGCGGATCGCGCGCTGAATCGCCTGGTCCTGCACATGATGCCTTCGCACTACCCCTGAACGCGGATCGACCGACCGGTTCTTCGAGGGAAAAACGTATTGCCATCCCCACTCCCGCGCGGCGTTCGGATACTTCCGGTCGAGCGCATAAGGCAGGTACACCTCGCCGTGGCCCTCGGCCAGATCGCGCTGGTGCAAGGCGCGCACGTGTTCCAGGTGCGCCTTGAGCGGATCCGTCACGAGCCCGGGAAGCATCGTCACGCGGTCCTTGAACCCCTTCCCCTCACGCACCAGAATCTCGCCGCGCGCGAAGTCGACATCTTTCACCCTGAGGCGCAGGGCCTCCATGATCCGCAGGCCGGCCCCGTACAGCAAGGCCGCCACCAACCAATGCGTGCCGGCGAGCCGGGAGAGGGCTGCCTGCACCTCTTCGTGCGTGAGGACCACCGGCAGCCGCCTGGGGGCTTTTGCCCGCTCCACGTTTTCAAGCCAGGGCAAATCCTGTTCAAGCACTTCGCGATAAAGGAAGAGCAGCGCCGACTTGGCCTGGTTCTGCGTCGCCGCCGCGACCCGTCCGTGCACGGCCAGGTGCGTCAGAAACGCCTCGACTTCACGCGCCCCCATCTCGGCAGGATGCCGCTTGTCAAAATGCAGGACGAAGCGTTTAATCCAGTCGACATAAGCCTCCTCGGTACGAATGCTGTAGTGCTTGAGGCGGATCTTGCCGCGCACCTGATCGAGAAGTTTTGGCGAGTGCTGCAATGACGCATTTGCTGGCATTTTAGGACGCCCTAAAAAATACTAATAAATTGTTTTTTAGCACATTTTTTACAAACACCATCAGGAATGACGGTTTATAAGGCGTCATTTAGGATGGACACTTTACGTTAGGCGCATGTATTGTGGAAAACACCCAAGGCCATCACCCTTGCCAGAAATGTGGCGCCGCAATGGAACAAGAAGTGCGCCAGCAGCGTAGCTTGATCGATGTAGTCGGGGCATCTGTCCTGTCGCTTTTAATCCTTGGTTTCGCATTCCTTTTCTTGAGCGCCTTCGGCATAGGGGGCGGGCGTTATGGAGCGGTTGTTATCATCGGGGTGCCAGCGGTCATACTCTGGGCGATATGGCACATGGTGGGGTCGCACCCAAAGGTTTCATGGCACTGCCCGTCCTGCAGTACAAAGGAATAATGTTGCCGGCTCTCATCTCTTCCACGCCTAACCCATCATTCAAGCGGGACGCGCTAAAGCGCGCCCCTTAATTCAAACGTTAGGCCCGAGATGCTCCAGCTAATCCATCGTGCTTTTGACCGAAAGTCCGATCCGCTTACTGTGAAAGAAACAATCCTATGGTGGGAGCTGCGCAGAGTCCCCTTCAATCTTCTGGTCGGGGCGGCCGGTGTGGTTTCCATCATCAGTGGCGTGCTTACGGCTTTGCTCACGGGATCGGAATGCGGGGTCCCTGATCCGCCGCTCTTTGCCGTTATCGGGATAGTTCTCTATGGCGTCGCAGCCAACCTCATGTATACGGGTGGCTGGATTCTAGAGCTTGTTCTTCGTCCACACATGGGCACCCGAAAATTTGCTCAGGTAGCATTTGCCGCGGGCTTGTCGTTGTCCGTGCTAGTCACGATTAGTCCCGCTGTTGTTGTCCCAATTGCTTGTACCTTGGGTGGGGGGTCAGAAAATGCTCATGCGGAATGAATTGCCTAACATGGCGCTCAACCTCGCTCCCTCCGGTCGCTGGACGGCGCTAAAGCGCCGCCGGTTAGCTCTACGTTAGGCCACACATGAAGCTCACGCCGAATAATCTACGCATCTCATTAGAGCGAAAAGATCGCTTGGGTTTCTGGACTATTGCTGCATGTGTTCTTGTCATTTTCATTTCAGCATTTATCAGCCCGCCTTTTGCCACTGTATTTGCAGCTTCCACCATCGTTGGGCTGCCCGTGCTTTGGTTACTGATCCTCTCCCCAAAGGGCACAAACCTGTTCGCGTCTTGGGGTGATTTGGGGCGTATTGCTTTTTACTTGCTGTTGTTTAGTTACATTGCGTTGGCCAAGTCAGTTCTAGTTCCTGTCGTTATGGCGGTTATTCAGCATGCATTGGCCTAACATCACGTTCGAGAGGGACGCCATGAAAGCGGCGCGCCTTCGGCTATTTTCGCGCCGCTTCCATGGCGCCCCTCAACTCAAACGTTAGCTGCCTATGGATACCGCGTACATCACATGGATCGTATTGATTGGCGGCGGAGCGCTTTTGGCGGCTTTCGTGAAGCCCAAGCGCATCATTGTATGGGGAGCAGCCCTGACAGCATGTGCTCTAGCCGGCCTCGTCGCCTCTAGCATCCTTGGCGGCGCCAATTTCACTGTCGTGTTTGGTGTGGCAGCTATGGCTATCCCCGTGGTTTTTGCAATGCTCGCCATCGGAGCTTGGGTTGGCGCTGCTCTACGGGGTAACGTTCGCCGTAACCGAAGCGGCAGCTAACAGTTCGTTCAAGGCGGACGGCTTCGCCGCCGCTTAACTCAAGCGTTAGGCGCTTCGGTGATTCAGGGTGTTTTCTGTCAGTGGTTTGGCAGCCAATTCTGGCTACAAACTCACCATTCAAATTCCGGCTCGCGCCTCATCGGGGTTTGGTGCATAGTTGCAAATAAAGGCGTGGCTTACAGGGAGGTTCCGTACATCATGCGTTTGCAGTCTTTCCTTTGCTCCGCGCCTAACATCGCGCTCAACCCGACCGCCCACCCGCTGCGCGGGCGGGTTCCCTCCGCGCTGCGCGCTCCGGCGGCGGGTTAGCTTGAACGTTAGGCAGTCTGAAGTGAGGACGACCTCACCTCTCAATTTCGGTAGGGGACGGCCCCAAAGCTAATAGAGAGGTGTTTATGAGTTGGGTAATTTTGTTTGTAGCTGGTCTTTTGGAGATTGGTTGGGCCATTGGATTGAAGTACACAGATGGTTTTACGAAGCTATGGCCTACTGTTGGTACGGTGGCTTCGTTGGTTGCAAGTTTTCTATTGCTAGGTTTAGCTCTGAAAACGTTGCCTGTCGGTACAGCCTATGCGATATGGGTGGGTATTGGTGCTGTAGGCACGGCGCTTCTAGGAATATTATTATTCGGTGAGTCAACTGACGTCCTTAAGCTAGTTAGTTTAGGGCTGATTTGTGCGGGTATTGTTGGTCTTAAATTGGCCCATGCCTAACAAGGCGCTGCACTCGGATAAATTACTCGCTGCGCTCCCAATTTACCGGTGAGCGCGGCGTTAGGCAGCAAGAAGCACCGTCGCGTAATCCACTCATCG
The DNA here is from genome assembly GCF_035621355.1 of Thiobacillus sp. SCUT-2. NCBI lineage: Bacteria > Pseudomonadati > Pseudomonadota > Betaproteobacteria > Nitrosomonadales > Thiobacillaceae > Thiobacillus > Thiobacillus sedimenti. Next base: position 1,257,911 of record NZ_CP141769.1, on the reverse strand, counting down.
TAATGGAGATTGAAAATGAACAGACTAACTAAACCCATCGGTGCCTTATTCGGGGCGGCTCTAGCTGTGTCCGTAGCGCAAGCACAAGATACGAAAGACATCCCACAAAAATCCGGGGTAACACCTACAGATCTCATAGTACGTGGAGTGGACGGCACAGCGAATCTGGAATTCACGGTTTTAGATGTGAAGTACGAGCCAGGTGGTGTCAACCGTCGCCACTTTCATCCGGCGGCGGTCACCTTCTATGTGGTTTCTGGGACACCCGTTTTCCAGGAGGAGGGTAAGAAACCCATTACCCTCAATCCCGGTGACAGCCTGCTCGTTCCCGCCGGCACCACTCATTCCCATTGGAACCCTAGTGAGACTGAAGGTGTTCGATGGCTGGAATTCATCGTGGCTGAAAAAGGTAAAGGAAGATCCATCCGAAAGCCTTGAATAAAGCGACTGCGCCGCCACAAGACGCCACGCGAACTTTTAGAGAGATGGCTGTCTCAGACCCGGACGGTAATCGGTTGCGGTTCCCACCCCGTGTTGCCGCCTAACAATTCATTCAAGCCGACGCCGCTTTTCGGCGCGGCTTAATTCAGGCGTTAGGCACTCCGGTGATTCAGGGTATTTTCTGTCAGTGGTTTGGCAGCCAATTCGGGCTACAAGCTCACCATGCAAATTCCGGCTCGCACATCGTTGGGGTTTGATGCATTGTTGCCAACAAAGGCGTGGCTCACAGGGAGGTTCCGTACATCATGCGTTTGCAGTCTTTCTTTTATTCCGCGCCTAACATCACGCTCAACCCGACCGCCCACCCGCTGCGCGGGCGGGTTCCCTCCGCGCCGTGCGCTCCGGCGGCGGGTTAGCTTTAACGTTAGGGTTACACATGATCGAACTGAGTGACCTCGAAGAGATGTTTGAAAACATACAGTCCAACACTGGCTGGGACATGAACAAACCAATGCTCTGGGGTTATTTTTTTACAGATCCATCCCGCGAAAAGTTGCAAGAAGCTGCGGCTGTTCTTGAGAATGCTGGCTATCGTTTCGTTGATTTATACGTGCCAGAACTTGAAGACGATGAAGATGAATATTTCTTTCTACACATGGAGAGGGAAGAAGCTCATTCCCCCCAGACTCTCAATGAAAGAAACATGCAGCTATATGCCTTCGCTGAAAAACACGAGTTAGACAGTTATGACGGTATGGATGTTGGGCCTATTCAGCCCTAACAATTCGCTCAACACCGCGCCGCTTCGCGTCGCTCGGACTGGCCGCCTGCGGCGTCCAGCCGGTTAGCTCAAACGTTAGGAGTTTGCATGGCAGATAAACCAATTACGCATTTGCCACTGGTCACTGATGTGGTTGCAATCATGCATGGCGATCTCCGAGTAACTCATCCCTCATCCTCTGAAAATCTTGAGGTGTTGCTGGATACTCAAGGCGAAACCCATCTTCTTTTCTCGTTAACACCACAGGCAGCCTCCGCACTAAAGGCAACACTCGAAACGCTGCTGCTAACTCAAGGTTCCCCGTTAGGACAAGAACCGCCTTTGCCAACCAAACACCACTAATCTGTATCGCATTTCGCATGATTCCCACTCCTAACAAGGCGCTCAACCTCGCTCCCTTCGGTCGCTGGACGGCGCTAAAGCGCCGCCGGTTAGCTCTACGTTAGCCATACGAATGCATCGCGTAGAAATCCACTTTGATCAGGTATTCAGCATCGCTCGCGGCAGACTCCCCATGGGCGGTCGATTTACTAATTTCGGGTTTGAATCTGACGGCAAGAAAACCTTCGATGTCACTGTTCAAGGATGGCCAATCATCGAATGCGGAATGACCGTCATCGCTTTTTTCGGGAAAGAAAACGATTGGAATAGCTTTCTCGGGTGGGTCGATAGCTATGGCCACAGTACAGTCCAGACAAACCCTTATGGATTCGCCGTTATGTTTCTAGCAAGCGTGTTCTTCATGTTCGTACTGCTGACAGGAAATTTCCCGTGGGTTGCAAACGTAGTCATTTGCGTAGTCTTTGGTGGTCCAGCGCTCTTGTTTCTTTGGGTTTTCTTAAAGCAATATCACATTCATAGAGAGATAGTTTCTCTATTGAACGCAATACGCAGTGATCAACTGATCGCCAAATGAAACCCCCTCAATTGTTTTCATGCGGAGTGTGCATGGCTAACCCGGCGCTCAACCTCGCTCCCTTCGGTCGCTGGACGGCGCTAAAGCACCGCCGGTTAGCTCTACGTTAGAGCGCAACCCAAGATGCTTGATGCCGTTTTTAGTTTTCTATCCGAAGTGGTGGCCTTTCATCTTGGGAGGTTTTATATCGCAATCGTTACGTTCGGGCGTTGCAAACCAAAGATCGGCGACACCAGCCAGCCCCTCGTGAGTTTGTTTGGTGGTGCGCTTACGGTCGTTCTCATAGTCGGAATCTTCGCGTGGATAAACCATTCCTAAACCCGCTGGCTGCATCGCGCTCTAACCCGGCGCTCAACCTCGCTCCCTTCGGTCGCTGGACGGCGCTAAAGCGCCGCCGGTTAGCTCTACGTTAGGCGCATGAAACCTTTTTCGACAGATGGGGAATGGGGAACGCTACTTCCCTATAGTCGTGGACTACGTATGCATATCCCTTCATGGGTGGCGTTAATACTGGCCTTGCCGCTATTGGTTTTCGCCGCTGCCGGTATATTCGCCCATTCCATAGTGGTACAGCTCTTGTTCGGCGTGCCGGGCCTGCTCTTTCTCGCGCTATGGGGTATGACCAGGCGCCATTCTAAGAAATTCGGCACCGTACGTATTAACCAAAATACCAAAGTAGCCATTTTTACTGAAAGAGACGGCACTGAAACCAGCGTCCAATTGCAGCGCTTTCTCTCTATAAAAATTCAGAAGGTAATCAAGCTGCATACCTATTCATGGATGGCTGTGCTTTGTGGTGAATCAGGGCATTTAATATTGGAAACTGACTTTAGCTTCCAAAACTCACTCATCAAACGAATTGCACCTATTGGAAATTGGTTGGGCATACCTATCGAAGTATCTACTGAGGAAGTGAACTTTCTTGATTGGCTTTCAACCCCAGACTTCCGCACCAATCCTTATCCATCACGGAATGCGTGCCTAACCAATCATTCAAGCGGGACGCGCTAAAGCGCGCCCCTTAATTCAAACGTTGGGCCTCACAATAAGGAGTCTTTGCAATGCCTTCACCTGTAACAAACACTCTTCTTGTCGCTCTTGCTATCGTTGCGCTGCACGGTGAAGCACAGGCCGCATCGGCTGAGCCGTGCGGATCGGGCAGCACAAAATCAGGACAAACCCTACGGGTGAATGGCTCTGATGTAGTTCTTCATGCCGCACCAAATGCAAAAAGCGAAAAGCTAATAAACCAGAAAGCCACCCAAATCCTCAAGACTACGCAGTACTTGACAATTGACAATACAGTTACTGTGATCGAGGAATGCACGCAAGGCGAATGGTCAAGAGTCCGCGTTAAAGAACCTGATTGGCTACAAAACTCTCATATTGGATGGGTGCAAAGCCGTTCACTTCGGGGCCAAAAGAAAGACAGCGGTGGCACCGTCACATTTACCGAGGCTGATTTCGTTTGGGACAAGAAAACATCCCCTCACAAAAAGGCAATTGTTGCGGGTGTCAATAAAGTTCATCGAGAGAACTCACGATGCAAAACGATTGATCCAGGGTCGGCCTACATTTCATCAAGTAAAGGCAGCCCTTCCGACCCAGTCTTTTATGTCACCTGCGGTACCGGCGCGAGTGTCTTTAATGCGTTTTTCTCCAAATCAGAAGTTGAAAAGGGAACAGCGTTGGTGGCTGCTAAACATATCGACCGTAGCCGCGCTATTGACCTGTGCGAGTCGCATGCCAAGTCAAAGGCAAACCACCCAAGCACATTCAGCTTTTCGCGCGTTATGGACTTGGCTGTAAACGAGCATCCAAATGGAAGAACAACAGTCACCTCCTCTTTCACGGCGAAGAACAGCTTCAATCTGGAACTGAAACACAATATTCGCTGCCTTCTAGATGCCAACGGCTTGATTGAGGCAAACATTTCGGAGGCCAAGTGAGGCCCAACCCGGCAGTCCACACGGACGCTGCGCGATAAAGCTGCGCAGCGCCGGTGACTTCTACGTTAGGCCGATGCCATGTACTACCTCGCTCACTTGGCTCTACCCGCAATCGTGGCATTGATCATGGCCCTCTCTGGCACCCAGATCGAGTTGAACCTCTCATGGTTTGCACGCACCACGGAAAAGCTCGCAGAGCTCTACATGATCTTTGCGGCCCCCCACTGGATTTGGGCGGCCATTTCTGGGTACTTCGAAGCGTCGAAGGGCGCTACCGTCGGTGGCTTTATTGGCCTGCATCTTCTGCTGTTTTCGGTTTGGTTCCTTGTCGCGCAGTCCAACGAATCCCATGCGGCAAACGGCTGGTTCATCTATTTCTTGGGCGCCCCCATAGTCATCGCTATAGGTGCCGTTGCAGGGAGGTTTATTGCATCATGGAAAACGCGCCAATCGGCCTAACCCGCCGCTCCAGAGGGACGCTCCGCCGGCAAGCCGGCTTCGCGCCCCTGAGCTAGCACGTTAGCTTCCTATGCCTTCGCTGATTAAACGAACGTTCCTCATCACGCTCGCGCTACCAGTCCTATGTGCTATCTGGATTCTGTTCGCATATGACCTTTTTCTGGGCCGTGTTTCAATTATTCGCTTGTCTTTTTACCTTTCCTCTCAACTACCGGGGCTCCTGTATCTGACCGGAATTCTTGCTGTGCCAGGAGCACTCCTGTACTTCGCGGCTCACCTGTCCCAGCGCGCCTGGTTTGCCGTTGGCTGCTGTGTAGTCTGTATCCTGTTCGCCGCTGCTCTTTGCACGCTACTGTTAGTAAAAGGCGGCGGCATGGGCATTCCTGCAATTGCTGCGGCCGAAGCTGTCGTTGCCGCAATGGCTCTACTGGTTGCTTCATTGCTTAGACTGCACCAGCTAACCCGTCATTCAAGCGGGACGCGCTAAAGCGCGCCCCTTAATTCAGACGTTGGGCACCTTGCGCCGGTATCCCGTCCCGTTCTCAGTCTCGAACTGCTCCACGATCCCGTCCTCAATCAGGTAGTCCATCAACCGGCTCGCCCTGTTGTACCCGATCATCAAATACCGCTGGAGGTTTGAGATAGATGGAGGGTTTGCGGCTTTCGCAACCTCCACCGCCTTCGGGTAAAGTTCGTCTCGTTCCATTCTTCACTCCTGTGTGTGCCCAACAATCCGGTCGAGCCGAGGCCCGCGAGCGGCGTTGGTCTTGTGTTAGTTAATCGTGGCCCGGCTCACCGCAAGCGTTAGGCATGAGAACAACCATCGTCCGCATCGTTGCGCTGCTCATCGCGGCTTTTTCTGCCTACGCGGCATACAGGTCCCACGACCCGCGGCTCCTGCTGGGGACCCTATTCTTTGGAGTGATGGTTTTTCTTAGCGTACGCAATGCTGGCGCTGCCGATAGCCCGTACATATTGCTCGCCTTCTCTTGTGTATTCTTCTTCTATTCGTTCACCGGCCTCGCCGACGGGGAATATAGCTGGCGCCGCCATTCTGTTGCCGTTGCCCAGAATCCCCAGTTCTTCTGGTCAATATTTTCCGCTACCTTTCTGTTCGGAGTCGTACTGCTTGCTTACGGGTATGCTCAAGTTAAGCGGCGGAAACATGCCTAACCCGCCGGTCGAGTGGGACCGCCAACCAGCTGCGCTGGTTGGTTCCCTCCGCGGCTTCGCCGCTCCGGCGGCCCCTCACCTTCAACGTTAGAGAACATATGAAAATATCCAAATCTCTCGCCATAGCAACCGACACAGAAACAAGCGCGGTTACGCTTACATTCGTTGACGAAAACGGAACAGAACAGGCTATTCATGTTCCTCCACAGGCAGCCGACTTATTGCTTCTTGGGCTACTTGCCAGCCCACCGTCTCGTCGAGCCGACGGAAAAACCAGCGCCCAACGACAGCCACTTCTCGTTCATGGCGCTCAATCACTACAGTTCGAGAACGGCCATGTTGGTCTTTCTCTTCACGTAGCTGATAACGCATACCTGCAGATTGCTTTTCCAAAAGAGGCAATTCAGCATCTTCAAGGTCATTTGTCGCGCCTTCTCTCAGAGCAACCGCCTGCGGTTCATTAGCCATGTTCTCTAACCCTGCATTCAACCAGACCGCGCTGAAGCGCGGCTGGTTAATTCCACGTTATGCATTTCCTTCTTAGGAGCAGCCATGATTACTGAGGCGCTGGAAAATGCCATCGATAATGGAGCAAGTCTTCGAGTGCGGTACTTTGGTGGCTCCACCCCAGGCAGGGAGCGAGAGATACAACCCATTTCCGTCAAAGACGGAAAGGTTCGTGCACGCTGCCTATTGTCGGGCGAAACAAAGACTTTCGTCGTCGAAAAGATGGAGCTTGTGGTCGCTGGCACACCATCTCAATTGGCATCTACCATGCCACCGCCTGTTGTCACATACGAGTCAGTTGATGAATTCTTTTCCAATCAAACAGCAGCGCTGCAATCGCTAGGTTGGGTCGTTCAGCGCGAGGGAGAAACCATTTCCCTGCATCGCACCTTCAAGAACGGAAAGTTGATACAAACACCTGATGTCGCGCTTCGATACGAAGCCATTGCCTATGACCTTGTCTTCGATGGAGAGCAAGTCACAGAGGCCAATCACCGAGAAAGGTCGCGCCCTTGGGTGGTTAGTGCAAAGAATCAAACCACAAAAACCTACGGCGATTTCGGCAAGGCTCAAATCACATTTCTTGAGTTTGCAAAATCGCTTTCTCCATTGGGTGCGAGCCGCAATGCATAACCCGGCAGTCGAGAGGGACAGCCAAAAAGCTGCGCTTTTTGGTTCCCTCCGCGCTTCGCGCTCCGGCTGCCCCTCACTTCTACGTTAGGCATGAGAACAACCATCGTCCGCATCGTTGCGCTGCTCATCGCGGCTTTTTCTGCCTACGCGGCATACAGGTCCCACGACCCGCGGCTCCTGCTGGGGACCCTATTCTTTGGAGTGATGGTTTTTCTTAGCGTACGCAATGCTGGCGCTGCCGATAGCCCGTACATATTGCTCGCCTTCTCTTGTGTATTCTTCTTCTATTCGTTCACCGGCCTCGCCGACGGGGAATATAGCTGGCGCCGCCATTCTGTTGCCGTTGCCCAGAATCCCCAGTTCTTCTGGTCAATATTTTCCGCTACCTTTCTGTTCGGAGTCGTACTGCTTGCTTACGGGTATGCTCAAGTTAAGCGGCGGAAACATGCCTAACCCGCCGGTCGAGTGGGACCGCCAACCAGCTGCGCTGGTTGGTTCCCTCCGCGGCTTCGCCGCTCCGGCGGCCCCTCACCTTCAACGTTAGGCCGATGCCATGAACTACCCGGATGCAATAGACCCAGATATGGTTGGCGAATACTCTGCCCTGGCAAAATCAGGAGCCGGCTACTTTTACGATCACGTGCTTGAGTATCGTGTTTGGTGCCACCCAGAGCGTGGCGCCCCTGACAAATATGACGGGGAAGATTACTACTATGCCTTCGCCTCATATAGCGAGGCCTTGGATTTCTCCACAAGCATCGCTGGGGCCGAAGAACCCCTGGCATTAATCCGCCAACTCGAATGGGTCAACGAACCTGAAGAGGGAGTTCTTGTTCATGAAAAAGGCGAGCGAATTGCCGAATGGCGCGTTGAATGGCTAAGCGACGGCCCGCGCAAACTTGGCGATATTGAAACGTTCATTCAACAGCACTATGCCAAGTGCCGCGTCGTTGGGCTTTCAATTAAGTGGCAGGGCAAAGACCCTGCTAGCGCATGAGCGCGCTTGCGTCTAACAAGTTGTTCGAGTGGGACGCTCCGCCAGCAAGCTTCGCTTGCTGTCTCCGCACCCCTCAGCGCCAACGTTGAGCCGTGCGCATGAGCGAAGCAAATGCATCTCTTGCCCGCCCGCACTGCGGAGAGTTACATGGCGGCTCCCTTGATCTCCTCATGCGCCTCCTGTCCTCACACGATCAAGACCCGGAGGCACGCCATGGATAGCGACTTTCTCAAGATCGTCGTCCACCTGACGGCGGCGCTGGTGGCGGGCGGAATCATCGGGCTCGAGCGAAGCTTTCACGGCCGCCCTGCCGGCTTTCGAACCCATACGCTGGTGTGCCTGGCGTCCAGCCTGCTGATGCTGGTCACGCTGTATCAGTGGAAATGGCTGCCGGGCGTGCCGCTCGACACGGTGCGCACCGACCCGACGCGCATGGCGCAGGGGATCATGACCGGCATCGGCTTTCTTGGCGCGGGCGTGATCTTCAAGGAAGGGCTCTCGATTCGTGGCCTGACGACCGCCGCCTCGATCTGGATCACCGCCGCGATCGGCATCCTGTTCGGCGTCGGCTTCTATGCGCCGGCCGTGCTTGCCACCGTCTTCACGATCGGGATTCTTTCGGTCTTCCGATGGATCGAGGCGAAGCTGCCGTCTCACTACTACGCGCATCATTTCGTCCGCTTCGACCGAAGCAGCGTGATGCCGGAACCGGACCTGATGGCGTTCCTGGAAAAAGGCGGCTTCACGGTCGCCAACATGAGCTACCGGATCTCGGATGACGGCCTCTCGTTCGAATACCGGATGGTCATCCGCACGACCGACCCGGCGAACCTCTCGTCGCTCGCGGTCGCGCTGCGTCGACTGGAGGCCGTCCGCGCGTTTCGCATTTCGCCGACGGGTGATTGACCGCCGCTCGTGCATCCAGGCATGCGCCGCCGCTAGGGGCGATGCGCGCACCGACGGCGCATGCCCGTTCCTGCTCCGGTTCCTGCTATAAAGTCCATTCATCGCCCTGCCGCCATCCGGTGAACGCCATGGAAACCGCCGCCCCCCGCAGCCCCGCCGAAAGCTACGAGCAGTATTTCGTCCCCGCGATGTTCACACCCTGGGCGACGGCCCTGCTCGGCCACGCCGCGCCGCGGCCGAGCGAGCGCGTGCTCGACGTCGCCTGCGGCACCGGCGCCGTCGCCCGCCAGGCCGCGCCGCTCGTGGGGGCACAGGGCCAGGTTGCCGGGCTCGACATGAGCCCGGCCATGCTCGACGTCGCGCGCGGGCTTCCGCCGCCGGCGGGTGCGGCGATCACGTGGCACGAAGGCAATGCGATGACGCTGCCCTTCCCCGACGCGGCGTTCGACATCGTGCTGTGCCAGCACGGCCTGCAGTTCGTGCCCGACCGCGCGGCGGCGGTGCGCGAGATGCGCCGCGTGCTCGGCCCCGGCGGACGCGCGCTGGTGATCGTGCTGCAGGCGATCGAACGGCATCCCGTCTTCCGGGCCCTGATGGAAGCCACGGCGCGCCATCTCGCCTTGCCGCTGGCCTCGGTCACGCTGCCGTTCTCGCTCGGCGACGCCGAATCCTTGCGCACCCTGTTCGCGGGCGCGGGGTTCGCCGCCGTCGAGGTCGTCCCGGAAACGATCACGGCGCGCTTCGGCGACGCGGACCGCTTCGTGCCCCTCGCCGTGACGAGCGCGGCGGCGGCGCTGCCGGCCTTCGCCCAGCTGGCCGCGCCCGCGCGCGTCTCGATGCTCGACGCGGTGCGCCGCGAGCTCGAGCCCACGCTCGCCGCCTACCGGGAGGGCGACACGATCGCGTTCCCGATGCGCGCGCACGTGGCCATCGCCAGGGCCTAGACAGGCGCGTGCTTCGAACACGGGCGCGTGCATAGCCGGCCATTTGCAAACCGACCCGCCGTCCGCCATCAGGAAAGGCAACCGATGCGCCCATCGTCCGCTCGCCCTCGCATGCTGCGCGCGCTTCCGTGCGCGCTCGCCCTGCTGCTCGCCGCTCCGCTGGCGCACGCGGGGGCGCTCGAACGCGTGCTGGCTGGGCGCTGGCGGCAGCAGGCGCGCGAGGCCGAATCCGGCGAGCCGGCCGGGCGCGCGCCGCTCCCCGCGGGCGTGCGCGTCCTGCGCGACCTCCCCTACGGCGAGGACGCCCGCCAGCGCATGGACATCTACCTGCCGGACCGGCCGGCGGCAGCGCCGGTGATCTTCATGGTCCATGGCGGCGGCTGGCGACATGGCGACAAGGGTACGGGCTCCGTCGTCGACGGCAAGGTCGCGCGCTGGGTGCCCAGGGGCTTCCTGTTCGTCTCCGTGAATTACCGGATGCTGCCCGACGCGGGCCCGGCCGAGCAGGAACGGGACGTCGCTGCGGCGCTGGCCGCGGCGCAGACCCGCGCCGCCGCGCTCGGCGGCGACCCGCGCAAGTTCATCGTCATGGGCCATTCGGCGGGCGCCCATCTCGTCGCGCTGCTGGCGGCGTCCCCCGACGGCGCAACGAAGCAGGGGGTGAAGCCGTGGCTCGGCACGATCCTGCTCGACAGCGCCGCGCTCGACGTGGCGTCGCTGATGAAGGCCCGGCATCTCCGGCTCTACGACGAGGCCTTCGGCGCCGATCCGGGATACTGGGACGCGACCTCGCCCCTGCATGCGCTGACCGGCCCGATCTATCCGGTCCTCGCGGTGTGCTCCACCCGCCGCGCCGATTCCTGTGCGCAGGCGGAACGCTTCGTCGCGCGCGCCAAGGCGCTGGACTCGCGCGCGAGCGTGCTCGGCGAGGATCGCTCCCACCGCGACCTCAACCAGCAGCTGGGCAGCGACGGCGCCTATACGGACCCGGTCGAGTCGTTCATGAAGACGCTCGACCCGGCGGTCGCCCGGCGGCTGGCGGCACCCGCTGCCGCGCACGGCTGACGCGCGCCGCAGGCCCCGATTCAGCGGGCCGGCCGTGCGCTCCGCCTTCGGCTGAGCTATGACGATAGGCAGCGGCGGCGCCCGGCTGCGGCCGCCGCGCCTGTCCTGCGCAGCCGGCCAAGCCATGGGAGATCGACATGACGACGACACTTTACGAACGTCTGGGCAAGGCAGCGGGCATCGCCCGCATCGTCGACGACATCATCGACGCGCATCTGAGGAATCCGATCGTCAAGCCGCGCTTCGAACAGATCGAGGACCTCGAGCACGCCAGGCGCATGGCGCGCGAGTTCTTCTGCGCGGGCGCCGGTGGTCCGGAGCCGTATACCGGCAAGGACATGCTCGCCGCGCACAAGGGCATGAACATCAGCGAGCAGGAGTACCTCGCGGTGATGGACGACATCGTCGGCGCGCTGGAGAAGAACGGAATCGACGACGGCACGCGCAGCGAGGTGATCGCGATCCTCTACTCGCTGAAGGGCAATATCATTCGCGTATGAGCACGCCACGCCGCGCCGCCTTGCCGACTGCCCGCCTCGTCGCCCTCACCGCGCTGGCGATGCTCGCGTTCGCCGGCAATTCGCTGCTCGGCCGCGTCGCGCTCAAGCACACGGGCATCGATCCGGCGAGCTTCACCACGGTGCGGCTGGCATCCGGCGCGCTGGTGCTGTGGCTGCTGGTGCGCGTGCGGGGCACCGCCGCGGGGCGTGGCGATTGGGCGTCGGCGCTGGCGCTGTTCGCCTACGCGGCGGCGTTTTCCTTCGCCTACGTCAGCCTGCCGGCGGCGACCGGGGCGCTGCTGCTATTCGGCGCGGTGCAGGCGACGATGATCGGCCACGGCATCCGGGCCGGCGAACGCCTGCGCGGTGCGCAGATCGTCGGCTTCGCGCTCGCGCTCGCGGGCCTGGTCGGCCTGTTGCTGCCCGGCCTGTCGGCGCCGCCGCTGCGGGGCGCGCTGTTCATGCTCGGCGCCGGCCTGGCATGGGGCGTCTATTCGCTGCGCGGCCGGGGCGCGGGCGACCCCACCCGGATCACGGCGGGCAATTTCCTGCGCGCGGCGCTCCTCGCTGCCGCCCTGAGCGCCTTGCTCGCGGGCAGCGCGCGCCTCGACACCGCAGGCGTCGGCTACGCCATCGCCTCGGGGGCGCTGGCTTCCGGAATGGGCTACGCGATCTGGTACGCCGTCCTTCCCGCGCTGAAATCGACCCAGGCGGCGATCGTCCAGCTGAGCGTGCCGGTGATCGCGGCGCTCGGCGGCATCGTGTTCCTCGGCGAAGCGCTCACGCTGCGCCTGGCGCTGGCCTCGGCCGCGATTCTCGGCGGCATCGCGCTGTTCATCCTCGAGAAACGGCCGGCCGCCGCGGCACCGGTCGCGGCCCCGGCCAGGCGCCGGTAGCGCCCGCCGACGCCCCGGCGGCGCTTGCGCGCGGCGCACCCTCGGCTACCCTGTTAACTGGCCCCTGCATTTCCCGAAGACCAGGAACAGACATGACCGTCCCGTCGCCGATCGTGAATCCGACGCGCCTGCCGCACGCAGCGGCCAGGCGGACGCGGTAGGCCGGCATGCGCGCGCCGCGCGCCGCCGCTGCCGTCGATCTCCGCGTCAAGCGCGTCTACGAGACGCCCGACGCGGCCGACGGAACGCGCATCCTGGTCGACCGGCTGTGGCCGCGCGGGCTCAGCCGCGAGCAGGCCCGCGTCGACCTGTGGCTGAAGGACGTGGCGCCGAGCGCGGCGCTGCGCACGTGGTTCGCCCACGATCCCGCCAAATGGGAGGCCTTCCAGCAGCGCTACTTCGACGAGCTGCAGCACCAGCCCGAGGGCTTGGCGGCGCTGCGCGCGGCCATCGGCAGCGGCCCGGCGACGCTGCTGTTCGGCGCGCGGGAACCGCGCTACAACAACGCGGTCGCATTACGGGCGTTCCTGCTTCGCCCGAGCCCTCCCCGGGAACGCCACGGCTAGCCCGGGGGCGTGGTCAGCGGCCCGTCATGTTTCGGGCTTAAGATTCTGTCGTCGTCGCAACCCGGTATCCGGCACGTCCATGCCCTGTCCACCTGCCACGCCCCTGTTTCCGCTCCCCGACGCACTCGCCGCGCTGGGCGAACTGGCGCTGGACCTGCGCTGGTCGTGGAGCCATGCCACCGACGTCCTGTGGGAACGGATCGACCCTGCGCTGTGGAGGCAGACCCACAATCCCTGGCTGATCCTGCAGAACGCTTCCGTCGAGCGTCTGCGGGAACTGGCCGCCGACGGGAACTATCTCGCGACGCTGGCTGAGCTTGCGGCGGCGCACCGGGACGTGCTCGCCCGCCCCGCCTGGTTCCAGACGGCGTGCCCGCCGTCGGCGCTGCAGCGCGTCGCCTACTTCAGCATGGAGTTCGGCCTGTCCGAGTCGCTGCCCATCTATTCCGGGGGCCTCGGCATCCTCGCGGGGGACTTCCTCAAGACGGCCAGCGACCTCGGCGTGCCGGTGGTCGGCATCGGCCTGCTCTGGCAGCAGGGCTACTTCCGCCAGAGCCTCGACGAGCACGGCAACCAGGTCGAGTTCTTTCCCCACAACGAGCCGGCCCAGCTTCCGGTGCTGCCGGTCTACGACGCCAACGGCGAGCGCCTGCGCATCGAGCTGCCGTTCCCCGGACGCACGCTGATCCTGCGCGCATGGCAGGTGCGCGTCGGCCGGGTGAGCCTCTACCTGCTCGACAGCAACGATCCGCTCAATACCCCGGCGGACCGCGGCGTCACGGCCGAGCTTTACGGTGGCGGCTCCGAAATGCGCCTGCTGCAGGAACTCTGCCTCGGCGTCGGCGGCTGGCAGCTGCTGCGCCGCCTGGACATCCGCCCCGAGGTCTGCCATCTCAACGAAGGTCACGCCGCGTTCGTCGTCCTCGCACGCGCCTGGAGCCACATGCGCGACCACGGCAGCGACTTCCGCTGCGCGCTCAACGCGACGCGCGCGGGCAACGTCTTCACCACGCACACGCCGGTCGCGGTCGGCTTCGACCGCTTCACGCCGGAGCTGCTGCAGCGCTATACGGAAGCGGCGATGCAGGCGTTCGGCCTGGACGCGCGCACGCTGCTCGCGCTCGGCCGCGCCAATCCGGACGACGCCAGCGAACCGTTCAACATGGCCTACCTGGCGATGCGCGGCAGCATCCTGGTCAACGCGGTCAGCCACCTGCACGGCCACGTCAGCCGGCGCATCTTCCAGCCGCTGTTTCCGCGCTGGCCGCAGGAGGACGTGCCGGTCGGCCACATCACCAACGGCGTCCACGTGCCGTCGTGGGACTCGGCCGAGGCCGACCGCATCTGGACCGATGCCTGCGGCAAGGCGCGCTGGCTGGGCGAGCTGGAACACCAGGAGGAACAGATCCGCGACGTCTCCGACCCGACGCTGTGGGCGCTGCGCACCACCGCCCGCCAGCGGCTGATCGCCTTCGTCCGCGAGCATCTGCAGCGCCAGCTCGCCACCGTCAACGCGCCCGCCGAGCGGATCGCGCAGGCGGCGCACGCGCTCGATCCCAATGCCCTGACGCTCGGCTTCGCCCGCCGCTTCGCGGCCTACAAGCGGCCCAACATGCTGCTCGCCGACCCGGAGCGCCTGGTGCGCATCCTCACCAATTCGCACCATCCGGTGCAGCTCGTCATCGCCGGCAAGGCGCATCCCAGGGACCAGGCCGGCAAGGCGATGATCCGCCAGTGGAACGACTTCATCGCCAGCCGCCCGGAACTGGCCGGGCGCGTCGTGTTCCTCGCCGATTACGACATGCTGGTCGCCGAGCAGATGGTGCAGGGCGTCGACCTCTGGATCAACACGCCGCGCCGGCCGTGGGAGGCCTGCGGCACGAGCGGCATGAAGATCCTCGTCAACGGCGGCCTCAACCTCTCCGAGCTCGACGGCTGGTGGGCGAAGGCCTACGCGCCGGAACTCGGCTGGGCCCTGGGCGACGGGCGCGAGCACGACAACGATCCGGCGTGGGACGCCGCCGAGGCGGCGGAGCTCTACCGCATGCTGGAGGAGGACGTGATCCCGCTCTTCTACCACGACCGCGACGCCGAGGGCTGCCCGCGCGGCTGGGTGGCGAAGATGCGGGCCAGCATGAGCCTCCTGACCCCGCGCTTCAGCAGCAACCGCATGCTGCGGGAATACGTCGAGCATCTCTACCTGCCCGCCGCGGCATGCTACGCGGCGCGCCAGGACCCGGCGCTGGGCCGCCGCCTGTGCGACTGGCAGGACGCCCTCGCGCGGCACTGGGAACGCCTGCATTTTGGCGAAATGCGGATCGACGGCGACGCCGGCGCCTGGAACTTCAGCGTGCCGGTCTACCTCGACGATCTCGATCCCGATTTCGTCGCCGTCGAACTGTACGCCGCGCCGCCGGACGCGGGCCATCCGGAAATCCACCGCATGCAGCGCGGCGACCCGCTCGGCGGCGCGGTCAACAGCTACACCTATCGCATCGCCATTCCCGCCGGCCGGGCGGCGGGCGACTACACGCCGCGCATCGTTCCGGCCATCGAGGGCGCGCGGGTGCCGGCCGAGGCCAGCCACATTCTCTGGTATCGCTGACTTCAGGCGACCCCCTCGAGGCCATGGCTCCGGCGCCCCGCGACGCGCGGACCCCTACATGGAGGCAGGCAATGAACGACATTGCAGCAAGCGCATCCGCCGAAACCCTGACGCCGGCTGAAGTCGACCGCATCGACGCCTGGTGGCGTGCCGCCAACTATCTCTCGGTCGGGCAGATCTACCTGCTCGACAACCCGCTGCTGCGCGAGCCGCTGCAGCGCGCGCACATCAAGCCGCGGCTGCTCGGACACTGGGGCACGACGCCGGGCCTGAACTTCGTCTACGTGCACATGAACCGCGCCATCCGGCAGCACGACCTCGACATGATCTTCGTCACTGGCCCCGGCCACGGCGGGCCGGCGGTGGTGGCGAACACCTGGCTCGAGGGCAGCTACAGCGAGCTGTATCACGACGTGTCCCAGGACGCGGAAGGCATGCGCCGCCTGTTCCGCCAGTTCTCGTTCCCCGGCGGCATTCCCAGCCACGCGGCGCCCGAGACGCCCGGCTCGATCAACGAGGGCGGCGAGCTCGGCTACGCGCTGTTCCATGCCTACGGTGCCGTGCTCGACAATCCGGAGCTGATCGCCTGCTGCGTCGTCGGCGACGGCGAGGCGGAGACCGGCCCGCTCGCCACGTCCTGGCATTCGAACAAGTTCCTCAACCCGCGCACCGACGGCGCCGTGCTGCCGGTGCTGCACCTCAACGGCTACAAGATCGCCAGCCCGACGGTGCTGGCCCGCATCCCGCGCGCCGAGCTGGAGAGCCTGCTGCGCGGCTACGGCTACCGCCCGCACGTCGTCGAAGGCCACGAACCGGACGCGATGCACCGGAAGATGGCGGCGGCGGTCGACACGGCGATCGCCGAGATCCGCACGATCCAGCGCGCCGCGCGCGAGGGCGGCGAAACCGGCCGGCCGTTGTGGCCGATGATCGTGCTGCGCTCGCCCAAGGGCTGGACCGGCCCGAAGGAAGTCGACGGCCGCAAGACCGAGGGCTCCTGGCGCTCGCACCAGGTGCCGTTCGGCGAGATGGACAGGCCGGAGCACGTCCGGCTGCTGGAGGACTGGCTGCGCAGCTACCGGCCGCTGGAACTCTTCGACGACGGCGGCCGCCTCAGGCCGGAACTCGCCGAACTCGCCCCGCGCGGCGAGCGCCGCATGGGTGCCAACCCGCACGCCAACGGCGGCAAGCTGCTGCACGACCTCAGGCTGCCGGATTTCCAGGCCTACCGGGTCGACGTGCCCACGCCCGGCGGCGCGATCGCCGAGTCGACGCGCGCGATGGGACGCTTCCTGCGCGACGTCATGCGCGACAACCCCGACAACTTCCGCGTGTTCGGCCCCGACGAGACGGCGTCCAACCGGCTGGATGCCCTGTTCGAGGTCACCGACCGCACCTGGATGGCGGAACGCCGCGATGACGACGACCATCTCGCGCCCGACGGCCGCGTGATGGAAATGCTCTCCGAGCACGCCTGCCAGGGCTGGCTCGAAGGCTACCTGCTGAGCGGACGCCACGGCCTGTTCTCGTGCTACGAGGCCTTCATCCACATCGTCGACTCGATGTTCAACCAGCACGCCAAGTGGCTCAAGGTCTGCCGCGACATCCCGTGGCGCCGCCCGATCGCCTCGCTCAACATCCTGCTCACCTCGCACGTCTGGCGCCAGGACCACAACGGCTTCTCGCACCAGGACCCGGGCTTCATCGACCACGTCGTCAACAAGAAGGCCGACATCATCCGCGTCTACCTGCCGCCGGACGCCAACACCCTGCTCTGCGTCACCGACCAGTGCCTGCGGAGCCGCGACCTGGTGAACGTCATCGTCGCCGGGAAGCAGCCCGAGCAGCAGTGGCTCGACATGGACGCCGCGATCAAGCACGCCAGCGCCGGCATCGGCCTATGGGAATGGGCGTGCAGCGACCAGGACGGCGAGCCCGACGTCGTGCTGGCGGCGGCCGGCGACGTGCCGACGCTGGAGATGCTGGCCGCGATCGGGATCCTGCGCGACCTCGCACCGCAGCTGAAGATCCGCTTCATCAACGTGGTCGACCTGATGACGCTGCAGCCGCGGGAGGAGCATCCGCACGGGCTCTCCGCCGCGGAATTCGACACCCTGTTCACGCGCGACAAGCCGATCGTCTTCGCCTATCACGGCTACCCGTGGCTGATCCACCGCCTCACCTACCGCCGCACCAACCACGACAACCTGCACGTGCGCGGCTACAAGGAGGAAGGCACGACGACCACGCCGTTCGACATGGTCGTGATGAACGACCTCGACCGCTTCCATCTGGTCATGGACGTGGCGACGCGCGTGCCGGCGCTGCAGGCGCAGGCGGCGCACATCAAGCAGCGCATGCGCGACCGGCTCTGCGAGCACAAGCAGTACGTCCACCTGCACGGCGAGGACCTGCCCGAGATCCGCGACTGGAAGTGGGCGCGATGACGCGCACCATCCTCGCGCTCAACAGCGGCTCGTCCAGCCTCAAGGCGAGCCTGTTCCGCGCCGACGGCACGCGCCGCAACCTGCGCTACGGCCATATCGGCGACGGCTTTCCGCACGACCACGCCGAAGCCTTCGACGCGCTGATGAAGGACCTCGGCGGCGAAATGCCGGATGCCATCGGCCACCGCTTCGTCCACGGCGGCGAGGTCGACGACGATGCGCGCCTGCTGGACGACGCCGAGATCGAACGGCTGCGCGGCATCGTTCCGCTCGCTCCGCTGCACCTGCCGGGCAACCTGCTCGGCGTCGACCTGTGCCGCACGCGCTTCGGCGTGCCGCAGGTGGCGTGCTTCGACACCGCGTTCCACCGTACTTTGCCCGAACTGGCGCGCCGCCTGCCGATCCCGGCCGAGCTGGGCATGCGCCGCTACGGCTTCCACGGCCTCAACTACGCCTACGTCGCAACGCGCCTGCCGGGGCTGCTCGGCGAGACGGCGCGGGGCCGCGTCGTCGTCGCGCATCTGGGTGCCGGGGCCAGCCTGTGCCTGCTGCACGACCTGAAGTCGGTCGACACGACCATGGGCTATTCGCCCGCCGGCGGCATCCCCATGGGCACGCGCAGCGGCGACCTCGACCCCGGCGTGATGCTGGAACTCGCCACGCGCGTCGCCCCGGAGCGCCTGCGCGATCTCGTGTATCACCGCATGGGCCTGCTCGCCCTGTCCGGCGGCGAAAGCAGCGAGATGCAGATGCTGCTTGCGAGCGGCAGCGAGGCCGCGCGCTTCGCCGTCGAGTTCTTCTGCACGGGGGTGCGCGCCGCCATCGGGGCCTTCGCGGCCAAGGCCGGCGGCCTCGACGCGCTGGTCTTCAGCGGCGGGATCGGCGAGCACGCGCCGGAGGTACGCAACCGCATCTGCGCGCCGCTCGGCTTCCTCGGCTTCGCGCTGGATGCCGACGCCAACCTCGCCAACGCTGCCCGCATCGAGGCGCGCGGCAGCCGGCCGGTGCTGCGCGTCGCCGCCGACGAGGAGGCGGTCATCCGCGACGGCGTCGAGACGGTGCTGGCTGGCGCGTCATCCCGTTCCCGCACCTGAGGCGGGTCCTGCCCGCCCCCGTTGCGGGGCTTGGCCACATGCCGCCAGCCGCGGCGGATCTGCCTCGTGTGGACGACGCGATTCTCCGGCTACAATCGCCTTATGAGTACCCGTTGGCGTATCGTGGTTTTTGTGGGCGGCTTGCTGGCGACCGCGCTGGGGATGCTGCTTTGGTTGCATCCGCCGCCGGTCGCGCCGATCCGGATCGGCGTCCTGCATTCGCTCAGCGGCACCATGGCCGTGAGCGAGCGTCCGCTGGTCGATGCGGTGCGGCTCGCGGTCGAGGAAATCAATGCCGCGGGCGGCCTGCTCGGACGGCCGGTGGAGATCCACCTTGCCGATGGCCGTTCCGACAACGCCGCGTTTGCCGCGGAGGCCGAGCGCCTGGTCGCGCACGAGAAGGTCAGCGCCCTGTTCGCGTGCTGGACCTCGGCCTGCCGCACGGCGGTGAAGCCGGTGGTGGAACTGCACGGCGCCCTGATGTTCTATCCGCTGCAATACGAGGGCCTGGAACAGTCGCCCGCGATCTATTACACCGGGTCCGCACCCAACCAGCAGATCATTCCCGGAACCCGCTGGGCCATGGACACCCTGGGCAAGCGCGTCTACCTGGTCGGCTCGGACTACATCTTTCCGCGCACCGCCAACCTGCTCGTCCGCGACCTGGTCGAGGCCAACCAGGGTGCCGTGCTGGCGGAGCGCTACCGCCCACTGGGCGATCCGGACTTCGGCGCCATCGTTGCGGAGATCCGCGGGCTGAAGCCCGACGTGATCCTCAACACCATCAATGGCGACAGCAACGTGCATTTCTTCCGTGCGCTCAAGGACGCCGGCCTCGGCACGGTCCCGGTGATGTCCTTCAGCGTCGCCGAGGCTGAGTTGAAGGCGATCGGCCCGGCGGCCTTCCACCCCCACCATTTCGCGGTCTGGAGCTACTTCCAGAGCCTGCCCGGCGAGGACAACCGGCGCTTCGTCGCCGCGTTCAAGCAGCGATACGGGGCCGACCGGGTCACCAGCGACCCCACGGAATCCGCCTACGTCGGCGTGCGGCTGTGGGCACAGGCCGTGCGCGACGCGGGTACGGCCGCGCCGGAGCAGGTCAATCACGCCATGCATCACCAGAGCATGGCCGCGCCCTCCGGACTCGTCGCCGTCGACCGGACCACCCACCATTTGTGGAAGCAGGTGCGCATCGGCCGGGCCCGTGCCGACGGCCAGTTCGACATCGTCTGGACGTCCGGCGAGGCATTGCGGCCCCAGCCCTTTCCCGACTACCGTTCGCCTGCCGAATGGGAGGCGATGGTCCGACAGCTGAGCGGCGGCCGCACATGAAGGCCCTTTCGATCTCCAGCCGCCTGCTGCTCAGCTACCTGCTGGTCGCCGTGCTGCCGCTGGCAGGTCTCGCCATGTTCTACCTGACCTCGTTCGAGACGTCGCTGCGCAAGACCGTGCTGTCGAACATGGCCAGCATCGCGGACAAGAAGGCCGCCCAGATCGACACTTACATGAACGAGCGGCTGACGGATGTCCACGCGCTGAGCCGGCGATACCTCATCCGCAACGGGCTGCTCGCCCTGGAACGTGCCTTCCGCGCCGACGGATTGCAGTCTCCCGCCTTCGCCGCGGCGGGCCGCCAGCTGCGCGCCGACCTGAACGCGTCCTACGAGGCGGGCGAATTCTATGACCTGCTGCTCATCGATGCCGCCGGCAACGTGATCTTTTCGCTGCGGCGCGAGTCGGACCTGGGCACCAACCTCCGAAACGGCCCCTATCGCGACACGCAGCTCGCCCGGAGCTTCGAGCTGACCGCGCAGACCCTGCAGGACAACCTCTCGCGCTTTGCCGTGTACGGCCCCTCCGGCAATCGGCCGGCGGCCTTCCTGACCGCCCCCGTGCTGGCGGACGGCAAGGTCGCCGGCGTGCTCGCGCTGCAGCTCGACGTCAGCAAGCTCGAATCGGTGACCGCCGATCGCACCGGCCTGGGCCGCACGGGTGAAACCGCCCTGGCACAACGGGACGACGACACGGCCCTCTATACCGGCCCGCTCCGGCACGTCCGGGACGCGGCGTATCGCTACCGGATCCCGCTCGCTGCTGCCGGGCTGCCGATGCAGAAGGCCCTCGCAGGCGACCATGGCCGCGGTATCGTGCGCGACTATGCCGGCATCGAATGCGTCGCGGCCTGGCGCTATCTGCCCGCGCTCCGCTGGGGCATGGTCGTCAAGATCGACAGCGCCGAAGCCCTGGCGCCCGCCGCGCATCTGCGCCGGATCACCTACGTTGCGCTCGCGGCCTTCCTGCTGCTCTCCGGCCTCGCGGCCTACGTGCTGGGGCGCGGCCTGTCCCGCCCGATCCGCAAGCTCACCCACGTGGCCGACCGCATCGCCGCAGGCGATCTGTCGCAGCGGGCGCCGCAGGAAAGCCGCGACGAAGTCGGCCGCCTGGCCCGGGCCTTCAACCACATGACGGATGCGCTGGCAGACGCCCACCGCACCCTCGAGGCCCAGGTGGAGGCGCGCTCGCTCGAACTGCGCAAGCTTACCCAGCTGCAGAACGCCATCCTCGAGCGCGCTGCCGCGCTCGTGGTGGTGCTCGACCGCGAGGGCCGCATCCGCCGCTTCAACCGGGCCTGCGAGGACTTGACGGGCTATACGTTCGCCGAAGTCGAGGGCCGCTGCGCCTGGGACGTCCTGCTGCCGCCGGACGAGCGCGACCAGGTGCACCACGAAGCCTTCCTCGCGTTCACGCGTGCATCGCACGCGCAGCGAAGCAGCTACACGAACCACTGGCTGACCCGCGACGGCAGCCGGCGCCTGATCGAATGGTCGAACTCCACGCTGCTCGACGACAGCGGGCAGATGGAGTTCATGGTGTCGATCGGCATCGACATCACCGCGAAGCATCTGGCCGAGATGGCGCTGAAGGAGAGCGAAGCGAGGTTGAAGGAGGCGCAGCGCATCGCCCAGATCGGCAGCTGGGAACTGGATATCGCGAGCGGCCGGCTGAGCTGGTCGGACGAGGTCTTCCGCCTGTTCGAGGTCGATCCGGCGCGGTTCGACGCCACCTACGACACCTTCCTGAACGCGGTGCATCCCGACGATCGCGACCTCGTCCATCGCGCCTATGCCAACTCGCTGGAAACGGGCACGCCCTACGAGATCACCCATCGGCTGCTGATGCCGGACGGCCGCATCAAGTGGGTCAGCGAGCACGGCGAGACGCGCTACGACGCGCAGGGCGCGGCGCGCGTGTGCACCGGGACCGTGCAGGACATCACCGCCGGCAAGATGGCCGAGGCGCAGATCAGCGAGCTCGCCTACCACGACGCCCTCACCGGCCTGAACAACCGCTTCAGCCTGCAGAGCCAGCTCGAACAGGCGCTCGCCATGGCGCACCGGGAGCAGCGCGCGCTGGCGGTCATCTTCCTCGACCTCGACCGCTTCAAGGCGATCAACGACACCCTCGGCCATGCGATGGGCGACCGGCTGCTGCAGGAGGTCGCGCGCCGCCTGCGCGACAGCGTGCGCGAGAGCGACATCGTCGCGCGGCTCGGCGGCGACGAGTTCGTCGTGGCGCTGACCGAGATCGACGACGTCACCACGGCCGCCCGGGTCGCGGAGAAGATCCTGCACGCGCTGGCGCAGACCTACCGGATCGACGGCGAGGCGCTGCACTCGACCGCGAGCATCGGGCTCGCGTTCTACCCGGGCGACGGCGAGGACGGCGAAACGCTGATGAAGAACGCCGACGCCGCGATGTACCACGCCAAGTCCTCCGGCCGGAACAATATCCAGTTCTTCACCGCCGAGATGAACCAGCTCGCGATGAAGCGGCTTACGCTCGACCACGACCTGCGGGTCGCCGTCGAAACGCGCCAGTTCGCGCTCCATTACCAGCCGCAGGTCGACAGCGTGAGCGGCCGCGTCGTCGGCTTCGAGGCGCTGCTGCGCTGGAACCACCCGCGCGCGGGCCACGTGCCGCCTGCCGAGTTCATTCCGGTCGCCGAGGAAACCGGCCTCATCCTGCCGCTCGGCGAATGGGTGCTGGACGAGGCCTGCCGCCAGCTGCGCGCCTGGCACGACGCCGGCATCGCCGACATCGTGCTGTCGGTCAACCTGTCGGCGCACCAGCTGCGCGCCTTCGTCCTGCTGACCCACATCTCGCGGGCACTCCAGAAATACGGCCTCAAGGGAAGCGACCTCGAGCTCGAGATCACCGAATCGGTGGCGATGCACGATCCCGACGTCAGCGTCCGCCAGCTCAAGGCACTGCGCGAGCTCGGCGTACGCCTGTCGATCGACGACTTCGGCACCGGCTATTCCTCGCTCAGCTATCTCAAGCTGCTGCCCATCCATACCCTGAAGCTGGACAAGTCCTTCGTGCACGACATCGAGACCGACAGCAACGACGTCGCGATCTGCACCGCCACGATCGCGCTCGCGCACAGCCTGGGGCTCGCGGTGATCGCCGAAGGCGTGGAAACCGAAGCCCAGCGCCAGCTGCTGGCCGCGCATCACTGCGACTGCATGCAGGGCTACCTGTTCAGCAAGCCCCTGCCGCCAGAGGAGGCGCTGGCCTTCATCCGGGAGCGCCAGGCGGCCTGAGCCGCAGCCGGACCGCGGCGACGGCGGGCGGCCGCACCTGAAGGAGACCCGATGCCCGTCCACAACGCCGACATCGCCGCCCGCTTCGAGGAGATCGCCGACCGCCTGGAGATCCAGGGCGCGAACCCCTTCCGCATCCGCGCCTACCGCAACGCCGCGCGCACGCTGGCCGAACTGCCGCAGGAGGCGCGCGTGTTGCTGGAAAAAGGCGAGGACCTGACGCGGCTGCCGGGCATCGGCGCCGATCTCGCCGCCAAGGTTCGCGAGATCGTCGAGACCGGCCATTGCAGCCTGCTCGACCGCCTGCGCCGCGAGTTGCCGCCGGCGGTCACCGAGCTCTTGCAGATCCCCGGCCTCGGGCCGAAACGGGTGAAGGCGCTCTACCACGACCTCGACGTGCAGACCGTGGAGCAGCTCTATCGCGCCGCGCGCGACGGCCGCATCCGCGCCCTGCCAGGGTTCGGCGACAAGACCGAGCTCAACATCCTGCAGGCGGTGGAGGCGCACGTCAGCCAGACGCATCGCTTCAAGCTCGCCGTCGCCGCGCAGTATGCCGACACACTGACCGCCTTCCTGCAGGCCTTACCCGGCGTCGGGCAGGTGACGGTGGCGGGAAGCTTCCGGCGCATGCGCGAAACCGTCGGCGACCTCGACCTCCTCGTCACCGCGCAGGCGGGCAGCGCGGTGATGCAGCGCTTCACGGCCTACGACGAGGTGGCGGAGGTGCTGTCGGCCGGCGGCACGCGTGCGAGCGTGGTGCTGAAAAGCGGCCTGCAGGTCGACCTGCGCGTCGTCGAGCCGCCTTCCTACGGCGCGGCGCTGTGCTATTTCACGGGTTCCAAGGCGCACAACATCGCGATCCGCCGCCTCGCCCAGAAGCGCGGGCTCAAGGTCAACGAGTACGGGGTGTTCCGCGGCAGCGAGCGGATCGCCGGCGACGACGAGACGTCGGTCTATGCCGGCGTCGGCCTGCCCTGGATCCCGCCGGAGCTGCGCGAGGACCGCGGCGAGATCGAAGCCGCGCGGGAGGGCCGCCTGCCCCGGCTGGTCGAATTGTCCGACCTGCGCGGCGACCTTCACGCGCACACCCGCGCGACCGACGGCCACGACAGCCTGCGCGACATGGCGGAGGCCGCGCGCGCACTCGGACTGAGCTACCTGGCGATCACCGAGCACTCGCGCCACCTGACCGTGGCGCACGGCCTCGACCCGCTGCGCCTCACGCGCCAATGCGACGAGATCGACCGCCTCAATTTGGAACTCGAAGGCATCGTCCTGCTGAAGGGCATCGAGGTCGACATCCTGGAGGACGGCAGCCTCGACCTGCCGGACGACGTCCTGGGCCGGCTCGATCTCGTCGTCGGCGCGGTGCACAGCCGCTTCCACCTCACCCGCGCGAAGCAGACCGAGCGCATCCTGCGTGCGATGGACCATCCGCACTTCACGCTGCTGGCCCATCCCAGCGGCCGCCTGCTCGAGCAGCGCGAACCCTACGACGTCGACATGCTGCGCATCATCCGCCATGCGCGCCAGCGCGGCTGTTTTCTCGAGCTCAACGCCCATCCGGAACGCCTCGACCTGCTCGACAGCCACTGCCAGATGGCGAAGGAGGAAGGCGTGCTCGTCAGCATCAATTCCGATGCGCACAGCCGCTACGACTTCGCCAACCTGCGCTATGGCGTCGGCCAGGCGCGGCGCGGCTGGCTGGAAAAGGACGACGTCCTCAACACCCGCCCGCTGGCGGCGCTGCGGCGGCTGATCAGGCGCACGATGTAGCCATGCCGACGCTGGCGCTGCTCGGCGATGTCATGCTCGGCCGCGGCGTCGCCGCCGCGCTGCGGCACCTGCGGCCGCAGCAGATGTGGGGCGACGTGCTGCCGCACCTGCTCGATGCCGACCTGCGCATTGCCAATCTGGAATGTGCGCTGACGCGGCATGCGCGGCCGTGGACCCGCAGCTGGAAACCCTACCACTTCCGCGCCGCGCCCGCGGCCGTCCGCTTCCTGCAGGCCGCGCGCATCGACGCCTGCACGCTCGCCAACAACCACGTGCTGGATTTCGGCGCGCCCGGCCTGCGCGACACCCTGGCGGCGCTCGATGCGGCCGGGATCCGCCATGCCGGCGCCGGGCGCGACCTCGAAGCCGCGTCCGCCCCGGCCTTCGTCGACCTCCCCGGGGCGGGCCGGGTGGCGCTGATCGCCTGCACCGACAACCAGCCCGACTTCGCCGCCACGGCGCACGCGCCCGGCACGCACTATCTGCCTGCCATCCCGGACGCGGCGACGCTCGCGCACGTGGCGCGGACGATCGAGCAAGCGCGCGCCGCCGGCGCCGACTGGGTCGTGTTCTCCAACCACCGCGGCGCCAACTTCGTCGAACGCCCCGAACCGGACGCCCGGCGCTTCGCGCGCCGCGTGATCGAGCTCGGCGCCGACGTCTACCACGGTCACAGCGCGCACCTCTGCCAGGGCATCGAGATCCACCGCGGCCGGCCGATCCTGTACGACACCGGCGACTTCATCGACGACTACGCGGTCGATCCGGTGCTGCGCAACGACCGCTCGTGCCTGTTCAAGGTCCGCTTCGCGGACGGCCGCCTGCAGCGCATCGAGCTTATCCCGGTCACGCTCCGCCTCGCGCGCGTCGCGCTCGCGCACGGCGAGGATTTCGACGCGATCGCGGAGCGCATGACGCGGCTGTGCGCCGAATTCGGCACGCCGCTGGTGCGCGGCGTCCACGCCTTGCACTGGGAGGCTTCGGCATGAAGCGCATGACGCCGTCGGAACGCGTGCAGCAAAGCGGCGGCCGCTACGCGACCGCGCTCGGAATCGATCTCGCGGGTGCCGATGCCGGCGAACGCTTCAAGTGGTTGATCGCTGCGCTGCTCTATGGCGCGCGCATTTCGGAAACGCTCGCCACGCGCACCTGGCACGCCTTCCTGGAACACGGCGTGATGACGCCGGACGCGATGGTCGCCACCGGCTGGGACGGTGTGGTGGCGATCCTCGATGCCGGCGGTTACGTACGCTACGACTACAAGACCGCGACCAAGCTCATCGAGGTCTGCACGGCCCTGCTGCGCGACTATGGCGGCAGCCTCGACGCGCTGCACGCGGCCGCCGCCGGCCCGCGCGACCTGGAGGCGCGGATCAAGGCCCTCGGCAAGGGAATCGGCGACACCACGGCGGCCATCTTCCTGCGCGAGCTGCGCGGCGTCTGGCGCCTCGCCGACCCGCCTCTGTCGCCGCTGGCGCTGGCCGCGGCCAGGACGCACGGCTATCTCAGCCCCGCCGCCGCCGATCGCAACCGCGCCCTGCGCGCGCTGCGCACGGCATGGACGGCGGACGGCGAGCGGGCCGACACGTTCGCCGAATTCGAGACGGCGCTGGTGCGCGAAGGCCTGCGCCTGCGGCGGCTCGCCACCCGCCGGGCAGCGCGCGCTATTCCGGCAGCTGGTGCTGGCCGACGCTCACGCGCTTCGCCTGCGGCCCCTCGGAAGCCAGGTCCTCGATGAACTTCACGGCGACGCCCTCGCTGAGTTGCCCGAAGGTGGTGTTCACGAGGTTGTCGGCGCTGAAATACAGTTCGTCGCCGTCGGTCCGCCGGATGAAGCCGAAGCCCTCCTCCGGGTAGAGCCGCACCACCTGCCCGATGTATTCCGGCTCGTGGGCCTTGGTCTCGCGCCGCAGGCGGCGCGAGTAGTCGTCGAGCTGGCGCTTCGCGGCGTCGAAGGCGTCGCGCAGCGCGACGTACACGTCTTCGTGGCGATCGCGGTTCACCACGATCTCGCTGCCCGGCACGCCGATGTCGATGCGCACGTTGAAGACCTTGCCCTGGTGCTTGTGCTGGTGAGGCATTTCAACCACCACCCGGCAGGACATGATGGGCTCGAAAAAGGTCTCCAGCTTCTGGGCCTTTTCGCGGATGTGCACCTCCAGCGCATCGGAATGCTCGATGTCGCGGAACGTGATCTGCAGCGGCGTCTTCATCTCGTCTCCTTCGGTTGAGCTTGTCATCGCACCGGCGCACGCCGGTGTCGTGCGGCACGCCGCCGCGCGCGGCGGTCGCGTCGTCGTCACCATTCCGGAATGGACGTTCGGCGGGGTCTCCCGGTTTCCGCAGCCGCTCGCGAGCCCGCCGGAAGCTTCGCCTCCCTCCCGTTTCCGTCGAGCGCTGCACTTTTCAGTCTAGTTCCCGGAACGATATCGGTAAGGGGAGAATCGCCTGCTTCCGGGCCCGTCGCGTCCTGGCGCGGCACGGCCTTGCCGCCGCGGTTCACGCCGTCGACGCCGCGGAGGATGACGGGGCGCCTGCGGTCCCCTGGCGCGTCAGCACCACCGGACAGTCGAGGGCGTCGAGCGCGCGCCCGGCCTCCCCCGGCGCCAGATACCGCTGCGTGTCCGCGAGTACGAGACACGACGCGCCTTCGCGGCGCGCCATCCGCGTAAGCGCCGTGGCGTCGAGCGCGGCGATGCGCACGCATCGGCCGATCGCACCCGAGCGGCCAAGTTCCTCGCGGGCCGCCGCGCAGGCGGCCCCGAAAGCCGCATCGTCGCCGGCAGGGATCAGCAGCACCAGTTCGGCCCCGTCGCGCCGCGCCAGCGTGGCCGCCGTCTGCAGGCTGCGCGCCGACGTGGTGCGATCCTCGAACAGGACCAGGACCGGCCCGCTGCGGGCGGCCGGCGCCGCGGCGCTCCGGGTCGCGCGTCCGATCGCCGCGATGCCGATGCCGCACCGCTGGCCGAGCACGACGAAATCGAAGGCCTGGGCCTGCAAGCTCACCTCGGCGGTCACCCGCCCGCGCGCCACCCGGAATGACCAGCGCAGGCGGTTGGTGCCGGCCATCTCGGCCAGCCGGCGCTGCATGCGCTCGGCCTCGCGTCGCCAGCCGCGTTCGATTTCGCCCGGCGTCAGCGTGCGCGCCGCACCGGACAGCAGGCTGAATTCCCGCGCAAACGGCAGCCCAACGAGGTGCTGCAGGTCGACGTCCTCGACGAACAGGCCCGCCAGCTCGGCGTCGAGCTCCGCCGCCAGCGCCGCGGCGGCGCTCAGCGCGGCGGAACTGCGCGGTGACTCGTCGAGCGTCACCCAGATCCTGATGGGCATGCGCGACTCAGTCATTCTCGCGCTCATGGCTGCCGCCGGCGCCCGGCCCGGCCTTCTTCGCGAAGGTCCGCCGCAGCTCGGCGAGATGCTTGAGACGCTGGGTCACCCGCTGGTCGAGGCTGCCTTCGACGTCGGCTGCCCCGACCGCCATGCCGGTCAGCAGTTCGAGCGCCTCGTCGACCGTCGACACGGCATAGACGTGGAAGCGGCCCGCGGCCGCGGCCTCGACGACGTCGCGCCGCAGCATCAGGTGCGCGACGTTGGTCGCCGGGATCAGCACGCCCTGCTCGCCGGTGAGGCCGCGCTGCCGGCAGATGTCGAAATAGCCCTCGATCTTCTCGTTGACGGCGCCGATCGCCTGCACCCGGCCGAACTGGTCGACCGACCCGGTCACCGCGAGCGACTGCCGGATCGGCACGTTCGCCAGCGAGGACAGGAGCGCACACAGCTCCGCGACCGAGGCGCTGTCGCCTTCGACCTGGCCGTAGGTCTGCTCGAACACCAGGCTCGCCGACAGCGACAGCGGCTGCTCCGCCGCGTAGCGCGCCGCCAGGAAGGACGACAGGGTCAGCACGCCCTTGGAGTGGATCGATCCGCCGAGCTTGACCTCGCGCTCGATGTCGACGAGTTCGCCTTCGCCGAGCCGCGTGTTGGCGGTGATGCGCGAAGGCTGCGCGAAGCTGAAATCGCCGAGCTGGAACACCGACAGGCCGTTGACCTGCCCGACCCGCTCGCCCGCCGTATCGATGTGCAGGATGCCGCGCACGATCGCCTCGTGCGAACGGTCGCGCAGGCGGTCGGCGCGCCGGATCTGCGCGTCGATCGCGCGCTCGACGTCGTCGCGCGTCACCACGTCGCGCGTGCCCTGTCCCGCCCAGTAGTCGGCCTCCCGCACCAGGTCGGCGAGGCTCTCGATGTGGGTGGAGAGTTTCTCGGCGTCCTCGGCGCGCCGCGCGCTGTGCTCAATCACGCGCGCCACGGCGCCGCGGTCGAACGCGCGCAGCTTGTCGCGGCGCACCAGCGTGCCGACCAGGCGGGCGTAGAGCAGGTCGTTGTCCGCGTTGCGTCCGACCTCGTCCTCGAAGTCGGCGACCACCTTGAACAGCTCGCCGAACTCCGGGTCGTATTGCGCGAGCAGGTAGTACAGCATGCGGTTGCCGATCAGGATCACCTTGGCGTCGAGCGGGATCGGCTCCGGCTCGAGCGAGACCGTGCTCACCAGGCTGTACATCTGGCCCAGCGACTCGATGCGGACTTCGCGGGTGGACAGCGCGCGCTTCAGCCCCTCCCACGCGAAGGGCTGGCTCAACAGCTTGAAGGCGTCGAGCAGCAGGTAGCCGCCGTTGGCCTGGTGCAGCGCGCCGGGCTTGATCAGCAGGAAGTTCGTCACCAGCGCGCCGAGTTGCGAGAGATGCTCGACCCGCCCCAGCAGGTTCTGGTAGGTCGGATGCTCCTCGTAGACCACCGGCGCGCCCTGCGTGCCGTCGCGCGCCACCAGCAGGTTCACGCGGAAGCGGCTGAAGTCGGGCATCTGCCCGGTCAGCGCGGCCAGTCCCGCCATGCCTTCCTTGGGGTGGCGGAATTCGTCCATGCTCTCGATGACGTTCTGCTGGACCTCGTTGAGGTAGCTGCACACCGCGGGAAACGCCGCGTAGGTGCTGCGCAGGTCGTCGATCAGGTGGCCGACCGCGAACAGCACCGCCTCCTCGTTGAGCTTCCGCACGCGCTCGATGCGCTCGCGGCGCCACTGGTGGACCTGGCGGATGACCTTCTCGAGTTCCTCCTGCAGCCGCGCGATCGCCTGCTCGATGCGGGTCTTTTCCTCGGACGGCTGCTTCTCGTACTCGTCCGGGCTCATCACCTCGTCGCCCTTCGCGGGGGCGAAGGAAAAGCCGTTCGGCGTCCGCAGCAGCGTGATCCCCTGCTTGGTCGCTTCGTCGCCCACCGCGACGAAGGCCTGGGTCTGGCGCTCGCCGTACTCCTCGTCGATCTGCCCCAGCCGCCGCCGGTATTCCTCGCCCTCGAACACGGCCGGGATGGTCGCCTGCAGCTCCGCAACCAGCTGCTGCATGTCGGCGTGCAGGCGGGCTCCCATCCCGGCCGGAAGCCGGATCGCATGGGGCTTGTGCGGCTGCGCGAAATTGTGGACGTAGCACCAGTCCGCCGGCTTGGGCTCGGCGCCGACGCGCTGGTCGAGCAGCTGGCGGATCAGCGTGCGCTTGCCGCTGCCCGGCTGCCCCATGACGTAGAGGTTGTATCCCGCATGGCGCATGCCGATGCCGAACTGCGCCGCATCGATCGCCCGGATCTGGCCGATGCCTTCGGTCAGGTCGTCGAGCTCGGCGGTGGTGGCGAAGGTGAAGCGCCCGGTGTCGCAGGGGCGGTAGAGTCGGTCGGGCGCAAGCGGCTGGAGGGATGTCATGTCTTCAATCTAGTCACTCGGGAAGGGAATCGCATCGCGGTCGACCGCCACGGCGAGCGCGCGCACCGCCGGCGCGATCTCGACCGGGTAGCCGAACGGCTCCAGACGTCGCAAAGGCTCAGGCAGCGCGGCGAGGCTGGCAGCCGACCGGCTCCGGATCGTGTCCAGGGACGGCGACGGCGCCAGGCGCCGCCCGCCGCGCATCACCGGCGCCAGCAGCGGCTCGCCCGCCTGGTCGTCGCCCTCGAGCGTGACGACGTCCCCGAGCATGCGGCCGTCGTCGCCATGGCGACGGTAGACCTGCTTGCGCCCGGGCCAGGTGGCCTTGCCCTCGGAGCGCTTGCGCCGCGCCCGGCCGGCATACTCCTGCAGCTTGTAGGCGCAATCGAGGTAAGGCAGGTCGCTCGACGTGTCGAGGTGGGTGCCGACGCCGAAGCCGTCGATCGGCGCACCGGCGGCCAGCATGTCGCGCAGCAGGGTCTCGTCGAGGTCGCCGCTGACGAAGACGATCACGTGGCGAAGCCCGCCGGCGTCGAGGATCGCCCGCACCCGGCGCGCATGCTCGGCGAGGTCGCCGGAGTCGATGCGCACGCCCTTGATGCGGATGCCGGCCGCCGCCAGCCGCGGGGCCAGCGCGACGACGCGCCGTGCCGCCGCCTCGGTGTCCCAGGTGTCGATCAGCAGCACGACGTTGTCCGGCTGCGCGTGGGCGAAGCGGGCGAAGGCCAGCGCCTCGTCGTCGTGCGCCTGGATGAAGGAATGCGCCATGGTGCCGAACAGCGGGATGCCGAACTGCTCGCCTGCCAGCACGGTCGAGGTGCCGGAAAAGCCGGCCAGGTAGCTCGCGCGTGCCGCCAGCAGGCCGGCCTCCGCGCCGTGGGCGCGGCGCAGGCCGAAATCGACCAGCAGTTTTCCCGGCGCCATCAGCACCGAACGCGCGGCCTTGGAGGCGATCAGCGTCGCAAAATGCAGCAGGTTGATGAGCCGCGTCTCGACCAGCTGCGCCTCGGCGATCGGCGCGGTCACCCGCAGGATCGGCTCGTTCGGAAAGAACGCCGTGCCCTCGGGCATGGCGTGCACGTCGCCGGTGAAGCGCAGCGTCTCCAGCGAGGCGAGGAAGGCCGCGCTAAAACGCCGGGTCGACGCCAGCCATTCGAGCTCCTGCGCGGTGAAGCGCACCTGCTCGAGGTAGTCGAGCGCCTGTTCGAGTCCGGCCGCCAGCAGGAAGCCGCGCACCGGGCGCAGTCGCCGCACGAAGAACTCGAACACCGCTGTGTCGGCCATGCCGGCGTCGTGATAGCCCTGCAGCATGGTGAGCTGGTAGAGATCGGTGAGCAGGGCGCTGGTCGCCGGGATCATTCAGCCAGGCCGTCCAGCGTGATGCGCTGCGCGCCGAGGCGCGCCATTTCGTCCTCGGCGCGCCGCCCGTCGCCCGGCTCGACCTCCACCGCGCGGATCGCGTCGGCCAGCAGCATGACCTCGTAGCCGAGGCGCCGCGCATCGCGCACCGTATTGAGCACGCAGTAATCCGTCGCGAGGCCGCCGATCAGGATGCGCTTCACGCCGGCGGCGCGCAGCCGGCTGTCGAGATCGGTGCCCTGGAAGCTCGAATACGCTTCCTCGGTGAGTGACGTCGCCTTGGAAATGACCGTCGTGTCCGGCGGCAGCGCCAATGTCGCCGCAAACGCCGCGCCCGGCGTCCCGGCCACGCAGTGGACCGGCCACGGCCCCCCCTCGGCATGGAACGAGCAATGGCCCGGCGGGTGCCAGTCACGCGTCGCATAGACTGGCAAGCCCCGCGTCACGAAGGCGTCGATGTAGCCGTTGAGCACCGGCACGACGGCGTCGCCGTCCTTCACCGCCAATGCCCCGCCGGCCAGGAAGTCGTTCTGGATGTCGGTCACCAGCAGCACGTCGCACGGCTGCGGGCGCCAGCGCCCGGGGTCCGGAGAATCAGGATTGCGTTTCATGCAGATGGCCTCCGGCGGCTCCGAGCAAGCCTGCGGCACCCCGCGGGATCAGTGCAGCTCCTCGTCCTCGTCGTGATGGAAGAGGATGTCCCCGAGCTCGACCTTGAGCGGTTCGCCGACCGGTTCCTCGTGGACGTCGACGGCCTGGAACATCCACTGGCCATCCTCCAGCCAGCAATAACCGAACTGGTCGCGGTAGAAACATTCCTTGGGCTGCATGGTGCTTGCCTTTCTGGTGGGCGATGCTTTGTTTAAGTCTGGCATATTCCTGGCGCGACGCCAGCGAGTCGCCCGCAAGGAGCCTTCGATGCGCCCGGAACCGCCCTGCCTGTTCGCACTCGACGCCAGCCGCGCCTGCGGCGAACGCGTCGCCGCGGCGCTGGGCCTCGCCCTCTGCCGCCACGAGGCGCGCGACTTCGAGGACGGCGAACACAAGATGCGCCCGCTGGAAAACGTCCGCGGCCGCGACGCCTACGTGATCCACTCGCTCTACGGCGAACCGGGCATGAGCGCCAACGACAAGCTGATCCGCCTGCTGTTCTTCGTCGCCACCCTGAAGGACGCCTCCGCCGCCCGCGTCACCGCGATCTGTCCCTACCTCGCCTACGCGCGCAAGGACCGGCGCACGAAGCCGCGCGACCCGCTCGGCAGCCGCTACGTCGCGCAGCTGTTCGAGGCGGTCGGCTGCGACCGCGTCGTCACGCTGGACGTCCACAATCCCGCCGCCTATCAGAACGCCTTCCGCATCCCGGCCGAGCATCTCGAGGCACGCAAGCTGTTCGTGTCGTGGTTCGCCGCGCATCTCGGCGACGAGGCGATCGTCGTCGTCTCGCCGGATGCGGGCGGCGTCAAGCGCGCCGCGGCCCTCCGCGATTCGCTCGCGCGCGCGCTCGGCCGCGCCGTCGGCTCCGCCTTCCTGGAGAAATACCGCAGCGGGGGCGTGGTGTCGGGCGACGCCGTGATCGGCGACGTTTCCGGCGCGACCGCCGTCGTCGTCGACGACCTCGTCAGCAGCGGCACGACGCTCGCGCGCGCGGCCGTGGCCTGCCGGACGCACGGTGCGCGCCGCGTGCTGGCGGCCGCCACCCACGGCGTGTTCGCCGGCGGTGCGGAGACGGCGCTGGCCGAACCCGCGCTGGACAAGCTGCTCGTAACCGACTCGATCCCGCCGTCCAGGATTCCGGCTGCGTGGCTGGGCCGACGCGTCGAGGTGCTGGAGACGGCGCCGCTGCTTGCCGAGGCCGTGCGCCGCCTGCACGGCGGCGGCTCGCTGGTCGAGCTGCTGCAGGACTGAGCCGCCTCAGCGCGCCGCCGCGTCGGCGTGGCGCCGCGCCAGATCGAGGTACGCCCTCGCCCGCACGCGCCAGGTCTCGGGCGGATGGCGCCCGTCGTCGCGCAGGTGCCACAAGGCGAGCTTGGCACGCAGCAGCGCGCGGCTCGCCTGATGGAAATGGATGAGGCCGGCGGGGGCAGCGTCGCCGCTCGCATCGCGATAGGCGTCGAGCAGCCAGCGGCCGACATGCGGCGCCCCCAGCCGTTCGCACTCGAGCGCCAGGTAGCCCAGCTCGTCGACCGCGTCGAGGACGCGCCAGGCGCGATTGAACTCCAGGCAGTCGATGATCGCCGGCGGCGTCAGCAGGCACACGTGCTCGGGCCGGAGGTCGCCATGGCCCTCGACGATGCGCCCGGCGGCGACCCGTGCATCGAATTGCCCGCGACGCGCCTGCAGGATGCCGCGCAGCGTCGCGACCAGCGTTGCCAGCGGCACCGGGTCCAGGCCGAATTCCGGGCTCGCAATCTCGCGCGCGTTGGCCTCGAGCGATGCGGCAAGGTCTTCCCGATACCGCTGCGGCGCCATCGCTTCGGCGGGCAACGCGGCGTAGAAGCGCGCCAGCCGCGTCGCCAGCCGCGCGATGTCGGCCTGCGCGACGGTGCCATGCTCCAGCAGCCGGTCGAGCATGCGCCCCGCCGGAAGCCGCCGCATCTGCACCAGCCAGTCGACGGTTTCGCCTTCGCCGCCCAGGTGCAGGCAGCCGGCCGCGTCGCGCACCAGCGGCACCACGCCGAGGTAGCAGTCGGGCGCGAGGCGGCGGTTGAGCCTCACCTCCTCCTCGCAGTCATGCCGCCGCGCATCGACCGTAGCGAAATCGAGATAGGGATAGCGTACCGGCTTCTT
Source organism: Thiobacillus sp. SCUT-2 (assembly GCF_035621355.1). Taxonomy (NCBI): domain Bacteria; kingdom Pseudomonadati; phylum Pseudomonadota; class Betaproteobacteria; order Nitrosomonadales; family Thiobacillaceae; genus Thiobacillus; species Thiobacillus sedimenti. The sequence continues at coordinate 1,222,754 of NZ_CP141769.1, read as the reverse complement.
CAGCTTCCAGGCATGGCGCTCGGTGAGGAACACCCACGACATGTGCGTTTCCCGCACCTCCACCGGGCCGGCGGCGTCAGGGTAGGCCTGCGGCCGGCTCAGCCAGGCGACCTTTGCCGCCAGCATGGGCGCCTCGCACGGCGGGATCGGTACGCGCACGGAATCGGAGGGGTGGGCGTCGGGCGGCATGTCCATGATGTTCGGGCGGCCGCGAGGCCGCGGCGCCATCTGCTATACCTCGATATAGAAGGCCGGCGTGAAAATTTCACGCAGGACTGCCGCTACGCACAAACAGGATAGGCCATGACCCGAAATTCGCTCGACGTCGCCACGCGCGTGAGTCCGCAGCTGTCGGACCTGCTCAACAGCCGCATCAACAATCCGGAAAACGAGCAGCCCGTCACGCTGATGGCGGTGCGCCGCTTTCTTTCAGACCTGTTGCCGTCCGACTTCAACGAGGCGGAGCGCATGCACCACTTCGACATCAGCGAATCGCTGACCGACGAGCTCGACGCCCTGATCGAGGAGTTCGGCGCGACCGCGCTGGCGATCGACTTCGCCCAGGTCAACGCGAGCGAACCGCTGTCGCGGGCGATCGAGCGCGTGGTCAACGACGAGAACCGGGAGAATCCGCCGACGCTGGCCGTCGTCCGCGATGCCTTGCTGGCCGGACTGGGCGCACGGCTGGTGGGAGACGGCGTGCTCGAGGACGACGAGGATGACACGCTGCTGGCGGAAATCGAGGCCCTGATCGATCGCTTCGGGCCCGATACGCTCGCCGAGGATTTGCTGCGCTACGAGTGATTCGACCCTTGGAACGGGGAGATCGGCATGTTGAAACAACGCAAGACGCGACGCGGCCTCGCGCTCGTGCTGGTCGTGCTCGGCGGTGTGCTGATGGCGCTGGCACCCGATATCTGGTGGGGCCTGCTCGTTCTGGCCCTCGGCGTTGCGGTCGAACTGGCCGGCATCGCGCTGGAGCACAAGGCCTAGACGGCGGGCAGCCCCCTCGCGCCGCCGCGTTGCCGCCTCGCAGGAGTCCGGCTTGAAGGCCCTGATCGTCAGCGCGGACCGATTCGAGGATACCGAACTGCTGGTTCCGCTCTACCGCCTCCAGGAAGAAGGACTGCAGGTCGACGTCGCGTCGATTTCGCGCGGCGCGATCCACGGCAAGCACGGCTACGAGGTCGACGCGAACATCGCGCTGCGCGATGTCTCGCCTGGCGACTACGCCCTGCTCGTGCTGCCGGGCGGCCAGGCCCCGGCGACGCTGCGCAAGGAGCCGGCGGCCATCGCGGTCGCCCGCGCCTTCATGGACGCGAACAAGCCGGTCGCCGCCATCTGCCATGGCCCGCAGATCCTGATCACGGCCGGCGTGATGCGGGGGCGGCGCGCCACGTGTTTCCATACCGTGGCCGGGGAACTGCAGACGGCCGGCGCGCACTACGCCGACCTTCCCGTGGTCGTCGACGGCCGGCTGGTCACCTCGCGCCAGCCCTCGGACCTGCCGGCCTTCATGCGGGAACTGATGGACCAGCTGAAATCGATCCGCTAAACCGCCCAGCGACCGCGGCGCATCCTAGTATGAAAAGTGAATCACACCATCGTGTCTGAAATATGCCGGCCGGGCCGGATCGACAACATGAAGAAAATGCGGCTAGCCATCATCGGTCTGGGGAGTCTGGGGCGCCAGTGCGTTCAGAGCATCCGCTCGGACCCGCGCGCCGAGCTGGCCGGCGTCGTGCGACGCCCGGAGAGCGCACCCGCCGCCTGGCTGAAGGCCCTGGCGGTCACGCATGTGAGCGAGCTCGGCGCGGTCGACGCCGCGCTTGTCTGCGTGCCCGCCGACGCCGTGCCGGGAACGGCGGCGGCGCTGCTGCAGGGCCGCATTCCCGTCGTCGAATGCGCCCGCCTGCACGGCGAGGCGTTCACGCAGCACAAGGCGGATCTCCATCGCGTCGCGCTGCACCACAAGGTCCCCGCGGTCGTCGGTGCGGGCTGCGATCCGGGCGCCCTGTCGCTTTTCCGCAGCCAGTTCGCCCTGCTGGCGCCGCACGGCCACACGGAAACCCGCCTGCACACCGGAAGCAGCCTGCACCACACCCTGGCCGCATCCGGCGTCCCGGGCGTGAAGAAGGCGCTGGCCACCGAACTGCAACCGCGCGGCGGTGTCCTCCAGCGCTACGTTTATGTCGAGCTCGAGCCCTCGGCCGACGCCGCCGCCGTCGAGGCGGCGCTGGTCAGCGACCCGCTCTTCCTCGACGAGGAGACGCTGGTCTTCGCCGTGCCGAGCATCGACGCACTGCAGCAGCCGAACCGCGGGCTGGTGCTGGAACGCCATGCGGCAGCAGGCGAGGCCGGCAGTGGCGACTTCCTGCTGGAAGCCCGCTACGACGAGGCCGGGCTCGCGGCGAGGATGATGCTCGCCGCCGCGCGCGCCCTGCCGTTTCTTGCGGCCGGCGCGCATACGCTGCTCGACCTGCCGCCCGGCGCGCTGTGGGGCGACTCGTGGCGCGCCGCGGAAAAGGAGTGGATGTAAGTGCTGTCTGTTCGTCTGGAAAGGAGCCTGGCATGAAAAACCGTTTCACCAACTTCCATCCGGTCCGCCGCGACCGCCTGCTGCAGGAATCGCGGCACGATGCCTACAAGGCCAAGCACAAGCTGCACGAGCCGGCGGTCTGCCCGCAATGCGGCGCCGTGTACCACGAGGGCCGCTGGCAATGGCTGCCGCGCCCGCCGCAGGCGCACGAGGAAACCTGTCCGGCCTGCCATCGCATCCAGGACGACTACCCCGCCGGCTTCGTGAGCGTGGGCGGCGACTACTTCAAGGCCCACCGCGACGAGCTGATGCGCCTGGTGAAGAACGAGGAGGCGCGTGCCAAGGCCGAGCATCCGCTGAAGCGCATCGTCAGGATCGAGGACCAGGACGACGGCACGCTGGTGACGACCACCGACATCCATCTCGCGCGCGGCATCGGCGAGGCGCTGCACCATGCCTACCAGGGCGAGCTCGAGTATCACTACAACGAGCAGGAGAACCTGCTGCGGGTGGTGTGGGCGCGCTAGCGCGCACGTTCGGGGGACGCGCAATCCTGCTGCGAGGCTCGCCATGCATCCCATCACGCTGCGCCTCCCGCTGACGATCCAGCCGCAGCCGGACGAGACGACCTGCGGGCCCACCTGCCTGCAGGCCGTCTACGCCTACTGGGGCGGCCAGGTGCCGCTTGCCGAGGTGATCGCGCGCACGCACAAGCTCAAGCACGGCGGCACCTTCGCCATCTTCCTTGCCTGCGATGCGCTGCGCCAGGGCTACCAGGCGACGCTCTACACGTACAACCTGACCGTCTTCGATCCCACCTGGTTCGCGCCGGGCGTCGACATCGCCGAACGCCTGCAGCGCCAGCGCAAGGAAAAACAGCATGACGCCCGCCTGCAGGCCGTCACCGAAGGCTACCTCGAATTCCTGCGCCTCGGCGGTCGGCTGCGCCTGCGGGACCTGTCGCGCCCGCTGATCCGCGGCCTGCTGCGCCGCAAGCTGCCGATCATCACCGGGCTCAGCTCCACCTACCTGTATCGCGCCGCGCGCGAATACGGCCCCGACGACACGCCCGACGACATCCGCGGCCTGCCGGCCGGACACTTCGTCGTCCTCGCGGGCTACGACCGCGAAAGGCGCAGCGTGCTGGTGGCCGATCCCTACTGGCGCCATCCCTACAGCCCGTCGCACGAATACTGGGTCAACATCGACCGCCTGATCGGCGCGGTGCTGCTCGGCATCGTCACCCACGACGCGAACCTCCTCGTCGTCCACCCGCCGCGCACCGCGCCGGAAGGCATGCCGTGAGCATCCTCATCGTCGTCGACAACCCGCGCGACTGGCCGCTCGACATGCCCGGCGTCGCCGTCGTGTCGGCGCGCGCCTACCTGACCGATCCTGCCTACGGCGAGGACCGCACAGTGAAGGTCTTCGATCTGTGCCGCTCCTACCGCTACCAGAGCCTCGGCTACTACGTCTCGCTGCTGGCGGAGGCACGCGGCCACAAGCCGCTGCCGCGCGTGAGCACCATGGAGGACCTGCAGTCGCAGACGCTGGTGCGGCTGCTCACCGAGGATCTCGACGAGCTCGTACAGAAGTCGCTCGCCCCGATCAAGTCGGACAGCTTCGACCTCAGCATCTATTTCGGCCGCAACGTGGCCCGCCGCCACGCGATGCTCAGCCGCCGGCTCTTCAGCCGCCTGCAGGCGCCGCTGCTGCGCGCCCATTTCGAGCGGCATCGCGAGCAGTGGCGGCTGCGCAGCGTGCGCGCGATCGCCGCCAGCGACATTCCGCCGGCCCACCACGAGTTCGCCGTCGAGGCCGCCACGGCCTACTTCATGGGGCGCCGCCGGCTGGCGCCCAGGCGCCCGGCACCGCGCTTCGATCTCGCCATCCTGCATGACCCCGACAACTCCGAGCCGCCGTCGAACCCGCGCGCCATGCAGCATTTCGAGAAGGCCGCGGCGGAGGTCGGCCTGCAGGCCGAATTCCTGACGCGTGCCGACATCGGCCGGCTGTCCGAGTTCGACGCGCTGTTCATCCGCGACACCACCTACGCCAACCACTACACCTACCGCTTCTCGCGCCGTGCCGCCGCGGAGGGGCTCGTCGTCATCGACGACCCCGATTCGATCCTGCGCTGCAACAACAAGGTCTATCTCGCCGAGCTGCTGGCGCGCCACAACCTGCCGGCCCCGCGGACGCTGATGGTGCATCACGGCAACGTCGGCCAGATCGTGGCCGACCTCGGCCTGCCGTGCGTGCTGAAGCAGCCTGACAGTTCCGGCTCGCTCGGCGTGCTCCGCGTCGAGACCGAGCCGGAACTGCTGGCGCGGGTCGAGGCGCTGCTGCAGAAATCCGAACTGATCGTCGCGCAGGAATGGCTGCCGACCGAGTTCGATTGGCGCGTCGGCATCCTTGACCGCCGTCCGCTGTTCGTCTGCAGGTACTTCATGGCCGCCGGGCATTGGCAGATCATCCGTCGCGAGCCGGGACGGCGCGGCTACGAGGAAGGCCCGGTGCAGGCGGTCGCCGTGGCGGAGGCGCCGGATGAGGTCGTGAAGCTCGCGCTCAAGGCCGCCAACCTGATCGGCGACGGCCTCTACGGCGTCGACATCAAGCAGGTCGGCGGGCGCTGCTACGTCATCGAGGTGAACGACAATCCCAACGTCGACGCCGGCAACGAGGACGGCGTGCTGAAGGACGCGCTCTACCGCGAGATCATGGGCTCCTTCGTGCGCCGCATCGAAGCCCGCAAGCGGGTCACGGCCTGATATGGAGACGCCCGCCCTGCACGCCTTCGCGGGCTACGGCATCGAACTCGAGTACATGATCGTCGACCGCGACAGCCTGGATGTCAGGCCTCTCGCCGATGCCTTGCTGAACCCCTCCGGCGACATCGAACGCGGCCGCTTCGGCTGGTCGAACGAGATCGTGGGGCATCTGGTCGAACTCAAGAACATTCGACCCGAGCCCGCGCTGGCGCCGCTGGCCGCCGGATTCCAGGCGGAAATCGCCGCGATCGAGGCGCGGCTGGCGCCGCTGGGGGCGCGCCTCATGCCCGGCGGCATGCATCCGTGGATGGATCCGGCCGCCGAGACGCGGCTGTGGCCGCACGCGCATCGCGAGATCTACGCGGCCTACGATCGGGTCTTCGGCTGCCGCCAGCACGGCCAGGCCAACCTGCAGAGCATGCACCTCAACCTGCCGTTCGCCGACGACGGGGAGTTTGCGCGCCTGCACGCCGCGGTGCGCCTCGTGCTGCCGATCCTGCCCGCGCTTGCGGCGAGCTCGCCGATCGCCGACGGCCACCCGAGCGGAACGCTCGACACCCGCATGGCGGCCTATGGCACGGCGGTGCGCCGCGCCCCCTCGGTCATCGGGCGCGTCATCCCCGACACGGCCGACAGCCGCACGGGCTACGAGACGGACGTGCTCGCGCGAATGTACCGGGACGTTTCGCCATTCGATCCAGAAGGCATCCTGCGCCACGAATGGCTCAACGCACGTGGCGCGATTCCGCGCTTCGATCGCGACGCCATCGAGATCCGTGTCATCGACGTGCAGGAGTGCCCGCAGGCCGACGTCGCGATCGCGGCTGCGACGATCGCGGTCGTCCGCGCGCTGTACGACGTCAGGACCGCCCCGCTCGCCGCACAGCAGGCCATCGGCACGGATGCCCTGGCGGCCATCCTGCAGGTCTGCATCCGCGAGGCCGACGCCGCGCGGATCGACGATGCCGATTACTTGCGCCTGCTAGGCTCCCCGCGGTCCGCCTGCCGCGCCGGCGACCTCTGGCGCCACCTCGTCGAAACGTGGGTGCCCGACGCCTCCTGGCATGGCACGCTGTGCGCAATCCTCGACCACGGTCCGCTCGCCCGCCGCATCCTGCGCGCCACCGGCCCGACGCCGTCGGCAGCGCGCTTGCACGAGGTCTACCGGATGCTGTGCGACTGCCTCGAAGCGGGGCGGCTGTTCGCCGCGTGATGCGATGGCCGGACGGGATTCGATCCTCATCACCTGCGAGCACGGCGGCAACCGCATTCCGCCGCGCTACCGCGCCCTGTTCGCCGACTTCGAGCCACTGCTGCGCAGCCATCGCGGATTCGATCCCGGCGCGCTGGCCCTCGCCCGCAAGCTCGCCGCGGCCTTCTCGGCACCCCTGTTCGCCTCGACGACGAGCCGCCTGCTGATCGACCTCAACCGCTCGCCGGGTCATCCCCGGCTCTATTCCGAGGCGACACGCAGCGCGCCCGTCCCCGTTCGGAACGAGATTTTCGCCCGCCATTACCTGCCCTACCGCAGCGCCATCGAAGCGCACGTCGCTGCGGCGGTCGCCCACGGCCAGCGGGTGATCCATCTGGCGTCGCACAGCTTCACGCCCGTGCTCGATGGCGTCGTCCGCAACGCCGACGTCGGCCTCCTCTACGACCCCTCGCGCAGCGGCGAAGTCGACCTGTGCCGCACGTGGCAGGCCGCCCTCGCCGCGCTGCGACCGGACCTCAAGGTGCGCCGCAACTATCCCTACGCGGGACGGTCGGACGGCCTGACCGCCTACCTGCGTCGCCGCTTCCCGCCCGACGCCTATGTCGGCATCGAGCTCGAGGTCAACCAGACGCACGCGCTGCGGGGCGGGCGCGGCTGGCGTGAGCTGCAGGCTGCGTTGGTCGAGTCGGCGCGGAGCGGCGTGGAATCCAGTCGCCTTTGAAATGGGATATTGCTATCCTTGAAGTAAAGGCGAATCCGTCGACAACAACGTGTGCAGGAGGTCCGATGGCCGCACTCAAGCAGTCCCAGATCGAACAACTGACCCGCAAGCTCAAGCAGGATTACCAGACGCTCTTGCGCGAAGTGCGCGAGGAACTGGACAATACGGGCGACCAGCACCGCATCGACCTGCTCAACAGCGAGCCGGGCGACGCGGGCGACGAGTCGCTCGCCAATGCGCTGGCCGATTTCAACGTCGCGATCGTCGACCGGCAGGTCCAGGAGATGCGCGACATCGAGGCCGCCCTGCGGCGCGTCGGAGACGGCACTTACGGCGTCTGCATCGACTGCGGCGACGACATCGGCTTCACGCGCCTGCAGGCCTACCCGACCGCGAAGCGCTGCATCGTCTGCCAGGAGCAGCGCGAAAAGCAGTATGCGCAGGAGAGCCACCCCAAACTGTAAGCCGGCAGGCTGCGCCTGCCTCGTTCAACCCAACGGAGTCATCATGAAAACCCCGCTTCAAATCACTTTCCGCGACATGCCCCATTCCGATGCGCTCGACACGCACATCCGGGACAAGGCGCAGAAACTTGAACAGATTTTCGCCGACATCGTCAGCTGCCGCGTCGTCGTCGAGCAGGCGGCCAAGCATCACCAGCAGGGCAAGCCTTTCAACGTTCGCATCGATCTCGGCGTGCCGGGCTCGGAAATCGTCGTCGACAAGCAGGCCAACGAAGACGCCTACGTGGCCGTGCGTGACGCCTTCGACGCCGCCAAGCGGCAGCTCGAGGACTATGCCCGCCAGCTGTAAGCGGGCCTGACCCGGCCGGTCACGCGGGCATGGATGCGACGCCGGACCCGGCCGACCTGATCCGCCGCCTGCGCGACCCGGCCTGCTACGATCACCCGGTCGGCGCCGTCCGGCTGGTCGAAACCCACATCTCCTGGATCCTCCTCACCGGCGACTTCGCCTACAAGATCAAGAAGCCGCTCGACCTCGGCTTCCTCGACTTCAGCACCCTCGCCCGGCGCCTGCACGCCTGCTGCGACGAAGTTCGGCTCAACCGCCGGCTCGCGCCCGACATCTACCTCGACGTCGTCCCCGTCACCGGCACGCCCGACGCCCCGCACCTTGACGGCCGCGGCGAGACGCTCGAATACGCGGTGAAGATGCGCCAGTTTCCCGCCGACGCCACGCTCGACCGGCTCGACGCACAAGGCGGCATGACGGCGCAGCACGTCGACGCCATCGCCGCCACGGCGGCCCGCTTCCATCTCGACGCCTGCGCCCGCGCCGACGCCGACAGCCCCTGGGGCAGCCCGGACGCCGTGTGGCGGCCGGTGGCGCAGAACTTCGCGCAGATCGCGCCGCGCCTCGACGACGCCGACGACCGCGCGCTGCTCGACGCACTGCAGCACTGGAGCGAGTGCGAGCACGCCCGGCTCGCCCCGCTGATGGATGCACGCAAGCGCGACGGCTTCGTGCGCGAATGCCACGGCGACCTGCATCTCGGCAATCTCGCCTGGTTCGACGGCCGGCTGCTGGTGTTCGACTGCATCGAGTTCAACCCCGAGCTGCGCTGGATCGACATCCAGTCGGAGATCGCGTTCTGCTTCATGGACCTGCTGCAGCGCGGCCACGCCGACTGGGCCTGGCTGTTCCTGAACGGCTGGCTCGAAGCCACCGGCGACTACGCCGGCCTCGCCCTGCTGCGCTACTACACGGTCTACCGCGCACTGGTGCGCGCCAAGGTCGCCGCCATCCGCGGCGCGCAGACCGGCGGCGCGGAGCGCGCGGCCGCCCTCGGAGAAGTCCGCACGCTGCTCGCGCTCGCCACGTCGCTGACCCGGCCGCCCGCCCCGCGCCTCGACATCACGCACGGCCTGTCCGGTTCCGGCAAGACCACCGTCACGCGCCGCGCGATGCAGCACCCCGGCGCCATCCGCCTGCGCTCCGACGTCGAGCGCAAGCGGCTCGCCGGCCTCGACGCCCTCGCGAAGAGCGGCTCCGGCGTCGGCGCGCAACTCTATGCCGCCGACGCCACGCGCCGCACCTATGAACACCTGGCAGCGCTCGCCGGCCGGGCGCTCGACGCCGGCTGGCCCGTCATCGTCGACGCGACCTTCACCGCGCGCTGGCAGCGCGACCTGCTGCGCAATGTAGCGCGCGCGCGCCAGGTCGACTTCCGCATTCTCGATTTTCCGGTGCCGATCGACACCCTGCGCGAACGCATCGTCGCGCGCTCCCGCGCAGGCACCGATGCCTCCGAAGCCGACCTCGCGGTCCTGAAGCACCAGCTCGACACGCAGCAGCCACTCGGGGCCGACGAATTGCCCCAATGCATCGACGCCACGCACACGCCGTGAAGCCGCATGCGCGCGCCGGCATGCCGCGACCTGCGTGATACGAGGAACAGGAGACCCATGACCCCGCGAATCGTGATGCGCGACGAAACCGCGGCCGACGCGAACGCAATCGGCGAAGTCACCGCCGCCGCGTTCCGGACGATGCAGGCGTTTTGCCTGCCTATAATGATTCTTCCCCGAACAGCGATGGAGTCGTCCCATGAAGAAGATGATCGTATCCCTCAGCGCCTTTGCGTTCGGTTTCGGCGGCTTCGCCGGCTGCGCCAACATGACCGAGACGCAGAAAACGACCGGGACGGGCGCAGCGATCGGCGCCGTGGCCGGCGCGGTGATCGGCGGCGCGACCGGCGGCGGCAAGAGCGCCGCGACGGGCGCGGCCATCGGTGCGGCGGTCGGCGCAGGCGGCGGCTATCTGTGGTCGAAGCACATGGAGGAGCAGAAGGCCGCGATGGAGAAGGCCACCCAGGGAACCGGGGTGAGCGTGACCCAGACCGCCGACAACCGGCTCAAGCTCGACATCCCGAGCGACATTTCCTTCGACACCGGGCGCTATGCGATCAAGCCGCAACTGCGCCCGATTCTCGATCGCTTCGCCACCACGCTCAACCAGAACCCGGTGACGACGGTGACGATCATCGGCCACACCGACAGCACCGGCACGGATGCGATCAACGATCCGCTTTCGCTCAATCGCGCCGCCGCCACGCGCGATTACCTGGTCGAACACGGGGTCGCGAGGAACCGCATCGGCATCAGCGGCCACGGCTCGCGTGAACCGATCGCCGACAACAGCACGCCCGAAGGCCGCGCCAAGAACCGGCGCGTCGAGATTTTCGTGGCCGAGCCCGCGCGCTGACGGCCGATCGTCCGGAGGAGCGGCCTGCCGGCTGCCGGATTGCCGAGGATTTTCGCTGGGCGTCCAAGGCCGGGACCCAGTGCCGCCGATCGCGTGCGCCAATCGCCCCTGAACGCCTCTGGCGCCACACCGGGCTGGCAGGATCCCGGCCCCCCTTCGGGCGTTGCCGGGCCATCCGCAACCAGGAATCGGACAGGCCCTGATGCGGGAGGCGCTGTCATGGCTGCAGACGGTGAGTCGACAGGATGCTGTCTTGTCTGGCGTCCCGATCGCCGCAGAAGATTCGGATTCGAGAATGTCCGTCTGCTTTCGGCAACGGACTGCCTCGTAGACGCGCCGTCGAATCGACTCTTATCCGACCGAAGCAACCGGTCGCGTTCTGATCAAACCAGGTCCGCCATACCCTGCACACCGGCCATCAGATTGGCAAATCAAGGTGAATGTCCGCTTTCCAAAGCGAAGACTTCACAATGCCGGCCCAATGGGATCTGTCATGGTTCCCTGCTTGAATGCCTGCGATGTGAAACAGCAGCCACCCACACTTGCATGACGCCTCAATCCCCGCCCGCTCCACGATCCTGTCATGCTCACCATAGGTGAGCCCGGCGGCATATGCTCGCTGCAAAATTGGCGCAATTGACAAATCAGTAAACGCTCGAATAGAGTCCGAGAAAATTGATGGCCCGCGCAACGCACGCGAGCTGCCCCGCGGAAAACAACGAAAACAAGTCAAAGTGGTACGCGAAGAGGAGGGGGAACGATGTCAAATGGAATGCGTTCGTGCGCGCAATGCGTACGTGGGGTTGCATCAATAGCGCTGCCTGCTACGCCAAATCCTTTCCGTATTCTCTGTTTGGCAATTATTGCCCTCTTGCTAGGCGCGTCTGTAGCGCAAGCGGACGAGTTAGACGATCTGGCTGTACAGGCCATGGATCTGTCCGGAACGCGAGAGACCCTGGAGGGGTTGGGCAAGAGCCTCGATCGGCAGATGGCCTCGGACCCCCGGCTGGCAAAATTGAGCAAGGGCCAGCGTGACGAGCTTATGGAAGTGCTCAAGTCCGCGTTGGACGGCCGCCGCATTGCGCAGGAACTCACCAGCGCCCTTGCCGCCAGCGGCGACAAGGAGCGCCTGGCTGCAGCGGTCACGGCCATGCACGATCCGATCTATCTCAAGGTCACCCATCGCGTGGTTGCGGAAAGCCTGAACACTACCCCGCAAGCGGTAGCGGCCTATGCGAAAGGATTTCAGAAGCATCCGCCCGACCCGGGCAGGGTGCAATTGATACAGCGGCTGGACTCTGCCACTGGCGGCTCTCGCATTCTCGCGGACACCCGCTACGAAATGGTCAGCAAAACGTTGGGAGGCATGCTGACCGAAGCGGACCGCGAGGCCAGGCTGGCCAAGTTGCGCGAGCAAATCGATGCCAATGCGCCCAATGAATATCTACTGCTTACCCTATATGCCTGCCGCAAGATTGAATCGAAGGATCTGGAAGGATATGTGCATGTCCACGAGAACGAGCCCATGGGCTGGCTCTCACGGCAGCTTGGCTACGCCATACAGCGCTCCATGGTTAATGCCGTGACCCGTATGGCAGACAAACTCGTCGATCTCACGGCCAAGGGTCAATGAAGTTGACCGCTCTTGTGCGCACCACGTTCGTCATCGCGTTGACGAGTTTGTGTGCTCAAGACCTTCTGGCTGCCACTGCGAACGAAATCTACAATCGTTCCCGTCAAAATGTTCTCGTGCTTGAAGGTCTGGATGCGCAAGACAAGATTCAAGTGCAAGCCAGCGCAACGTCGCTGGGTAACGATGCCGCCATCACCCAATGCGACCTGCTTGGTACGGCGGACAAATGGGTGGTGATTCAGGATCGTCACGTTTTTTCGGCATATCCCCGCCAGCGTGACGAAGCACGAAATCTTTGTCGACTTGACGTACCAGGCTTGCGCTCCGCCCAACTCAGCGTCGTCCCCTTCGAAGAAGTGCGGGTCGGACAACGCGTCTATGCCATTGGCAACGCTTTGGGACTGGGGCTTAGCCTTTCCGAAGGCTTGGTCTCGGGCATCCGTGAAATTGGCGGTGAATCCTGGATCCAGACCACTGCCGCCCTTGCTCCGGGATCCGAAGGAGGTGCCCTGTTTGACGAGAATGGCCGCTTGCTCGGCATGACAGATTATCGGAAGCGGGATGGTCAGAACATCAACTTCGCCGCCCCTGCCGCGTGGCTGCCGCAGATTGTCGAGCGAGCCGGATTTTCCAACGCGTTCGGGAAATTGCAGAGCGAGGCCGCAAACCTGGCCCAGGCTGGAAATTGGAAGGCACTGGCCGAGCTTGCAACAGACTGGTCGCGCCGGCAGCCCGGAAATCATGAACCCTGGCTCTGGTTGGGCCTGGCAAGCGAGGGAAGGCAAGACTGGCCGGCAGCGGTCGATGCTTACGGAAAATCCTTGGCCCGGATGCCGGCCTCTGTTTCCATCACCCTTGCCCTGGTACGAAACCAGCTTCGCCTGAACCAAGCGGAAAAGGCTCTGGACGTTCTGCACGCGGCCATCGAGCAAAACCGGGAGATTGCCGATCTGTGGTTCGCGCAGGGCGTCGCCGAACAGATATTGGGCCGTGCCGATGCAAGCGAGAAATCGTTCCGGAAAGCGGTCGAGCTTGATCCCGTCGATGCCAAAGCCTGGGAGAGGTTGTTCGACAATGCCCTCAATCGTCGTGATTTCCAGAGCGCCCGCCAAGCCGCCGCTCATTTGACCGAGATAGGGCCGGAGCGCCCGGATTATTGGTTGCGCCTTGCCCAGGCCTACACGTCCCTGGGACTTCCGAATCGCGCGCTGAGGGCGGCAGACCGCGCCGCACGGATTGCACCGGACAATGGCAATACGCATGTCTGGCGCGGCACGGCGCTCATTCAGCTGCGCGCTTATGGACTTGCCATTGAGGCGCTCAAACGAGGCATTTCAGCCAATCCGGGCAGGCCCGACTGGGCATGGGAACAACTCGCCAATGCGTATTACCAACTGAGCCTCTATCCCGAGGCGATCGCTGCTCAACGCGAAGCCATCAAACGGGCGCCAAAACAAGATTCCTATCAAGCAGAGCTGGGAGTCATGCTGAAAGACGATGGGCAAGACGCTGAAGCCCTCTCCCTGTTCGAGGCACTCCGCGCCAAATATCCAGACGACCCCTTCCCATGGCGCCAGATCGGCTTTGTCCAGGCAAAGACAGGACACTACGCGGAGGCCATCACCGCGCTCGAACAATCATTACGTCTGGCACCCGATCAAGCCAAAGTGTGGCATGCCCTGGGCGAGACCTACGCGCGCGCCGATCGACCCGATGACGTACACCGCGTTTACCAGCGCCTGCGCGCACTTGATGGCGTACACGCCGAGCAGTTCTACCGGGACTATGTGTTTCCTATGGAGGCACAGCCATGAGGCCGGCCACAATGGGTCTTGTCGGTGCGCTGCCTGTCCTTGGCCTATGGACTGTGTCGCCCGCGTGGGCGGGAGAAGCCGAAAAGGTATTCGAACAAGTCCGAACCGCAGTCGTCACGATCGAGACCCGCGACGAGCACCATCAACCTGAGAATCAAGGGAGTGGTGTTGTCGTCGGCTCTGAACAAGTTGCCACAAACTGTCATGTCGTGGACGAGGGCCGAGCCATCGAGGTGACCTGGCAAGGGAAAAAACTGGCGGCAAATCTCCAGCGCAGCGATTTGTCACGTGATCTATGCGTGCTGAGCGTACCCGGCCTGTCGGCCAAACCGGTCACGCTGCGCAAGCGCGCGGACTTGAAGGTCGGGGAAAGCGTTTATGCGGTGGGCAATCCTCTCGGTCTTGAACTGACGGTCAGCTCCGGCCTGGTTTCTGCCTTGCCCCAAGCGGAACACGATTCCCGTCTCTACACGAGCGCCCCCCTGTCGCCCGGTTCAAGTGGGGGCGGGCTGTTCGATGGGCAAGGTCGATTGGTTGGGCTGACCGCCAGCATTTTCAGCTACGGACAGAATTTCAACATAGCCCTACCCACTGATTGGCTGGAAGAGCTGGAGAAACGTGGCCAGGCAACCAGTCCCTCCGCCCCTGAGCCAGCACCGGATCCTGATTGGCTCGCCGAAGCCGGAAAATTGTCCGGGCAAGGAAACTGGCCAGGACTTAAGGATTGGGCGGATCGCTGGCTAGCCGCCTACCCTACTTCCGCGCTGGCCCTCATCAACCGTGGGGATGCCTTGAGAAATCAGGGGCAATTGGCGCAGGCGATGCTGGACTATCAGCGTGCGGCCACGTTGGATCCTCATCTGGCCTCGGCAATCGGCAGCCAGGCCATTGTATTGACCCAGCAAGGACGCTTCGCCGAAGCCCGCGAATTGGCTCAGCGCGCCTTGTCCATGTTCTACCGGCAAGAGCCGCGGGCATGGCTCGCGCTGGGTGACGTTGAGATCAACAGCGGTCAGATGGACGCTGCGCAAACGGCCTACGAGACCGCCGCTCGTCTAAACCCCGCCAATCCCGTGGCGTGGAAAATGGTCGGCATCACTTGCACCAGGCGGAAAGATCTAGCCTGCGCGGAAAAGGCCTATCGCAAAGCGCTACGGCTGAAGCCGGATGATGCCGATCTGTACAAGGCGCTGGTCGGACTGCAGCTGGAGCAAGGCAAAGAAACCGAGGCGGCAGAATTGCTGGGAGCACGCACCGCTTCTCGGCCGAATGACGCGGAAAACTGGATCGCCCTAGGGGTGGCCGAGCAGAAACGCGGGCGTTTGGCCGAGGCGGACAAAGCCTGGCGCAAAGCGGTGGAGTTGAATCCTGAATCAGCGGACGCCTGGGCTGACCTGGGTTGGTCCCAAAGCAGGCTGGGCAATCCTGAGGAAGCGGAAAGCAGTTTGCGCAAGGCGATAAGACTGAATCCCGAACATCTCATGGCCTGGTCTTCCCTCGCCACTGTTCAAATAAGCCTCAAGCACTACGCCGAGGCCGAACAGAGTTTCAACAAACTGGTCGAATTGAATCCCAAGGGTGTCGATCTTTGGCTGGGCTTGGGCTCAGTCCGTTTCCAGCAAGGCAATTTCATCGCCGCGGCCTCTGCCTGGAAGCAAGCGACCGTGATCCAGCCAGACAAGGCCATAGGCTGGTCCAGCCTGGCTAACGCCTTTGTTCGCGCCGGACGGCTGGACGATGCGAAGGCGGCCGCCCTGCGCGCATTCAGCCTCGATTCCAATGATGTCAATTCCCTCCTGGTTCTTGCCACTGTGTATGGCCAACGTGGCGAGTACGCCAAGTCACTCGAATACATGGAACGCGCTATCGCCCTTCACCCGGGCATTCCGGAGAACTGGAGTAACAAGGGTTATTCCCTGCTCAAGCTAGGGCGTTACGAGGGTGCGGTGAAAGCATTCGAAACCGCCATCCGGCTGAAACCGGACTTCGCCAACGCATGGATCAATCTGGGTGAAGCAAAATTGCGCCAGGGGCAGTTGGGGGAAGCAATACAGACGTTGGACCATGCTATCAAGCTGGCGCCCAACGCGCTCGACGCACGCCTATATATGGCCGAAGCCTTCACACAGATGATGCAACCAGGCAATGCCCGTAAGCATCTCGAACGAGCAATACGCATCGACCCACGGAATCCACTGATTTGGCGCAGACTGGCAGAAGCCAATCTGGCCCAAGGTGATAAGGATGCGGCGCTACAGGCTATCAACCAACTGGGAACACTTGACCCCCTTGCTGCGCGATCGCTTCGTCACAACCTAGACAGCAAAGCCAAGCCTGTTCACTCAAACGAATGAAGCCCCTGCGAAGCAGGCCAGGTGTCGGGTTCTTGTTTGAGCAAGCGAACATATAACCGATCGCCCCTCCATCCGCTCCCTCAGGAGCCATGAGCCGCCCCATCTTCCTAGCTGGGGATAAGGGTGCTTGGGCCGAAATCGCGACGCTCGCCTCGATCACGACACCGTCTTCCCCGAGGCCGACTCAAGCCGGCGGATATTCCGCGTACCGCGGCAAGGGTCGATCGTCGCACGACCACTCGGCACGCGAGTCCCAGAAAATCCGCGCCTGCGGCTGGATCGGCGCCGGGCAGTCGAGCGAGCCGGCGGGCACGACGACGGCGCCGAGCTCGGGGACGACACGGGCGACGGCGCTGCCGCATTCGCTGCAGAACTGCCGCGCGAAGCGCTCGGCTTCGGGCAGCTTGTAGCGCTTCAGCAGCGCCTCGCCGGACGAGAAGACGAGCCGTGCGTCGGTCAGCATGAGGTTCGTCGCGTGCCCGGTTCCCGATGACTTGCGGCAACGCGCGCAGTGGCAATGGTAGAAGCGCTGCGGATCGCCGGTGACTTCATAACGGACGGCGCCGCACAGGCAACTGCCGTTCAGGGTGACTTCGTTCATTCCATGCTCCGGTCTATCGGTGAGTCGGTGCGGGCCAGGCTATTCCCAGTGCGAGCCATAGAGCCGCAGGGTGGCCTTGAAGCCCTTGTCGTTCTGCAGGGGGATCGCCACGTAGGGCTGCCCCTGTTCGTCCACCTCGCCCTTCGCAGGCGTCATGCGGGCGCTCGACCAGCCGCTGTCGGCGAGCACGTAGCCGACCTGCCAGGACGCCGTCGAATCGGCCGGCGGCACGGCGCTGATGACGAGGGTGTCGCGGAACAGGTATTCGCCCGGCACGTAGTGTTCGTTGGCTTCGCTGTCCTCGCCGGAATAGGTGATCATCGACACCGCAATCTGGATCGTGAACATCATCTCCGCCCTCCCCTCGGGCCGCTTCGACAAATCGAGGAAGGTCGAGAAGAGATGCGGCTGCCGGGCGTCGGGCTTGAGCGCGCCGGCGTCGTCGAACAGTTCGGCACGCGTGCGCAGCATGGCGCAATTGTTGGCGATGGTGCGCCGCGTGAGATCAAAGTCGAGCGCGCCACGGGTCGCGACGACGACCTCGAAGTAATAACCGATCTTCTTGCCGAGCAGCTTCTGCAGCAGTGTGGTCGGCGGCAGCGGCAGGTTGTCGAGCGCGAGAACGCCGTCGACGCGCACGTCGCCGAACAGGAAGCGCGTGAGGTTCTGGAAACCCTCTTCCGAATTGACGATGCCGTAGGGCCCGCTATGGCTGCGGTGGACGTGGGCGCGCGGCGCGCCCTCGACCCAGGCGTTCTCGATGCGCACCAGGCCGTCGCTGAGTTCGCCCGCAAGCAGGCGCGATGCGCCGCGCGCGACGTCGTAGTCCTTGCTGTTGGTGCCGACGAGGCAGAAGAAGCGGCGCGGGTCGAACTTGCCGTCGAGCGAGTTGACGCCGGTATTCTTGTCGCGGATGGCGAGGTATTTCCGCATCTCGCCGCGGTTGAAGTTGTTCATGTCCCACAGGTCGAAGAAGCCCGGCACGTTCATGCCGGCCATCTCGATGCCGTTGTGCGGGGTGGCGTAGGTAAAGACCTTGTCGACCAGCTTGCGCGCCTCGGCGCTGCCCGCCGCCGCGTTCTGCAGGAAGCAGCGGCAGACGAGCCCGCCCATCGAATGCGCGACGAGATAGACGCGGAACTGGTCGCGCGTCATCCCGCCGCCGCTGCACACCTGGTCGCGCACGCGCAGGATCAGGTCGCTGAGGCCCTTCGCCGCGTCCTCGATCGTCGGCACCTTGCCGGAACCGAAGTCCGGGTCGGCGACGTCGTAGTAGCGGTGGATGATGATGCTCTGCGGCGGGATCGGCCCCTTCTCGATCTGCAGGCCGTCCCGGTAGATGTCGCTGTAACCCAGCTTGAGCAGGCGCACGATGGGCGACTCGAAGAAGACTTTGCTCACCGCGCCGTCCCAGGCCTGGCGCACCTTGGTCGATCCGGCTTCGAGCCCCATGTAGGGCGTCGACGTCGTCTCGCTGATTTCCGACTTCGT